>DXBZ01000157.1 GCA_019116265.1 Candidatus Olsenella stercoravium | reverse complement strand
CACGTCCGGGTCGGGCGTCGCCTTCAGCCGCGACGAGGTCACCGGCGAGCCCGAGCCGTCCGGCGACTTCCTGGTCAACGCCCAGGGCGAGGACGTCGTGGCCGGCATCCGCAACACCGAGCCGATCGCCGACCTGCCCAAGGTCCCGGGCCTCGAGGAGGCTGGCAAGGAGCTCTTCCACGTCTTCGAGATCCTCGAGGACCACTACGCTGACATGATGGACCTCGAGTTCACCATCGAGCAGGGCAAGCTCTGGATGCTCCAGACCCGCGTCGGCAAGCGCACCGCGCTCTCCGCGCTCAAGGTCGCCATCCAGATGTACGAGGAGGGCCGCATCTCCAAGGAGGAGGCGGTCATGCGCGTTGCCCCCGAGCAGCTCGACCAGCTCCTCCACCCGCAGTTTGACCCCAAGGCCGACTACAAGGTCATCGCCAAGGGCCTCAACGCCTCCCCGGGTGCCGCCGTCGGCTCCGTCGTGTTCTCCTCCGCTGACGCCGAGGCCTACGCCGAGGCCGGGAAGCCCTGCATCCTCGTGCGCTGGGAGACCACGCCGGACGACCTCCACGGCATGGTTGCCGCCGAGGGTATCCTGACCTCCCACGGTGGCAAGACCTCCCACGCCGCCGTCATCGCCCGCGGCATGGGCGCCCCCTGCGTCTGCGGCGTCGACGCCCTCCAGATCGACGCGGTCAACAAGGTCTGCACCATCGCCGGCACCGACATCACCCTCCACGAGGGCGACGTCATCTCCATCGACGGCACCACCGGTGACGTCATCCTCGGCGAGGTCGCCCTTGTCCGTCCCGAGCTCGGCGGCGACCTCCAGACCATCCTCGACTGGGCCGACGAGGTCCGCAACGACGCCGAGCGCGGCCGCGTGATCGGTGTCCGCGCCAACGCCGACAACCCCGCCGACGCGCAGCTCTCCAAGGACAACGGCGCCTCCGGCATCGGCCTGTGCCGCACCGAGCACATGTTCCTCGGCGAGCGCAAGCAGCTCATCCAGAACTTCATCCTCGCTGACGACGAGGCCGTCAAGGCCGACGCCGTCGAGAAGCTCGGCGCCGCCCAGAAGGGTGACTTCCTCGAGATGTTCAAGGCGATGGACGGCATGCCCGTCATCGTGCGCCTGCTCGATCCGCCCCTGCACGAGTTCCTCGAGGACCCGCGTGACCTCGACGTCGAGATCGCCAAGGAGGAGGCCGAGGGCAAGGACGTCTCCGAGAAGAAGGCGCTTCTCGCCAAGCTCGACTCCTTCCAGGAGGCCAACCCGATGCTCGGCCTTCGCGGCTGCCGCCTCGGCCTGGTCTACCCCGAGCTCAACGTCATGCAGGTGAAGGCCATCGCCTCTGCCACCGCCGAGCTTCAGAAGCAGGGTCTCAGCCCCAAGCCGGAGATCATGATCCCGCTCGTGGCCTTTGAGGAGGAGCTCGCCCTCGTCCGCGAGGTCGTCGAGGAGAACATCAAGGCCGTTGCCGAGGAGTATGGCGTCGAGCTCGACATCCCGGTCGGCACCATGATCGAGATTCCGCGCGCGGCGATCACCTCTGAGGACATCGCCAAGCACGCCGACTTCTTCTCCTTCGGCACCAACGACCTGACCCAGATGGGCCTGGGCTTCTCCCGTGACGACGTCGAGGCCGCGTTCATGCCGCTCTACCTCGACAAGAAGATCTGCAAGACGAACCCGTTCGCCACGCTCGACAAGGGCGTTGCCAAGCTCGTCAAGATGGGCGTCGAGGGCGGCCACGCCGGCAACCCCGACATCGTCTGCGGCGTCTGCGGCGAGACCGGTGGCGACCCCGAGTCCATCCACATGTACTACGACCTCGGTCTCGACTACGTGTCCTGCTCGCCGTACCGCGTGCCCATCGCGCGCCTCGCGGCTGCCCAGGCCAAGATCGAGGCCAACGGCGGCGCTGAGAAGGTCGCCAAGTAGTTCTGGCTCAAACGGCTTTTGAGCGAGGAGGAGGGGGACGCCGTTCCCCCTCCTCCTCTTCATTTTGGAGGCACCATGGAGACCATGCGACGCGAGAGTCTCGAGCGATCCGAGCGGGAGCGCCTCTCGCCCGACGCCTGTTTTGCCAACTCCTCCGTGGGCAGGCTGCGGCCCGAGGGGCCTGACCCGCTCCGCACCTGCTTCCAGTGTGACCGCGACCGCATCCTGCACTCCAAGAGCTTTCGGCGTCTTGCCCACAAGACGCAGGTGTTTCTCGCCCCCGAGGGCGACCACTACAGGACGCGACTCATACACACGCTCGAGGTCTCTCAGGTCGCCCGCTCGATTGCGCGGCCCTTGGGCCTCAACGAGGACCTGACCGAGGCGATAGCTCTTGGGCACGACCTCGGCCACACCCCGTTTGGCCACGTCGGCGAGCGCGCCCTCTCGGACGCCATCGCGCGATACCGGGGCACGACGGACGGCGCCCGCGCTTTTGCCCACAACGAGCAGAGCGCACGAATCGTCGACCTGCTCGAACGGGACGGCCAGGGACTCAACCTCAGCCGAGAGGTCGTCGACGGAATCAGATGCCACACCGGCGAGCGTCGCGCGCGCACGCTGGAGGGTAGGGTCGTCGCGCTCTCGGACCGCATCGCCTATGTGTGCCACGACATCGACGACGCCGAGCGCGCCGGCCTGCTGCGCGAGGCCGACCTACCCGCCGCACCGCGCTCGGTGCTCGGCGCGAGCTCCTCGGAGCGCATAGAGACCATGGTGCACGATGTCGTCTCGACCAGCGCCCGCCTCGGTGACGTCCGTATGTCCGAGCGCGTCTGGGACGCGATGATGGAGATGCGGGCGTTCCTGTTTGACAATCTCTACTCCCGCGGGGACGCCAAGTGGGAGGAGCCCAAGGCGTACGCGATGCTCGGCGAGCTCTTCAGTCACTTCGTCGCGAATCTCGACGAGGTCCCCGAGGAGTACCGCCTGCACGACGAGGACAGGCCCGAGCTGCAGGTCGCCGACTTCGTCTCGGGCATGACGGACCGTTATGCCGTGTGCGTCTACGAGGACCTCAAGATTCCCCAGTCCTGGAAACGCAGGTAGGCCACATGCGCATCGGGCGTGCCTCTCGCGCCGTGTTGTATGATGGGTGACCGACGAACGGAGGTCGCTATGGCTAGACGAGACGGCGGGGGCGCGCCGACGTGCCTGCTGGTCCTGCTCTCCCTGCTCGTGTTTGCTGCCGGGGCCTTTGCCCTCTACCGAGTCATGTTGGCTCCTGCCCCGGACACAGATCGGGTGGTTGAGGAGAGCGCCCTGAGCCCCAAGAGCTTCTCCGA
Organism: Candidatus Olsenella stercoravium; assembly: GCA_019116265.1. GTDB lineage: Bacteria > Actinomycetota > Coriobacteriia > Coriobacteriales > Atopobiaceae > Thermophilibacter > Thermophilibacter stercoravium. Next base: position 12,829 of record DXBZ01000157.1, on the reverse strand, counting down.
GTACGACTGGGACGAACTCACCCAGGTCGCGCAGATGATCTCGGAGGCCCCCTCTGACGAGGAGGGGGAGGCCGTCGCGGCCGAATGGGGCGTCTCGATAGGCGACACGAGGCCCCTTCCGCTCTCCGACGGGCGTCAGGCGACGCTGACCGTCGTGGGGATTCGCTGCGACGAGCTTGCCGACGGATCCGGACAGGCCGGGCTCACGCTCATGACCTCGCCGATTTCCCTGCAGCCGATGAACGGGAGCGCCTCGAACTCCGGCGGATGGGAGGGGAGCCAGATTCGCTCGTGGCTCGCGTCGGACGGCGCCGAGCTGCTCCCAGAGGGTCTTGCCTCCCAGGTGGTGCCGGTCGTCAAGTCGACCAACAACGTCGGGGTGACGTCTGAGGTTACCTCCGTAACAGAGACCGTCGACGAGCTCTGGCTCTTCTCGCTCTCCGAGGTCTGCGGGACGGTCGATTTGTTTGCGCGCGAGTACGGCGACCAGGTGCGGGCTCGAACCTACTACATTGACTACACGGTCTACGACGCCCTGCTCTCGGCCGAGGGGGAGCAGTACCCGCTCTTTGTCCGGGAGGGGGTCACCTGCCTCTCCGATCAATCGGGCTCCCTCGCGCTCGAGTACGGCGGCGCGCCGACCGCCTGGTGGTATCGCAGCTCGTACCCCTACACCTTCACCGGCGATGACGCCTACTACTTCTACCAGGCGATGGACACGGGATATCCCTCCGCGCTCGGGCAGGCGGACGCCGCCTCTGGCGTCGTCGTGGGCCTCTGCCTCTGATTTTATGGCGTTCTTGTCGACGGGCGACAAGTGCCCTATAATGCTCGCTTGTGTGTAAACCTATGTGTCGCTCGCAGACGCGTCGGCACCTCTAGAGACAGGAAAGTGAACATGGATTACATTCGAGCCATCGAGCGCCAGCAGATTCGCGAGGACATCCCCGCAGTCAAGGTCGGCGACCACGTCAAGGTCCACTATCGCATCGTCGAGGGCGACCGCACGCGTGAGCAGGTCTTTGAGGGCGACGTCATCCGCATGAGCGGCGCCGGTGCCCGCGAGACCTTCACGGTCCGTAAGATCAGCTTCTCCGTGGGCGTCGAGCGCACCTTCCCGCTCCACAGCCCCAAGATCGCCAAGCTCGACGTCGTCCGTCACGGCGACGTTCGTCGTGCCAAGCTCTACTACCTCCGTGACCGCGTCGGCAAGGCCGCCCGCATCCGCGAGAAGCGCGACTAGCTTCACTCACATGCACGTCGGAGCCGCCCCCACCGGGGCGGCTTTCTTATATAGAGGAGGTCCCTTGAGCCCAGAGAACCCACGCCCCGTCACCGCGCGCGAGGTCGTGGCCACCCTGTCGGGCGCCCCTCTCGACGAGGCGCGCCTGCTTGTGGAGCGCTATGCCGAGGACCCCCGGAAGCAGGTGCGCCATGCCGTGGAGGTGACGCGTCGCCGCATCGAGCGCGAGGACGCCGAGCGACGTCGCGTCGAGGCGATGTACGAGCTCCAGGACGAACTCGGGGGCCGGGGCATCGTGGTGGGCGTGGACGAGGTGGGGCGCGGCGCGCTCGCGGGACCGCTCACCGTCGCCGCCGTCTGCCTGCCGAGCGAGCCGAGGATATGGGGGCTCAACGACTCCAAGCAGCTTTCGGCGCGCGATCGCGAGCGCACGGCCGCCCTCGTTGCCGAGCAGGCCGTCGCCGTGGGCATCGCGCACGTCGAGCCAGAGTCCATCGACGCCCTCGGAATCGTCCCCTGCCTGCGCCACGCGATGGCCTCCGCGATCCGGGACACCGGGCTCGACTCCGACTGCGTCCTGATCGACGGAAACCCCATCGGCGCCCATCCCGCAGAGCTCTGCGTCGTCAGGGGGGACGCCCAGATCGCCTGCATCGCAGCCGCCTCGATCGTCGCCAAGGTGACAAGAGACGCCCTCATGGTCTCCTACGAGCGCGAGTATCCCGGCTACCATCTCGCCGAGTGCAAGGGGTACGGCTCCGCCGATCACGTCCGGGCCATCCGGGAGCTCGGGCTGAGCCCCATTCATCGTCGCTCCTTCTGTGGAAACTTCGTGGAGCAGCCCCGTCTCTTCTAGCGTGCCCCCATCCGCTCGTCTGAGCTCGCACGGACGGGCCGCGCAGCGTGGGGACGTCTTTACGGTGCGCCGTCAGCTTCGTGACAGCCAGCCGTCCGCTTGGTGAGAGGCAGCCGAAAGACCCGTGACAGCCCGTCCTGAGAACCTCACCTCACCGGAAGAGGGGAGGAGCAATGACAGGCGAGTACGGACCGACTGTGACGGCGCCCGAGCGGCCGTCGGACATCTGGCGCCACGACCCCCATGCCCTCGGAGCTCGCGGGGAGGAGGTCGCCGCAGCGAGCCTCGGTGCGCGCGGGTGGACCATCCTGGGAAGAAACTGGCAGTCGGGATACGGGGAGGTGGACATCATCGCCCTCGACCCGGATGCCGAGGCCTCGGTCGTCTCGCTGATCGAGGTCAAGACGCGCCTCGCGAGCGGGGTCGAGGAGCCGGTGCCCGAGCTCGCTGTCGACGAGCTGCGCCGTCAGCGCTATACGAACGCAGCGGCGGCGTTTCTCCGCGACAACTCCTGGTACCGCCTGGTCCGCTTTGACGTCATCGCGATCACGGTCTTTGACGACGGAATGGCTCACCTGCGTCACGTGAAGGGCGCCTTCGAGGTGGGGCAGTGAGCGGGGCGAGGGCCGCCGTGGTGCGGGCCGCATCGTTGCGCGGCGTCGAGGCGGAGGTCGTCATCGTCGAGGTCAGCCTTTCCGGTGGCCTGCCGGGGCTCGACATCGTCGGCATGCCCGATCCGTCGGTTCTCGAGGCGCGATCCAGGGTCCGTTGCGCCTTCAGGTCTTCCGGCTACGTTATGCCTCGCGAGCACGTCACGATCAACCTGGCCCCGAGCGAGCTCAGGAAGACGGGGACGGCCTATGACCTGCCGATCGCGGTCGCACTGCTGATAGCGACCAGTCAGCTGCCGAGCTCCGTCGCCGATGACGCGCTCCTCGTCGGCGAGCTCGCGCTCGACGGGTCGGTCTGCCCCGTGCGCGGCGAGATGGCCTATGCGCTGCTCGCACAGAAGGAGGGGCTCGACCTCGTCGTCTCCGCGGAGAGCCCGCTCAGGGGCGGCTGGGCGGAGGGTGCGAGGGGCATCCGGAACCTCTCGCAGCTCAAGGGGGGACTTGGGTCCCTGACGAGCCTCGGGGCGCGCGAGTGCCCCGACCAGCCGCCTGACGTCGCCGTGCCCGACTTTGGCGACGTCGCTGACCAGGAGCTCGCCAAGCGTGCCATGACGATCGCGGCTGCGGGGCGTCACGGAGTGCTCATGGTCGGTCCGCCGGGCTCGGGAAAGACCATGCTCGCCCGGTGCCTGCCGTCCATACTGCCGCCTCTGTCCGACGAAGAGGCGGCGTCCGCGATGCTCGTCCACTCGGTCGCCGGACAGCCTATCGACCTCCTCGCCACGGGCATGAGGCCGTTCAGGGCGCCGCACCACTCGATTTCGACCGGGGGCCTCGTGGGCGGCGGAAGACCGGTTCTGCCCGGCGAGATATCGCTCGCGCACGAGGGAGTCCTCTTTCTCGACGAGCTGCCGGAGTTCCCGCGCGGGACGCTTCAGGCGCTCAGGCAGCCGCTGGAGGACCATCAGGTGCGGATTGCTCGCGTCGACGGCACCTTCACGTTTCCGTGCGACTTTCAGCTCGTCGCGGCTGCCAATCCCTGCCCCTGCGGACACCTGGGGGACCCGGGACACGAGTGCACCTGCTCCCAGCCTCGGATCGCCGCCTACCAGGCCCGAGTGGGCGGTCCGCTCATGGACCGCATCGACGTCGTCGTCGACGTTCCCCGGCCGGAGACCTCAAAGGTGATCGACGGCGGCGAGGGGACGACGTCAGCCCAGATGGCGGAGCTCGTCAAGACGGCGCGCGCGTTTCGCGCCTGGAGGGAGGCGAGGACCGACGACCCGCCGCCGTCACCGGCCGCCGAGCTCGACCGTCACGCGAGGGGCACGTTCGAGTCGCTCGCGCGCGGCCTCGCGCTCGGCGGGCGCGCCATCGTGCGCGTGTTCCGCGTGGCGCGCACGATCGCGGACCTCTCCGAGCACGAGTTGGTGAGCGAGGACGACGTCGTGGAGGCGCTCGCCTTCCGACCGAGGCAGAAGGGATAGCCCGTATGGTGCGTGACGTCGATCGCTGGGTGCTGTCGCGCGGCGGGCAGGGCTACCCGAGCGCCCTCGAGGACCTCGCCGCGCCGCCGGAGACGCTCTTTGGCATCGGGAGCCCGGAGGCGCTCGCGGGACCGTGTCTTTCCATCGTCGGGGCGAGAAGGGCGACGCCCTACGGACTCTCCGTCGCCGAGATGGCCGCCAGGGTCGCCGTGGAGTGCGGCATCACCGTCGTCTCGGGTGGCGCCATGGGGTGCGACCACGCCGCCGGCACGGCCGCGCTCGACGCGGGCGGCAGGACGGTGATCGTGTCGGGGTGCGGGGCCGACGTCGTGTACCCCCACTCCTCTCGCGACCTCTATGCCCGGGTTCGGAACGGGGGAGGGGCGGTCGTCTCCATGGAGCCGTGGGGGAGCGGCCCGAGGCGATGGAGCTTCCCGAAGAGAAACACGCTCATCGCGGCCCTCTCCCGGGTGCTCGTCGTCACCGAGGCCGGGCTCGGCTCGGGGACCATGTCCACGGCCGACGCGGCGGGCGAGCTCGATCGCGTCGTCTATGCGATACCCGGCTCGATCTTCTCGCCAAACTCGAGCGGGACCAACCAGCTCATAGCGGACGGCGCGCGCATCATCGCCGACGAGCAGTCGCTCGGCGTCTCCATCGCGCTCGACTACGGCCTCGCGCGCATGGCGCCCTGCGGCCCCGACCGCACGGGAGGCCCGGTGATGTCGGCCCTCGTCGCCTCGCCGGCCCGTCCGGACGAGCTCGCCGCGCGCGTCAACGAGGGCGTGCTGACCGTGATGCGGACGCTGACCGACTATGAGGCGAGAGGAATCGTGGAGCGCCTCCCCGACGGGAGATACTCGCCGACGCGCGCCTACTTTTTGGGGCACAATGGGACGTCACGATGAGCCGAGCGGGAGCGGGGGAGCGTATGGGAGCCGTAGTCACAGTCGTTGGTGCCGGTCTCGCCGGGTGCGAGTGCGCCCTGCAGCTCGCACGACGGGGCGTTTGCGTGCGTCTCGTCGAGCAGAGGCCGAACCACGAGTCTCCCGCGCACCACACGGGCTCGTTCGCGGAGCTCGTGTGCTCGAACTCGCTCAAGTCCACGAAGGAGGACACGGCTGCCGGCCAGCTCAAATGGGAGCTCAGGCGACTCGACAGCGTCCTTCTCGCCTGCGCGGAGCGCACGCGGGTGCCTGCGGGCGGCGCGCTCGCGGTCGACCGCGAGCGGTTCTCCGGCCTTGTTGGGGAGCTTATCGAGGCGGAGCCGCTCATCGAGGTCGTACGGGCGCGCGTCGACGCGCTGCCCGAGGGGCCTGCGGTCATCGCGGCCGGCCCGCTCTGCGCAGGCGAGCTCTTCGAAGCGATATCCACCGCCGTCGGCGGCGACCGGATGAGCTTCTTCGACGCGGCCGCCCCGATCGTCGACGCCGCCTCCCTCGATCGCGACGTCGTCTTTGAGCAGTCGCGCTACCAGGGCGACGCAACGGGGGACTACCTCAACTGCCCGCTCGATCGCGAGCAGTACGACCGCTTCGTCGACGAGCTCGTCGGGGCCGGGCGCGTGCTGGCCCGTGAGTTTGAGCAGAGCGACCTCTTCTGTGCCTGCCAGCCCGTCGAGGAGGTCGCGCGCACGGGTCACGACACGCTGCGCCACGGCGCGCTCAAGCCCGTGGGGCTCGTCGACCCGCGCACGGGACGCCGTCCCTGGGCGGTGGTCCAGCTGCGTTCCGAGAACGCCGCGCACACGGCCTACAACCTCGTCGGCTTCCAGACCAACCTGACCTGGCCCGAGCAGCGCCGCGTCTTCCGCATGATCCCGGGACTCGAGGAGGCCGACTTCCTGCGCTACGGCGTCATGCACCGCAACTCGTTCGTCGACTCCCCGCACGCGCTCGACGCCACGTTCAAGATCCCGGGGACGGCCGTGCGCCTCGCCGGCCAGATCACGGGCACCGAGGGATACGTCGAGGCGATCGCCTCGGGTCTTCTCGCCGCGCTCAACGTGTGCGCCGACCTCGAGGGCGCGGGCCCCGTGCTCCTTCCCGAGACGGGGTCGCTGGGCTCGCTCGTCCGCTATGCGACCGACCCCGCGACGACGGGCTACCAGCCGATGCACGTCAACTTTGGCCTGTACCCGCCCCTGCCCGACGCGCCGCGCAACAAGGCGGCCCGCCACGCGGCGCTCGTCGAGCGGGCGCGGCGCGACCTCGACGCCTTTCTCGCCGAGCGACCCGGGCTCCTGGCGCCCCTGCCCTCATGAGCGCACCGTCACCCGAGGCCCTCGAGCGCTCGAGGGGGCAGGACTCGTTCGAGCGCGACGTCGACGAGTTTGTCTCGTATCTCGGCGGCGTGCGCCACCTCTCGCCCAATACGGTGCGGGCGTACCGGGAGGACCTGCTCGCCTTCCTGGGCTGGGCACGCAGGGAGGGCGTCGTCCCCGCACGCCTCACGCATCGCGAGCTGCGCTCCTACCTGCTCGAGCTGACGCGCGCCGGATACTGCGCCCGCACGGTCTCGAGGCACCTCTCCGCGCTCAGGGGCATGTTCCGGTGGATGCTGCGTGAGGGTCGCTGCGACTCCGCCGCCGTGGCCGCCGTCGCGAGCCCAAAGCTCTCGCGCACCCTGCCCAACACGATGTCCGACTCGGACGCCGCCGCCCTTCTCGAGACGTGCTCGGGAGAGGACCCGGTGGCCCTGCGCGACCGCGCGTTTCTCGAGCTGCTCTACGCCTGCGGCGCGCGCATCTCCGAGGTCTCCCGACTCGACGTTGCCGACGTCGACTTCCGCCAGGGCCAGCTGAGGCTCTTCGGGAAGGGGGCCAAGGAGCGCATCGTGCCCGTCTATCGATCCGCGCTCGAGCGCGTCGACGCCTACCTGGGCACGGGGAGGCCGCAGCTGGTGCGACCCGGCCGATCGGCGGACGCGCTGTTTCTCTCCACGCGCGGCAACCGGATGTCTTCCGACGCGCTGAGGACGGTCTTCGAGCGCCGCGTCGCCGAGGCGCGGCTCGACCCCTCGCTCACGCCGCACGCCATGCGCCACACCTTTGCCACCGAGCTCCTCGGCGGCGGGGCCGACCTTCGCAGCGTGCAGGAGCTTCTCGGGCACGAGAGCCTCTCCACGACCCAGGTCTACACGCACCTCTCCGTCGAGCGCCTCAAGGAGGCCGCTCGCCGTGCCCACCCGCGCTCATAGAGCGCATGTGGAGGCCCGCGACGATCCGCTCGACACGGGGGCTTCCAGCGGCTATACTGTCAAATCGCTGTGCGTCCGCACGGCATACGTCACACGCGTGGCTACTCGCGCACCGTGGTGCCTGTGACTAAAGCCAGGTCACAGGTGGTGTGTTGGGGTCGACCCCACGCGGAGGATCAACCACAGGAGGTTACCATGGCTAAGATCACTATCCAGACCCTGCTCGACGCCGGCTGCCACTACGGTCACCAGACCCGCCGCTGGAACCCCAAGATGAAGCCCTACATCTTTGGCGAGCGCAACAGCATCTACATCCTCGACCTCAAGCAGACCATGCTCGGCGCCGACCGCGCCTACACCTTCCTCAAGGAGACCGCTGCCAAGGGTGGCAACGTCCTGTTCGTGGGCACCAAGAAGCAGGCGCAGGAGCCCATCGCCGCGCAGGCCGAGCGCTGCGGCATGCCCTACATCAACCAGCGCTGGCTGGGCGGCATGCTCACCAACTTCGTGACCATGCGCTCCCGCATCAACCGCATGGAGGAGCTCGAGGCCATGGTCGAGGACGGCCGCATGGCCACCCTGCCCAAGAAGGAGCAGGCGCTGCTCACCAAGGAGCTCGAGAAGCTCCAGAAGAACCTCGGCGGCGTCCGCACCATGACCGCGCTTCCGCAGGCCATCTTCGTCATCGACACCAAGCGCGAGGAGATCGCCATCCGCGAGGCCAACCGCCTGCACATCCCCGTCGTCGGCCTGCTCGACACCAACTCCGACCCCGATGTCGTGGACTACGGCATCCCCGCCAACGACGACGCCATCCGCTCCGTCTCCCTCATGTGCGAGCTTGCCGCCGACGCCGTCCTCGCTGGCTCCGGCAAGGAGCAGATCAGCGCCGAGGAGATGGCCGGCGAGGCCGCTCCCGCAGCCGAGGAGGCCCCGAGCGCCGACGCCACCCCCGCTGAGTAGACCCCCGCTAAAACGTTAGGAGATTCACCATGGCCCAGGTTACCGCAGCCCTCGTCAAGCAGCTCCGCGAGATGACCGACTCCCCGATGATGGAGTGCAAGAAGGCCCTCGTCGAGGCCGACGGCGACATCGACAAGGCCGTCGACATCCTCCGCACGATGGGCATCGCCAAGGCCGTCAAGCGCGCCGGCCGCGACACCAACGAGGGCACCATCGCCGCCTACGTCTCCGAGGACGGCAAGCTCGGCGCCCTGCTCGAGCTCACCTGCGAGACCGACTTCGTGGGCACCAACCCCAAGTTCTGCGGCTTCGCCCTCGACCTCGCCAAGATCGTCGCCGAGAACGACCCCGCCGACGTCGACGCCCTCAAGGCGTGCGCCATGGGCGAGTCCACCGTCGACGCCGAGCTCACCGAGATGATCCACGTCATCGGCGAGAACATGAAGGTCGCCCGCTTCCAGCGCGTCGCCGTCGAGGACGGCGCCCTCGGCAGCTACGTCCACCTGGGCGGCAAGCTCGCCGACATCGTGACCTTCAAGTTCGGCAAGGCCGAGACCGCCGAGAGCGAGCAGTTCAAGACCTTCGCGCACGACGTCGCGATGCAGGTCGCCGCTGCCGCCCCCGTCTCCGCCCGTCGTGACGACGTCCCCGCCGACGTGATCGAGCACGAGCTCGCCATCTACAAGGCCCAGGCCGCCGAGTCCGGCAAGCCCGAGGCCATCCAGGAGAAGATGGCCCAGGGCCGTCTCGAGAAGTACTTCAAGGAGAGCGTCCTCACCGAGCAGGAGTTCGTCAAGGACAGCTCCCTGACGATCTCCCAGCTCGCCAAGAACGTCTCCAAGGACGTCGACGACACGATCGAGGTCATGAGCTTCGTCCGCTACACCTTCGGCGACGCCGAGTAGGGTCAGCCTCCAGTGACGGACACGGGGCCGGCGAGCCAATCGCCGGCCCCGTTCGCATAGGTAGAACGCCCCTGCGGAGGGACCGCCCCGTCCGCTCTGCTAGAATTTCGCTCAGGACATTACGCGCCCCTGACACGGGGCCAAGGAACGGGAGGTCACCCTTGTCAAAGGTCAAGTACGGTCGCGTGCTGCTCAAGCTTTCCGGTGAGGCGCTCATGGGCGATCAGGCCTATGGCATCGACCCCGCCGTCCCCCAGCGCCTCGCCGAGGAGATCAAGCCCGTCTGGGAGGCGGGCGTCCAGGTCGCCATCGTCGTGGGCGGGGGCAACATCTTCCGCGGGCTCCAGGGTGCCGCCTCCGGCATGGACCGCGCCCAGGGCGACAACATGGGCATGCTCGCGACGGTCATCAACTCCCTCTCCCTCCAGGACTGCTTCGAGCGCAACGGGATGGACTGCCGCGTCATGAGCGCCATCGAGATGCGCCAGATCGCCGAGCCCTACATCCGCCGCCGCGCGATTCGCCACCTCGAGAAGGGGCGCATCACGATCTATGCCGCCGGAACGGGCAACCCCTACTTCACCACCGACACCGCAGCTGCGCTCAGGGCCTGTGAGATCGGCGCCGAGGTTCTGATGAAGGCCACCAACGTCGACGGCATCTACGACAGCGACCCCAAGAAGAACCCCGAGGCCAAGCGCTTCGACACCATCACGTACCGCGAGGTCCTCAACCGCGACCTCAAGGTGATGGACGCCACGGCGACGGCGCTCTGCCACGACAACCGCATGCCCATCATGGTCTTTGACATCAAGCAGCCCGGCGTCTTCCTGAGTGCCGTGCGCGGCGACAACATCGGAACGACCGTAGTCGAGGAGGACTAGACATGAGCCAGTACACCGATCGCGCCGAGAAGAACATGGGCAAGTGCCTCGACACGCTCAAGGCAAACTTCGCCCGAGTCCGCACCGGTCGCGCCAACGCCCAGATCCTTGCGCCGATCATGGTTGACTACTACGGCCAGCCCACGCCCATCACGCAGCTCGCCGGCATCAAGGTCCCCGAGGCGTCCATGCTCGTCGTGGAGCCCTGGGACAAGAGCGCCCTGCGCGCGATCGAGAAGGCCATCGAGAGCTCCGATCTGGGCATCACCCCGTCCAACGACGGCACCTCCATTCGCCTGCCGTTCCCCAAGCCGACCGAGGAGCGCCGCAAGGAGCTCGTCAAGGAGTGCAAGGAGCTTGCCGAGGAGGCTCGCGTCGCGGTGCGCAACGTTCGTCGCGACGTCAACGGCAAGATCGAGCGCGACGAGGAGCTCTCCGACGACGAGCAGTCGCGTGAGAAGAAGGCCGTCCAGAAGCTCACCGACTCCTACGTCGCCAAGATCGAGGAGCTGCTCAAGACCAAGAGCTCAGAGGTTATGGAGATCTAGTGCGTCGAGACGAAGAGAAGCTCAGGGAGTATTACGCCGAGGCCCCCGAGGGGGTCTCGCTGTTGGACCTCGACCTGGAGCGCGTCCCCAGGCACGTCTCCATCATCATGGACGGCAACGGCAGGTGGGCGACCGCGCGCGGGCTCGACCGCTCCCAGGGTCACGTAGCCGGCGTCGACGCACTCCGCGAGGCCGTCACGACGAGCGTTCGCCTTGGCGTCGACGTCTTCTCCGTCTATGCGTTCTCCACCGAGAACTGGCGTCGGCCCCAGCGCGAGGTCGACCTCCTCATGCACCTGTTTGCCACCACGCTTGTAAACGAGCTGCCCCTCTTCCACCAGGAGAATGTCCGCCTGCGCTTCCTCGGTGACCTTGAGGCGCTGCCGGAGAGGACGCGCCTCGTCTTCCAGCGCGGCCTCGACGAGACCGCCGACCATACGGGAATGGTGTTCGCGCTCGCCGTGAACTACGGGTCGAGGGCCGAGATCGCCCGCGCGGCGCGCCTGCTGGCTCGCGAGGTCGCCGCAGGCGAGCTCGATCCCGGCGACATCGACGAGAGCGCGCTCTCGGAGCGTCTCTACACGGCCGGCCTTCCCGACCCCGACCTTCTCATTCGGACGTCCGGCGAGCTCAGGCTCTCCAACTACCTGCTCTGGCAGCTCGCCTACACCGAGTTCTACGTGACCGATACGCTCTGGCCCGACTTCGACCGCTGGGAGTACCTGCGCGCCGTCATCGCCTATCAGGGGCGCTCCCGCAGGTTCGGCGGGGTGGTTCGCTCGTGAGTGACGCAACCGACAACGACCAGACGCGCGTCGGCCTCGACCGGCAGATAGATCGCCTGGAGGGCCGTCGCGCGTCTCGTGAGGAGGCGCGCGCCGCCGGCGACCTCAGGAGCCAGAAGATCCGCAGCTCGGCGGAGAAGCTCCTGACCCGGACGACCTCGGGCGCCATCTATGCCATCGTCACCCTCGCGTGCGTGTTCGCCGGCCCGCTCACGACCACCCTGCTGGTCACTGCGGAGGCCTGGCTCTGCTGCTCCGAGTTCTTCAGGATCTGCCGCATGGGCGGTCGCATGCCCAACGACGCCCTCGGGCTCGCTGCCGCCCTGCTGTTCCCCGCGGCAGCATACTTCCACGGGCTCGTCGCGTGCGCCCTCCTCGTCCTGCTCTTGCTCGTAGCCTGCTCCTGCTGGTATGTCTTCACGCCTCGTGCCAACATCGCTGACGTGTCGGTCACGGCGTTCGGCCCCCTCTACACTTCCCTCGCGTTTGCGAGCCTCATCCTGATCAGAAAGGTCGACCCGGGGCTCACCGGCGCGCTCGTGACCCTCGGCGTCATGTTCTCGATATGGGCCAACGACGTGTTTGCCTATCTCGTGGGATCGGCCGTCGGCTCGCACAAGCTCGCGCCGCGCATCTCGCCGAACAAGAGCGTCGAGGGATTCGTCGGTGGCCTCGTGGGAACGGTCCTCGTCTGGGTCCTGCTCGCGCTCTTTGTCATCGAGAATCTCGACATCCCCCTTGCCGTGCTCTTTGGCCTCGTCGTCGGCGCGATCTCCGTCTTTGGCGACCTCTTCGAGTCGCGGCTCAAGCGCGGGGTCGGCGTCAAGGACTCCGGCAACATCCTGCCCGGTCACGGCGGCCTTCTCGACCGCTCCGACTCCATGCTCTTCGGAGGGACCACCGCCCTGTTCCTGCTCTTCCTGGGAGGCCTGCTATGACGCGCCTCGTCGATCGCGCGGCTGCCCGCGGCATCGAGGGGCCGCTGCGCGTCGCCATTCTCGGCTGCTCCGGCTCGATCGGCACGCAGACGCTCGACGTCTGCCGAAGACACGCCGACCGGGTGCGTGTGATCGCCCTCTCTGTCGACAGCTCCACCTCAAGGCTCGTCGCCGCCGCGCGCGAGTTTGGGGTCTCCCACGTTGCCGTCGCCAACGAGGCGCACGCCGACGACCCCGTCCTGCAGGAGCTTCCCGACGGCTGCGAGCTCGGCTGCGGAGCGGACGCCGTGACGGCGCTCTCGACCCTGCCCGACGTCGACGTGGTGGTCAACGCACTCGTCGGCTTTGCGGGCATGCACGCCGGCCATGCCGCGCTCGCCGCCGGCAAGACGCTCGCCTACGCGAACAAGG
>DXBZ01000156.1 GCA_019116265.1 Candidatus Olsenella stercoravium | reverse complement strand
ATGCCCGACGAGGAGCTGCTCTACGACCTCGCCGACCTGTTCAAGGTGTTCAGCGACACCACCCGCATCAAGATCCTCTACGCCCTCATGGGCCGCGAGCTCTGCGTCGCCGACATCGCCGAGGAGACCGGAACCACCCAGAGCGCGGTCTCCCACCAGCTGCGGACGCTCAAGCAGGCGCGCCTGGTCCGCTTCCAGCGCGACGGGCGCAACGTGGTCTACTCGCTCGCCGACGACCACGTCTACACGATGCTCAACCAGGGCATGTCCCACATCTGCGAGTAAGGAGGCGCCATGAGGAAGTCATTCAGGCTCGACGAGATCGACTGCGCCAACTGCGCGCGCAAGCTCCAGGACGAGCTCGCCAAGATCGACGGCGTGGACACCGTCTCCGTCAACTTCCTGACCCAGAAGCTCACGCTCACCGCCGCAGACGAGCACTTCGACGAGGTCCTCGGCCGCGTCGTCGCCCTCACTGCGCGCGTCGAGCCCGACTGCGAGATCATCCGCTAGGCGCCGGGAGGTCGCCGCCATGAACAAGAAGCAGCGCCGCTGGCGCAACCGCATCGTCGTCGCCCTCATCCTCTTTGCCGTTGCCCTCGCCGTCGAGCAGAGCGGGCTCCTCGCCACGCTCTTTGGCACGCCGGGCGACGTCTACGCGAGCTTCGTCCTCTTCTTCGTCCCCTACCTCATCGCCGGCTACAAGACCCTGCTCGAGGCGGCACACAACATCCGGCGCGGCGAGGCCTTTGACGAGGCGTTCCTCATGTCGGTCGCCTCGCTCGGCGCCTTTGCGATGGTCTTCTTCCCCGACACCGACCCCCACATGGCCGAGGGTGCCGCGGTCATGCTCTTCTACCAGGTGGGCGAGCTCTTCCAGAGCTACGCCGTGGGCCAGAGCCGCAGGTCCATCGCAGCCATGATGGACATCGCGCCCGAGTACGCCAACGTCGAGAAGGACGGCGACCTCATCGAGGTGAGCCCCGACGAGGTCGCCGTGGGCACCACGATCGTGGTCAAGCCCGGCGAGCGCGTGCCTATCGACGGCGTGGTCGCGGACGGCACGTCCCAGCTCGACACCGCCGCGCTCACCGGCGAGTCCGTCCCGCGCCACGTGGAGCCGGGCTCCGAGGTCATCTCCGGCTGCGTCAACATGACCGGCGTCCTGCGCGTGCGCACGACCAAGCCCTACGGCGAGTCTACGGTCGCCCGCATCCTCGAGCTCGTGGAGAACGCAAGCGAGAAGAAGGCACGCACCGAGAGCTTCATCACGCGCTTCGCCCGCGTCTACACGCCCATCGTCACGCTCTCGGCGCTCGCGCTCGCCGTGATCCCGCCGCTCGCCGGCCTGGGGACCTGGTCCGACTGGATCTTGCGCGGCCTCACCTTCCTCGTCGTGAGCTGCCCGTGCGCGCTCGTGATCAGCGTGCCGCTCTCCTTCTTCGGCGGCATCGGCGGCGCCTCGCGCCTGGGCATCCTCGTCAAGGGGTCCAACTACCTCGAGCTTCTCGCCCACGTGGACACCGTGGTCTTTGACAAGACCGGCACGCTCACGAGCGGCACCTTCAACGTGGTCGCCGTGCACCCCGAGACGGGCGTGGACCCCGACTACGTGCTCTCCATGGCCGCCCACGCCGAGGCGTTCTCCGACCACCCCATCGCCGTGTCCGTGCGCGCCGCCTACTCCGGCGAGATCGACCGCGAGAAGATCGACGAGGCGCGCGAGGAGTCCGGCCACGGCGTCAGCGCGCGCGTGAGCGAGCGCCTGGTCCTCGTGGGCAACGACAAGCTCATGGCCGAGCACGGCGCCACCTGGCACGACTGCGACCTCACGGGCACGATTCTGCACGTCACCGTCGACGGCCGGTACGTGGGCCACATCGTGATCGCCGACGTGGTGAAGGAGGACGCCGCGGCGGCGGTCGCCGACCTCCATGCCGCAGGCGTGCGCCGCTGCGTCATGCTGACCGGCGACCGCACGGACGTGGCCGAGGCCGTGGCCGCGCGCCTGGGCATCGACGAGGTCCACGCCCAGCTCCTGCCCGAGGACAAGGTCAACGCCGTGGAGCGCCTGCTCGCGGGCGAGAAGAGCGGCGCGCACCTGGCCTTCGTGGGAGACGGCATCAACGACGCCCCGGTCCTCATGCGCGCCGACGTGGGCATCGCCATGGGCGCGATGGGCTCCGACGCTGCCATCGAGGCCGCCGACGTCGTCCTCATGGACGACAAGCCCTCCAAGATCGCGCGGGCCATGCGCGTGGCCCGCAAGACCATGCGCATCGTGTGGCAGAACATCGTGTTCGCCATCGGCGTGAAGGTGCTCATCCTCGTGCTGGCGGCGCTCGGCATCGCCAACATGTGGCTCGCCGTCTTTGGCGACGTGGGCGTGGCCATCCTCGCGATTCTGAACGCCATGCGGTGCATGCGCGTCGAGAGGGTCAGCTAGCTGACGGACACCTGCTCCTCGGTCTCCATCACAAAGCCGATCTTGTCGTTGGCGTAGAAGCCGCTCACGTCACCGGGAACGTCGTACATGGACCACGCGTCGTTGACCTTGAGCAGGGTCACGTAGTTCTCGGTCCCGTCCTCGTTGTTGGGCTCGCCCGCCGCCCACGCGGCGTAGGAGAACTCCGAGCCGTCCACCCAGGCCCAGTCGCCCGACGAGGTCCGGTAGGCGCCGACCCAGCAGGACACGAGCCCCTCGGCCGGCAACAGGGAGAGCACCTCGCTCAGCTCGTCGGCGCTGGAGATCGTGGCCAGATGGCCGCCGTTCTCCTCGCAGTAGCGGCGTGCCTCGTCCCACGTCATGCACTGGTGCACGAGCTGGTAGTGGCTGACGGTCGTCATCTGGGGCTCCGGCTCGGCGGACTCCTCGGCCTCGGGGGCGGGCTGCGCCTCGGTCTGCGTCGGCGCCTCCCCTGCCCCCTCCGTCTCCGGCGCCGCAACCTGCTGCACCGCAGCGGGCTGCTGCGCGGCGGGAGTCGGGGCAAACGGCCCCACCCTCAGGGCGAGCATCACGCCAAAGGCGACCCCCGCCAGGGCGAGAAGAACCGCGACCACAGCAACCACGACGACGGCCGGGCGCACCCGCCGAGGCTTCGGCGTCGGTCCGGGGTCGCCGAGCGCCGCGCCGCACCCCGTGCAGAACCTGGCGCCGTCCTTGTTCTCCTGACCGCAGTTTGTGCAGAACATGTCATCACGTCCTTCTCGCCCGCGCGCTGCCAGACTAAGGCGATGCTACCCCAGTCTGCCAAGCTTGACCGTGAGGATGCGCCGCACCGACTCGTCGATACGCTCCTCCGTGAGCTCGCCGGACGCCACCGCGTCGAGCACGCCCTGGTAGGCGGCCTGCAGGTCGGCCGGCATGAGGACGATGTCCACGCCCGCCAGAAGCGCTGCCGCCGCGACGCGCTCCACGCCCACGGCCTCCGTCGCCGCGCCCATGCCCATGGAGTCGGTGATGATGATCCCCTCGTAGCCGAGCTCGCCGCGCAGGAGGTCGGTCACGATCTCGCTCGAGATGGTGGCCGGGTCGTCGTCGCCGGTGATGCTCGGCATCGAGAGGTGGCCGACCATGACGAACGGCACGTCCTCCTCGATTGCCGCCTCGAAGGGGCGCAGCTCCTCTGCGCGAATCTCGTCGAGGGTCTTCTCGGAGTAGATCGAGACCTCGTGGCTGTCGCCGAGCGCGCCGCCGATCCCCGGGAAGTGCTTGGCCGCGCAGAGCACGCCGGCGTCGGTGAAGCCGCGCACCTGCGCCGCCACCATCGGCGCCACGACGTCGGCCGTGGAGCCAAAGGAGCGCAGGCCCATCGTTCCGTCCGGGTTGTTGGCGATGTCGGCGTCCGGGGCAAAGTCCACGTTGAAGCCGAGGTAGTCCAGGTAGGTTCCGATGTGCTTGGCCACCTCCTCGGCGTAGGCGGCATCTCCGGTGGCGCCCACGTCGCACATGTCGCCGACGTTGTCCACGCCAAAGCCGGGGTTGCCGCCCACGCGCGAGACCGTGCCGCCCTCCTCGTCGACGCAGAGGAACATCGGCAGGCCGTTGGCCTCGCGGCCGTACTCCATGGTGTTGGAGAGCATCTCGCGGGTCTGGTCGGCGTCGAGCAGGTTGGCGGCAAAGTAGCAGATGCCGGCGACGGGCATCTCCGCGAGCGCCGCGCGCGTGGTCTCGCCGGCGGCGGTGACCTGCCCCACGCCCGTGAGGGCCTCGGGGCGCACGATGAAGAGCTGCGCCACCTTCTGCTCGAGCGTCAGCTTGTCCAGCGCGGCGCTGACCTCGGCGGCAAGCGGGTCGGCGTCGGAGGAATCGTTCGCGCCGGGCGCCGGACGGTCGCTCACGGTGGCGCGCTCGTCCTCCGCAGGGGCGGACGGCGCGCCGGAGCAGCCGGCGAGCGCGAGGGCGGAGAGCGCGGCCGCCGAGGTCAGGGCCTGGCGGCGGGTGAGCAGGCGAGGGTCGGACATGGGCTCCCTTTCGTCGTTCTTGTCGCCACCCCATTATACGAGGGGCTGGACGGCGAGAGGGCAAAGCGGTGAGTGACCCTCAACCTGCCGTGGCAAGAGAGGCGACGCGCTAGCGATCCGTCCCGTAGCGGGCGGGGACCAGTCCCGCGCGCTCCAGGGCAACCACGACCGGCACCACCACGACGAGCTGCAGCACGATGCCCGGCAGACCGGTCAGGAAATAGGCGGTGGCCCATGCGGCAAGGGAGTAGGACCCGGCCGAGAAGATCAGCGCCTGCAGCAGCCCGCCCACGATGCGGCCGCAGATCATCGCGCCGACGAGCGAGACGTAGAGGTCGAGCGGCAGTCGCCCCGTGCGGACGTGCGCACAGAGCAGACCGGAGACCAGGCCGTACACGACGAGCTCGCAGGTCATCGACGGCAGGATCGGCGCGGCGGGCATGCCGGTGAGCAGGCTGGAGAGCACGGGGCCGAGCAGCCCGGTGACGGCACCCGCGACCGGCCCCGCAACGAGGCCGGAGACCATCACGGGGATGTGCATCGGGAGCCATAGGGCGCCAGCGTTGGGGATGGAGTGGAAGGCCATCGGCAGCACGATGCAGAGCGCCGCGCAGACCGCGGCGATGACGATCCTCTTGACCTGGCTCATGAGCTCATCTTCCTCTCTTGCCCGCCGGCGGACTCCCGCGACGGGGACAGACGGTACCCGCGCGCCTCCATGGCGATGGAGAGCTCGTCGGCGCGGCGCACGGCGGACACGAACATGGGCACGAGCAGTCGCACAAAACCAGCGGCGCGGCGCATGACCCCACGGGGGGCGGCGTTGCCGCAACGCAGCGCCTGCGCGCGCATGATCTGGCGGCTCTCACGCAGGAGCGTGGGCACAAACTGAACGGTCACGCCAACGGCCAGGGCCGCCGCCTCCGTGGGAATCCCCAGCCGAGCGAGGGGCAGAAGCAGCGTCCGAACCCCCGCCACGAGCTCCTGCGGCCGTGTGGTCGCCGTGAGCAGCGTGCCCAGGACCACGACGAGCAGGCTTCGCGTCACGACGCGCGCGCCCTGCGAGATGCCCTCGACGGTGAGGCTGGCAGGGCCGAGGGAGAGAATCGGGTCGACGTCGCTGAGGAGAAACGCGTTGAGCAGGAGGACCGCGAGCAGAAACCACCTCAGCCCCCAGGCCGCCCGCGCCGCGACGCGCCACCCGACCCGCGAGACAGCGACGAGGGCGGCCACGCCGGCGGACGCCAGCGCGAGCTCGAGCGGGGTCGACGCCAACACGACGAGCGCGGCGGCCGCCATGAGCCCCGCGAGCTTGGCGGCGGCGGGAGCGCGGTGAAGCGGCGAGTCGACCCACACGTATCCCCCGACGGACCTCATGCGCACCCCCTCCCCCGCGCGACCGCAGCGGCGAGCTCGTCAGCCGTGAGCGGGGCTCCCGGCACGTCGAGGCCGGCGCAGCGCAGCGCGGCGGCGGCCCGGGCGGCGCAGGCGGGCTCGAGGCCGTGCGCGCGCATGAGCGGCGCGTCGGCGAGCAGGTCGCGCGCGGGGCCGTCAAGGGTCAGCCGGCCGCCCTCGAGCACGACGAGACGATCGGCGACCTCCGCGAGCGCGTTGGCGTCGTGGCTGGCGAAGATGACCGTGGCCCCAGCGTCGGCAGCCGCGCGCACGGCCCTGAGACAGGATGTGCGGGCACGGGGATCGAGCCCGGCCGTGGGCTCGTCAAGCAGCAGCAGCCCCGGGTGCAGCGCCAATGCGGAGGCAATGGCCACGCGGCGCTGCTGGCCGCCGGAGAGCGAGAAGGGCGAGCGGGCACCGAGCTCGTCCAGGGAGAGCCCCATGAGAGCGAGGGCACGCGCGGCGCGCCCGCGCGCATCGTCTGAGTGCGCGCCTCGTGCGAGCAGGCCGAACATGACCTCGCGCTCCACCGTGGACTCAAAGAACTGGCGCTCCGGGAGCTGGTACACCAGCGCGGTGGCGCCGCGACCCTCCACGCGGACGCGCCCCGAGTCGAGCGGCGTCGCCCCTGCCACGACCTCGAGCAGCGTCGTCTTACCCGAGCCGGTGCGGCCCATGACGCCCGTGACGCCGCCGGAGAGCTCGAGCGTGACGCCGTCCAGCGCACGGGTCCTCTCGCCCGCAGGGCCCTCGTAGGTGAGGCATGCGTTGTCGAGCGTCACCCGCACAGTGCGCTCACCAGCCCCTCGACCGTGACCGGCGCCGGGCCCGACGCAACGCCGCGGGCGACGAGACCCTCCCAGGCGCGCACCGCAAACGGAGGCTCCAGGCCCGCGCCCTCGAGCAGGGCGCGGTCGACGAGAACGTCCTTCGGCGCGCCCGACGCGGCGACCTCGCCGGCGCGCATCACAAAGACGCGGTCGGCACGGGCGGCGAGCTCCATGTCATGCGTGACCCAGAGGATGGTCGTGCCGCGCTCGCTGCGGGCGCGCAGCACCGCGCGCACGAGCTCGTCGCGCCCCTGGGGATCGATCATGGACGTCGCCTCGTCGAGCACGAGCACGTCGGGCCCGCTCGCGAGCGCACCGGCCAGCGCGACGCGCTGCTGCTGGCCGCCGGAGAGCGTGTGGACGTCGCGCCGCTCAAACCCGGCGAGCCCCACGTCCGCGAGCGCCCGTGCGGCCGCAAGGCGCGCGTCCTTCTCGCCCGCGCCGAAGTTTGCTGGCCCAAAGGCCACGTCCTCACCCACCACCGACGAGACGAACTGGTTCTCCGGATTCTGGAAGACCATGCCACAGGCGCGACGCAGCTCCCAGACATGTGTCGGGTCGTCGGCGCTGATGCCCGCCACGACGAGCTCGCCGGCCTGGAGCGGAACGAGGGCGTTCAGGTGTCGGACGAGCGTGGTCTTGCCGGAGCCGTTCTCGCCGACTATGGCCACGAGCTCGCCGGGCGCCACGTCGAGCGAGACCTCTTGCAGCGTGGGCCGGCCCGGCACGTACGCGTGGGAGACCCCGCGCGCCTCCACGATCTTCTCGCCCGTTCTGCCCACCTCCCGTGCACCCTCGTAGTTGACGAAGCGTCGACTATTCTAGCCCATGGCATCCCAGGGCAGCCCGAGGCAGAATATCGAGCCTGCTGTGTCGCTTTAGGCCTCTTCTGAGGTCCTCGAATCACGATCGCTCAGTCTGGTCTCTGAGAGACTTGGCAAAGTCCCTGTTGACGAAACCGCTCATAGAGCGTCGGTCCCCTCTGCGAAATACAATCCCCTCAGATGAGGCAAAAACTGACACAGCACCCGCCGAAAACCGCCTCTCGCTCCCTGGCAGGGCCAAGGCGTTGTCCATGCAAAACGATAACGCAGCCGGCGATCGCGGCGCGCACCTGCGCTATCCTTGTCCCATCACCGAGAAAACCAAGGAGGACCCGTGCTCACGTTTGAGAAGTACGTCCGTCCCGGAACCACGCGTCAGGCCTACGAGCTCCTGCAGGAGAACCGCCTGGCCACGGTGATCGGCGGCATGATGTGGCTGCGCCTCGCCGACCGCACCTCGCCCCTGGGAATCGACCTCGCGGGCTGTGGCCTCGACAAGATCGAGGAGACCGAGGATGCCTGGCGCATCGGTGCGATGGTGACCCTGGGACAGCTCGAGAGCCACGAGCGCTTCAAGGCCGCGACCTGCGGCATCTTCACCGAGGCCGTACGCGACATCGTGGGCACGCAGTTTCGCAACCTCGCCACCGTGGGAGGGTCGCTCTACGCGCGCATGGGCTTCTCGGACGTGGTGACGGCGCTGCTGGCACTCGACACCGAGGTCGAGCTCGAGGGCGCCGGCACCATGCCGATCATCCCCTTCGTGGAGCGCGGGGCGAGAAACGACGTCCTCACCCACATCGTCGTGCGCAAGCACCGGTACCGCGCCGCCTTTGAGTCCGTACGCAACGCCGCGACGGACTTCTCCGCCCTCAACGCCGCTGCCGCCTGCTGGCAGGGCTCCTGGCACGTCACCGTGGGCGCGCGCCCCAAGAAGGCGACGCTCGTGACCGGCGGCGAGCGCATCCCGCTGCGCGCCGAGTTCTCTGCGGCGGAGCTCGACGCGGTCTGCGAGCTCGCCGAGAGCCTGGACTTTGGCGACGACCTGCGTGGGACCGCCGCGTGGCGCCGCGCCGTGGCCCCCGTGCTCGTCCGCCGCGCCGTGGAGCGCGCCGCCGCCAAGCCCCGCGCCGACAAGGAGGCATAAGCGATGCAGATCACCCTCACCCTGAACGGCGCGACGCTCACCGAGGACGTCCGGGCCGACATGACCCTCTTCGACTTCTGCCGCGCCCACGGCTACAAGTCCGTCAAGTGCGCCTGCGAGACCTCCAACTGCGGTCTCTGCACCGTGCTCTTGGACGGCGAGCCCGTGCTCTCCTGCTCCGTGCTCATGGCGCGCGCGGACGGCCACGAGGTCACCACGCTCGAGGGCATGCGCGACGGGAGGCGAGAGCTCTTGGCCCAGTGCCTCGCCGAGGAGGGCGCCGAGCAGTGCGGCTTCTGCGCGCCGGGCCTCGAGATGGCCGTGCTCGCGCTCGACGCCGCGCACGCGCACGCCGATGACGAGACCGTGCGCCGCTACCTCTCCGGCAACCTTTGCCGCTGCTCCGGCTACGCGAGCCAGATGCGCGCGATCCGCCGCTTCCTCGCCCGTCACGCAAACGGCGGCGAGCTGCCGCCGCGCGAGGTGCCCGCAGACGCCACCACCGAGTCCGGCGCCCAGCACGCCCAGATCGCACGGCCGGTTGCCAAGAAGGACTCCGGGGCGCTTCTGGCCGGCGCTCCCGTCTACACCGCCGACCTCGCGCCCGAGGGCGCCCTCGTGGTGAAGCTCGTGCGCAGCCGCCATGCAAACGCGCTGGTCACCAATGTCGACAAGAGCCGCGCACTCGAGGTCCCCGGCGTCGTGGCGGTCTTTGGCCCGGACGACGTGCCGCACAACCGCTTCACGCTGGCCGGTCAGTCCTTCCCCGAGCCGAGCCCCTACGACACCGTGCTCCTGGACCGCCACGTGCGCTACGTGGGCGACGAGGTGGCCATGGTCGTGGCCGAGACCGAGGCTGCGGCGGCCGCTGGCGTCAAGGCCGTGAAGGTCACCTACGAGCAGCTCCCTGCCGTGCTCGACGTGGAGGAGGCGCTCGACAACGCCACCGTCATCCACGACGAGGACGACTGGACGCCCGGTGGCGACAAGTCCGGCGACCCGGCGCGCAACCTCGTGGCGCACGGCGAGCGCGTCCACGGGGACCTGGATGCGGCCTTCGCCGCCTCCGATGTGGTGATCGAGCGCACCTACCGCACGCAGGCCACGCAGCAGTCCATGATGGAGACGTTCCGCTCCTTTGCCTACACCGACGCCTTTGGCCGCGTGACCGTGGTGAGCTCCACGCAGGTGCCCTTCCACATCCGTCGCCAGGTGGCAAACGCCCTCGGCATCCCCAAGCGCCAGGTGCGCGTCATCAAGCCGCGCGTGGGCGGCGGCTTTGGCGCCAAGCAGAGCGGCTGCAACGAGCCCTTCGCCGCGTTCGCCGCGATGAGGACCGGCCGCCCGTGCGTGTGCACCTACACGCGCGAGGAGACCATGAGCTGCTCCAACACGCGCCACGAGATGGTCCTCACGGTCCGCATGGGCGCGCGCCGCGACGGCACGATCTGCGCCATCGACCTCCACGCCCTCTCCAACGCCGGCGCCTACGGCTACCACGGCACCACCACGGTCACGCTCGTGGGCGGCAAGGCGCTGCCGATCTACAACCCGGTGGCGGCGAGCCGCTTTAGCTACGACGTGGTCTACACCAACACCACGCCGGGCGGCGCCTACCGCGGCTACGGTGCGACGCAGGGCTGCTTTGCCGTGGAGTCCGCCGTCAACGAGATGGCCGACGAGCTGGGCATGGACCCGTGCGAGCTGCGCCTCAGGAATCTGGTGAGGCCGGGCGAGACCCTCTGGCAGCTGAACGACGAGCCGCTCCACAGCTGCCGCCTCGACGAGTGCCTCACGCGCGCGATGGAGATGGCGGGCTGGCGCGACCGGCCGCTCTCCGAGGACCTCGGCGACCGCGTGCGCGGCCTGGGCGTGGCCCTCACGATGCAGGGCTCCGGCATCGCGATGGTGGACATCGCCAACGTGGACATCCGCCTCGAGGACGATGGCTTCTACGTGCTCTCCATCGGCGCCACCGACGTGGGCACCGGCGCGGACACGATCCTCGCGCAGATGGCGGCCGAGGCGCTCGGCTGCGACGTGGACCGCATCGTCACCAAGGGCGTAGACACCGACACCTCCCCCTTCGACACCGGCGCCTACGCCTCCTCAGGCACCTACACCACCGGCGGCGCCGTCGTGCGCGCGGCCGAGGACCTCGTCCGGCAGATCCGCGAGCAGGCGGCGCGCGTCTGGGACGCGGACGAGAAGGACGTGGAGTTTGACGGCGAGTCCGTGCGCTGCGGCGAGCAGGAGATGACCGTCGCCGCGCTGGCCAACAAGCTCATCGGCTTTGGCCTGCAGCCCGGCATGCTCTGTGGCCACGGCACCAACGCGCAGCCCACCTCGCCGCCGCCCTACATGGCGGGCATAGCCGAGGTCGAGGTCGACAAGGCCACGGGCAAGGTCACGGTCACCGACTACGCGGCAGTGGTGGACTGCGGCACCGTCATCAACCCGGCGCTCGCGCGCGTGCAGGCGGAGGGCGGCATCGCCCAGGGAATCGGCATGGCGCTCACCGAGGACGTCGCGCGCGACGAGCGCGGCAACCTGCGCACCGGCAGTCTCATGACGTACAAGCTGCCCACCCGCCTGGACGTGCCCGAGCCGCGCGTGGAGTTCATGCCGAGCTTCGAGCCCACGGGGCCCTTTGGCGCCAAGTCCATCGGCGAGGTCGTCATCAACACGCCGTCTCCTGCGATCATGAGCGCCGTGGCCCATGCCACGGGCCGCTACGTGCGCGACCTCCCCATCACGCCGAGCAAGGTCCTCGTCGCGGAGTAGCCGCGAGCGGGCGCGCTTCTCGCCAGCTGAGCAAATGCCACGCTTTCGACGTCGGAAGCGTGGCTGTTCTCTTTGTTAGGCCGAGAAGAGCCATCGTCAGGGCTTCGCACGGGTCAACCGGCCGAGAAGAACCTCCGGCCACACCCGCGCTAGAATCGAGAGGTTGTTCGCCCTCGCCTCGGAGGCAAGATGTTCAAGCTCAGGCGCTACCTCGCGGGCCACTACGCCGAGTGCGTGCTGGCACCGCTCTTCAAGATGCTGGAGGCACTGCTCCAGCTCCTCGTTCCGCTCGTAATGGCCCAGGTCATCGACGTGGGCATCCCCGCGCGCGACGCCGGCTACGTTCTTTGGCACGGCGCGCTGCTCGTCGTCATGGGCGTCCTCGCATGGGTCGTCGCGGTCACGGCGCAGCTCTTCTGCTCACGCCTCGCGGCGGCCTTTGGCACCGCCCTGCGCGACGACCTCTTTGCCCACGTGCTCGGCCTCTCGCGCGAGGACGTGGAGCGCCTCGGTCGCGCGAGTCTGGTCACGCGTCTCACCAACGACTCCCAGCAGGTCCAGGACGGTCTCAACATGTTCTTCCGCCTGATTCTGCGCTCGCCGTTCGTGACCTTTGGCACGGTGGTCGCGGCCTTTCTCGTCGACGGCATCGAGGGCGCGGTGCTGCTCGTGGCGGTGCTCGTCGCCGGGGCGCTCGTCCTCGCCTTCATGCGCGTGACCACGAACCGCTACCGCAGCATCCAGCGCGGGCTCGACGACGTCCAGCTCGGCGTCTCGGAGAACCTCGAGGGCGTCCGCGTGCTGCGCGCCTTCCGCCGCGAGGCCAGCGAGCGCGACGCCTTTGCCGTGGCCGCCACCACCGTGCGCGACCGCCAGGTGACGACCGGTGACATCTCCGCCCTCGTGAACCCGCTCACCTACACGATCGTCAACTGCGGCCTCATCGCGCTTCTGTGGTTCGGCGGGGCTCAGGTGAACGTTGGCAACCTCACGCAGGGTCAGCTCGTGGCGCTCGTGAGCTACGTGAGCCAGGCGCTCGTGGAGCTCCTCAAGCTCACCAATCTCATCGTCCTTCTCGCCAAGGCATCAGCCTGCGCGCGGCGCATCAACGAGGTCTTTCAGACGCGCCCCGCGCTCGCGGACGGTACCCTCGACGTCGAGCCCACCCCGGGCGCGCCCGCCCTCGCCTTTGACGACGTGAGCTTCTCCTACGCGCACGCCGCCGGCGACGCGCTCTCGCACGTGAGCTTTGCGCTTGCCCCGGGCGCCACGCTCGGCGTGATCGGCGGCACGGGCTCCGGCAAGTCCACGCTCGCGAGCCTCGCGCTGCGCTTCTACGACGCCACCGGGGGCAAAGTCGAGGTCGGCGGCCATGACGTGCGCGACCTCACGCGCCACGTGCTGCGCCGTCAGGTCTCGCTCGTGGAGCAGGGCGCCACGCTCTTCTCGGGGACCATTGCCTCAAACCTGCGCTGGGGCGATCCCGACGCGGACGAGGGGGACCTCAGAGCAGCCGTTGCCACCGCACAGGCCACAGGCGTCGTCGAGGGCAAGGTCGGCGGGCTCGACGCCGAGGTCGAGCAGTTTGGCCGCAACTTCTCCGGCGGCCAGCGTCAGCGCCTCACGATCGCACGCACCCTCGCGCGCCGCCCGCGCGTCCTCATCCTCGACGACGCCTCCTCGGCGCTCGACTTTGCCACGGACGCCGCCCTGCGCCGCGCGATCGCCCGCGACTGCGCGGACATGGCCGTGGTCACCATCTCGCAGCGCGTGACCGCCGTGCGCCACGCAGACCAGATCCTCGTGCTCGACGGAGGGCGGCAGGTAGGCCTGGGCACCCACGAGGAGCTGCTCGCGGGCTGCCCCGTCTACCGCGAAATCTGCGAGTCCCAGCTCACCGCAGAGGAGGTGGCC
>DXBZ01000155.1 GCA_019116265.1 Candidatus Olsenella stercoravium | reverse complement strand
GTTGGGCGACGACGGGACGGGCCCGGTGGTGGTCGCCGGTCACACGCCGACGCCCTACCTCGAGCGCATGGCGCGCGAGCTCGACCGCCCGGCCTTCGGCGACGACGGCCTCGCGCGCATGGTCCGCGTGGGGGCGGAGCGCGACCGCTGGGACATCGACAGCGGGGCCGCGGGCGGCGCCGGCTTTGGCCAGGTGCTCGTGCTGCGGCTGGACGACGGCGAGGAGTTCTACGAGCCCGTGCGCGAGGGGGAGTAGGACCTCCGCGCGCGACGTGCGCAGAAAACGCGTCCGCTTACGGCCGGGCGAGAAATGCGCAGAGAAATCCGCTCCAAATACGAAAAGTGAGGCGCTGAGGTTCTTCTCGGCAGGGGAATCCTGCGGAAACGTTGTCTGGGCTGAGGTCCTTCTCGTGATTCGAGCGGTTTTCTCTGCACGATTTTTCCGTTCTCGTATCTGGGCGTGTTTCCTGTGCGGCCTGTTGCCGCCCTGTGGCACAATGGCGGGCGAGAAGAACGTCCCGTCGCGGCCAAGCGAGGTGAGCCATGTCGTCCGAGTCCGTCGCGCGCGCCGCCGACCTCCTGCACGGGGCGCTGGACGTCGTGGACGCCGGCGGCGGCTGGGTCCGCCCGTCGCGCTTCGGCGCCGCGCAGCTGCGCGCCCTCGGCAGCGTGCGCGCCTGGCACCCGGGGCTCTTCAGGCAGATGGCCGCCTGCACGGCGGGCGTGAGCGTGGAGTTTGAGACCGACGCCTGCACCGCGGCGCTCGAGCTGCGCATGGGCGAGGTCCCGCGCGGGACGGTCGGCGCGCTCGAGGACGTGGCACGCCACACGGGCGTTGAGCCGCCCCGACCGGACGCCGTCTTCGTCGACGTGGACGGCCGCCACCTGGGCCCGCTCTTCCCGGACGAGAAGAACCTCCTGCCGATCGACCTCGCCGACCCCGAGGCGCTGGCCCTGCCGCTGCCCGGGCTGGGCGAGCCGCGCCACGTCCGCGTGTGGCTGCCGTGCCTGGTGCCGTGCGAGCTGCGCTCCGTTCACGCGGACGGCTCGTACGTCGCGCCGGTCCCGGCGCGGCGGCAGCTGCTCGTGCTCGGCGACTCCATCGCGCAGGGCTTCTGTGCGGAGGATGCGTCGCGCACCTGGCCGGCGCTGCTCGCCGAGCACCTGGGGCTCGACCTCGTGAACCAGGGTGTGGGCGGGCAGGTGTTCCAGCCGGGCACGGTCCCTGCGGCGGAGGAGGTCGACGCGGCCGCCGTCGTGGTGGAGCTCGGCGAGAACTACCGCTTCGAGCCGTGCGGGGCGGGGCCCGTGGCCCGTGACGTGCGTGCCTACCTGAACGAGGTCGCCTCGGCCTGGCCGGATGCGCCCGTCTGGGTGCTCACGACGCCGCCGCACCTGGAGGTGGCCTACCCCACGCACCCGCGCAGCTGCGCGGCCGAGGTCGACGGCATCATCGCGGCCGCTGCGGCACGCCACGCGCAGATGCGCCTCGTGGACGGCGGTGCCCTGCTCGACCGGCACCTGCTGCCGCGCCTGCTGGCGGACGGCTCGGACCATCCGGGGCCGGAGGGCCAGCTCATGATCGCGGAGCGGCTCTCGTTTGTGATGGACGCGACCGCAGACGAACCGGCGGCGCGCCGGGCGCGGGCGCTCGAGGTCGTGGCCGCGCAGGGCGACGCGGCGCTGCCGGTCGCCGACGCGCTCGCTCGCGGCGTGGGCGAGGTGCGCCTCGCGGACGAGGGCGCCGTCATCGTAGACGTGCCGGACGGCGCGCGCCTCGTCTGGGCGTGCGACCGCAAGCTCGTGCGGCGGGCGCTTTCCTGCCTGGGGGCGGCGCCCGTGACCTGCGTCTGCGGCGAGCGGGCCATCGCGCGCGAGGTCGCGCGGGCCGTGCGCGGCAAGGCGCGGGAGTGCGAGCTCGTGGTGTGGCGCGCGGGCGCGCCGGAGGTCGATGCCGCGCGCGACCTGCGCACGCTCACGCCCGCCTACGCCGAGGCGATCGTGCGGCACTACAGCCACCCCGAGTACCTGCGACCCGGCGAGCTCGAGGGGCTTCTCGCCGCCGGACGCGTGATCGGCGGCTTTGAGGAGGGCCGGCTCGTGGGGTTTGTGGGCGAGCACCCGCACGGGGCGATGGGCATGCTCGAGGTGCTGCCCGAGGCGCGCCGCCGCGGCTGGGGCAGCGCGCTGGCCGCGGCCAAGGTCCGCCAGCTGCTGGGGGAGGGGCGCCTGCCCTGGGCCGAGGTCTGGCCGGACAACGACGCGTCGCTTGCGCTGGAGCTCTCGATGGGCTTTGACATCCTGGAGAGCGGCCAGCTCTGGTACGTATCCTAGGGCTGCGCAGGAATCGCGCCTAAATACGGTCGGGCGAGAAATACGCCGAGAAATGCGCTCCAAATACGAAAATGCGGCGGCTCGAGGTCCTTCTCGCCAACCGTATCCTGCTGAAACGTCGCCGGGCAGGCCGCCCGACCCGTATCCCGAGCCTTTTTCTGAGCGCGATTTCGTCCTTTCCGTAGACGGCCGCGATTCCTGTGCGCCGCGCACCCGCCGCGGCCCGCTCCACCGAAGGTCCACATAACCGGCCCCGCCTGGAGACGACCTTTGTTTTTGTCTCCGGCAACACCTACAATGCGCGTGCCATGACGAACAGAAACGAGGGATATCATGAGCAACCTTCGCTGTCGTGAGCTCGAGGACGAGTACCTCGACCTCCTCCGTGACCTCGACGGTGACGCCGAGGGACGCCGGCTCGCGGCCTCCTACCTCGCCTCCGCCCATCCCGTGGCAAACCGCGAGGGCACCCCGACCTGGGCCCTCACGCCCAAGGTCCTCTCTGGCGCCGAGCTGGGCATCCTGCGCGAGGCGGCCGAGACCATGGGTCGCATCCTTGAGAAGGTCACGGCCCGCTACCTTGACGACGCCGACTTCCGCGCCCGCTTTTGCCTGCCCGCCGAGCTGGAGGCGCTGACCCTCATCCCCACCGGCTACGACCGGCTCGTCCCGTTCGCGCGCGTGGACGTCCTCTTTGACGAGGAGACCGGCGACTTCGCGCTGGCCGGCGTGGCCACCGACAGCTCGCTCGGCATGACCTCCTCCGTGGAGGTGACGCGTGCGGCGCAGCTCACCGAGACCTACCGTCGCTTTGCCGAGCGCCACCCCGGCATCGAGACCTTTGACGTCACGGGCGGCGTGATCGACGCGCTGCGCGAGACCTACATGTCCTGGGCCAACGCCGACTCCGGCACCAAGCACCCCGAGCGCCCCACCGTGGGCATCGTCGACTACCCCGAGAGCGCCACCGCGAGCGAGTTTGCCGACATCGTGGAGCGCCTGGCCGACGAGGGCGTCTTCGCGCGTCTCGTTGACATCCGCGACCTGCGCATCGAGGAGGCCGGCGGGCACCGTCGCCTCGTGGACTCGCAGGGTCCGATCGCCTGCGTCTACCGCCGCGTGCTGCTCTCCGAGATGCTCGAGAAGCCCGGTGAGGGCGTGGACGCGCTGATCGAGGCCGCGCGCCGCGGGCTCGCCTGCGTGATCGGCGGCTTTGGCACCTGGCCGGTCTCCACCAACGCCCTCTTTGCGGTCCTCTCCTCCGACGCCGTGGAGGGCGTGCTCGATCACGAGGAGCTCGCCTTCGTGCGCGCTCACGTGCCCGAGACCCACCTGCTCTCCCGAGGCTGCGACCTCACTCCCTACCTCGCCGAACCCGAGCGCTGGCTCGCCCGTCCCGCGGGTGCCTACCGCGCCAACGAGGCCGTCGCCGGCGCCTCCTGCGCCGACCGCGACGACTGGTGGCGCGTCCTTCTCGGCTGCGCGGAGGAGGGCGGCGTGGTCCAGGCCCTTGGCAAGACCTACCGCTCGCCCGTCGTGCTCGGCGCTCCCGCCGCAGGCGACAGCGTGGACCACGGCTCCGAGCCGGTCGAGGTCGAGAACCTCACCGGGCTCTTCCTCTTCCGCGGCGAGTTTGGCGGCGTGTACGCGCGCGGCGGCTACGACGGCGAGATCGGCCCCTGGTCCAACCGCGTGACCATGGGCTGCCTCGTGGCGCGCGACTAGGGGCGCCATGTCCGGCACCGCCATCGCAACCAACCCGCTTGCGCCCGGCCTGACCGGCCGGCTCTCCGAGCGCGCGGCGGGCCTCGTCGCCGAGCGCCTCGCCTCGGGGCGCCTCTCGCCGTTTGCGTGCCACGACGCCTCCGCCATGCGCCGCGACCCCTGCGAGCGCGACCGCGACACGGTGCTGCGCCCCGCCTTCGTGCGGGATGCCGAGAAGATCGTGCACCTGCCGGCCTACAACCGCCTGGCGGGAAAGACGCAGGTCTTCTCGTTCCGCGCCAACGACGACCTCGCGCGGCGCGGCCTGCACGTGCAGCTTGTGGCCCGCGTGGCGCGCGATATAGGCCGGGCGCTGGGCCTCAACCTCGACCTCATCGAGGCCATCGCGCTCGGCCACGATCTTGGCCACACGCCGTTCGGCCACGCCGGGGAGCGCTTCCTCTCCGACGTCTACCACGAGCGCACGGGCCGCTGGTTCTTCCACAACGTCCAGAGCGTGCGCGTGATGGACGAGCTCGCCGGGCGCAACGTGAGCCTGCAGGTGCTCGACGGCGCGCTCTGCCACAACGGCGAGTTCGAGCTCCAGCGCTTCGAGACGAGCGGCCTGGCCGAGTTCGACACCTTCGAGCGCGTGGTGGACTCCTGCTGGGAGCACGGCGACGAGACGATCTCCCACCTGCGGCCCATGACGCTCGAGGGCTGCGTGGTGCGCGTCTCGGACATCATCGCCTACGTGGGCAAGGACCGACAGGACGCGATCGCGGCGGGCCTTGCCGACGAGGGGACCTTCGACGACGGCCTCGGCGGCGGCTACAACGCCTGGGCGCTCGCCTCCTTCGTGGCGGACGTCGTGGAGAACAGCGTGGGCGAGCAGACCATCGCCATGAGCGAGGAGGGCTTCGCCGAGATGCGCCGCGCAAAGCGCGAGAACTACGAGAAGATCTATGGCGCGGGCGAGGTCAACGGCGACTTCTCCGCCCAGATCGCGGAGCTCTTCTCGGCCCTCTACGACCACGAGCTCGAGGCGCTCGCGGCAGGCGACGAGTCTGCGGCGATCTTTGCGCACCACGTGGCCCCGCTCGAGCGCCGCCTGGCCTTCTACGGGCGCAGCTACGACTGGGAGAGCGACCCGGACCGGACCGTGGTGGATTTCATCTCCTCGATGACCGACGACTACTTCATGGCCACCTGTGCCGCCGCGTTTCCGCACGCGGCGGGGCTCTTCCCGAGCCGGGGCTACCTCCCCGAGGGCGTGCGCGCGTAGGGAGGCGCGCGACGGCAGGTCCTTCTCGCCCTGCTGCGCGCCCGCGCTTCGTTGAGTGTACGAGTTGGGGTCGCGCCGCTTCGATGAGTGCGTTATCCAAGATGGTAAACATATAGCTATCGATTAACTGCTGCGAGGTTGAAAGGGGCTAACTCGTACACTCAACACGAGGGACAGCCGGCGGCTTTGCGGTTTTGGGAGGAGAAGGACATGGCGCTGTCGAGAAGAACCAAGAAGGTCGTCGCCGCGATCGTGGCGGCGGCCGCCGTGCTCGTGCTCGTGGGCCTGGGCGCGGCGGGCAACTTCCTCGTGGATTTTGCGCTCAACCCGCACGCCGAGGTCTCGATGGCCAACATGATGCGCGCCGAGGACGTCGACGGGCTTGACTACGCCGAGGCGCCCAAGCTCGACGAGGCCTATGCGCAGGAGGCGGCCTCCTGGTTCGACGCCGAAAAGAGAAGCGTCTCGCACCAGGCCGACGACGGCACGATGCTCCTGGGCTGGGAGCTTCCAGGCGCCGAGGGTGGCGACTACGCCGACGGCCACACCTGGGCCGTGGTCTGCCACGGCTACGTGGGCGAGCCGGCGGACATGGCCAAGTACGCCTATCACTTCTCCCAGCTCGGCATGAACGTGCTCACGCCGGCGGCGCGCGGCCACGAGCGCAACGTCGACACCGGTCTCATCCAGATGGGCTGGCAGGACGCGAGCGACCTCCTCGGCTGGGTGGACCAGATCGTGGAGAGCGACCCCGAGGCGCGCATCCTGCTCTTTGGCACCTCGATGGGCGGGGCGGAGGTCATGATGGCGTCGGGCATGGACGGCCTCTCCGAGAACGTGCGCCTGATCGTGGAGGACTGCGGCTACACGAGCGTGTGGGACGAGTTTGCTCTGCAGCTGGACAACGTCTTTGGGCTGCCGAGCTTCCCGGTCCTGAACGTCGCCGAGGCGGCGTGCCTCTTGCGCGCGGGCTACACCTTCGAGGGGGCCTCGGCCGTGGAGAGCCTGCGCAAGGCGAGTGTGCCGATGCTCTTCATTCACGGCGACGCGGACACCTTCGTGCCCTTCTCGATGCTCGACGAGTGCTACGAGGCCTGCGCGAGCGAGGACAAGGGGAGGCTTGTGGTGGAGGGCGCGGGACACGGCCTTTCCGCCAGCACCGACCCCGGGCTCTACTGGGGGACCGTCGACGAGTTCCTGGCGAAGCACCTGTAGGGAGCGGCCCCGTGCGCGCTGGCGTACAATCTCATCCCATGGACACGCTCTTCACCCACATAGAGACCACGCGCCGCGACGAGAACGCGCCGCTCGCGGCCCGCATGCGCCCCGCCACGCTTGAGGGCTTTGTCGGCCAGGCCAAGGCCGTGGGTCCCGGCAGCTGGCTGCGCCGCGCCATCGAGCACGACACGCTCTCGTCGGTCATCCTCTACGGTCCGGCCGGCACGGGCAAGACCACGCTCGCGCGCATCGTCGCCAACACCACGCACGCTGAGTTCGTTGAGGTCAGCGCCGTCACCGGTACGGTCAAGGACCTGCGACGCGAGATAGAGGCCGCGCGCAGCCGCCTGCTCTCGCTGGGCCGTCGGACCATCCTCTTTGTGGACGAGATCCACCGCTTCAACCGCGGCCAGCAGGACGCCCTGCTCCATGCCGTGGAGGACCGCACCGTCGTGCTCGTGGGCGCCACGACCGAGAACCCCTACTTCGAGGTCAACTCGGCCCTCATCAGCCGCAGCCGCGTGGTGGAGCTCACCGCGCTCGACGACGACTCCCTTCGCGAGCTGCTGCGCCGCGCCGTGGCGGACGAGCGCGGGCTCGCGGGCGCCTTTGAGCTCTCGCCCGAGGCGGAAGACGAGATCGTGACCCTGGCCGGTGGCGACGGCCGTGCGGCGCTCACCTCGCTCGAGCTGGCCTCTCAGATGGTGGACCCCCCGGCGGGCGAGAAGGACGGCGGCGCGCCGCCCGTCATCACCGCCGAGCACGTCCGCGAGGCCAATCCCCGGCGCGGCCTCGCCTACGACAAGTCCGGCGACATGCACTACGACGTCATCTCCGCCTTCATCAAGTCCATGCGCGGCAGCGACCCCGACGCCGCGCTCTACTGGCTTGCCCGCATGCTCGATGCCGGCGAGGACCCCAAGTTCATCGCGCGTCGCATCATGATCTGCGCCTCCGAGGACATCGGCAACGCGGACCCGCAGGCGCTGCTCGTCGCGCACGCGGCCTTCCGCGCCACGGAGGTCATAGGAATGCCCGAGTGCCGCATCAACCTGGCGCAGGCCGCGACCTACCTTGCGCTCGCACCCAAGTCCAACGCCGCCGAGGCCGGCATCGACGCCGCGCTCGAGGAGGTGCGCTCCGGCCCGCGCCGCGAGGTGCCCAACCACCTGCGCGACCGTCACCGCCCCGGCTCCGACGAGTACGGCCCCTACCTCTACCCCCACAACTACCCGGAGGGCTGGGTCCCACAGCGCTACCTGCCCGAGGGCCTCGAACGGGGCTGCTTCTACCACCCGAGCGGCCGGGGCTGGGAGGCCTGGCGCGAGGAGGCCATCGGCCGCGACCGCGCCGAGGCGGGGGAGTAGCGGCCGCACGCTCTTCTCGCCCGGCCCGCCCCGAGCAAGAGGGCGTCTGTGTTGGGTAGAATATGACGTTAAGGTATGACGCCTTGCGATCCCACGTCCCGAGGAGGGCGCAATGTCAGCTGACTTGATTCTCTCGATCGTCCTTGTTGTCCTGGTGCTGGTCGGCGTCTGGGCAGCCGTTGAGTTTGCCCTCACGATGCGCTCCGCGCGCCGCGACGTGAGCGCCCTCACGAGCTCCGCGCGCGAGGTCGTGGAGCAGGCGCAGCCCGTGGTCGCCAAGCTCGACGGCATCATGGACGAGCTCGAGCCCGCAGCCAAGCGCGTGACCCCGCTGCTCGAGAAGACCGAGGTGGCCGTCGACGAGGCCACGGTCTCGCTCGACCGGCTGAGCGGCATCCTCGAGGACGTCTCCTCGGTCTCCGGCGCCGCGTCGAGCGTCACCGGCGCGGTCAAGGGCGTCGCGGAGAGCGCGGCAAACGGCGTCGCGGGCGTGGTCTCGCGCCTGCGCGGCGAGTCCGCACCCGACCCTGCCGCCCTTCCCGAGACGCAGCAGGCCCACCCCGAGCCCAGGCAGGAGGCCCCCACGCGCTACGTGGACTACGCCGACGTTGCCTCCGCTCGCGACGCCTCCGACACCGGGGAGGGGAGCAACTAATGGCCGAGAAGCACGTGCTGCTGCGCGTCCCCGCGCAGGCCTCTTTTGCCCGCGCGGTGCGCATGAGCGCCTCCGCGCTCGCCGTGGCGGCGGGCATCGAGAGCTTCGAGGACGTCGAAGACGTCAAGATGATCGCCGACGAGGGCTTTGTCTATGCCTGCGCCACCGCGCCCGAGGACGTCGAGGTGGCCTTCACGCTCTGCGAGGGCTCCGTGGCCATGGACTTCTCGCTCGGGAGCTCCGAGCCCGCCGACGAGTCGGTCGAGCTCGTCCGCGTGCTGCTCTCGGCCCTCTGCGACGAGTTCGCCTTCTCCGAGGACGGCTCCACGCTGCACCTCCTGCGCGCGACCGGCGATTCCGATGACGAGTAGGGCCCGCGCGGAGCAGGGCTCGCCGCAGCCCGAGCGCCGCGGTCGCAAGGGGCGCGTCGCCTGGGACAAGGACCGCACGCGCGAGCTCTTCAGACGCTACAAGCAGGACAACGACGGCGAGGCCCGCGACCAGCTCATCGTGAGCCACTTGAACCTCGTGCGCTTTCTTGCGTCCAAGTTCAAGAACCGCGGCGAGTCGCTCGAGGACCTCGTCCAGGTGGGCACGATCGGCCTGATCAAGGCGATCGACCGCTTTGACCCGGACCGGGGCCTGGAGTTCACCACCTACGCCACGCCCACGATCATGGGCGAGATCAAGCGCCACTTCCGCGACAAGGGCTGGTCGGTGCGCGTGCCGCGCCGCCTGCAGGAGCTCTCCGCCAAGGTCAACCAGGCCAGCGACGAGCTCACCAACCAGCTGCAGCGGAGCCCCTCGGTGGCCGAGATCGCCGATCGGCTGGGCACCACGGTCGACGAGGTGCTCGAGGCCATGGAGTCGTCGAGCGCCTACAGCTCGGTGCCGCTCGAGGGCGGTGGCTCCTCGGACGACGACGAGTCCCCGTCCGTGATCGACCACTACGTTACCGAGGACGCCGACCTGGCTGCCTCGGACGACCGCATCGTGCTCGAGGACGCCATCGCCGACTTCTCGCCGCGCGAGCAGGACGTCATTCGCATGCGCTTCGTCGACGGCCTCACGCAGGTGGAGATCGCGGAGCGCATGGGGATCTCGCAGGTGCAGGTCTCGCGCCTCCTGCGCCGGACCCTCAGGCGCCTGCAGGACAAGATCGACCCCGAGGGGATCATGGGCGCCTAAAAGGGGTCTGACCCCTTTTAGGCATTTTAGGCATGGAAAGGAAGGCTATGGCCGCAAAGCCGCACGCGACCCGCTATGAGAAGTGGCGCCTGCGCATGGTGGTCGCTTGGGCCATCGTGGGCGCCATCGCCCTGCTCGTGCTCGCCGTCCGCGGGCTCACGATCGTGGGCCAGGCCGTCGAGCTGCTGCTCGTGGGTACGATCGTCGGCTTTGTGTGCAGCCCCATCGTGAACCGCCTCGAGGATCGGCGCGTGCCGCGCAGCCTTGCGGCGCTCGTGGCGCTGCTGCTCGTGATGGCGGCGGTGTTCGCCCTGATTGCCCTGTTCGTGGGGCCGTTTCTGCGCGAGCTCACGGTGCTTCTGCGCAACGTCCCCACCTACGTGAGCCAGCTCCAGGATGCACTCGCCACGTTCTGGGACACCTTTGGCAACTCGCACAACGCCAACGTCCAGAACGCTGTCAACACCGTGGTGGGCATGCTCACCTCCGCCGGCACCGACGTCGCCGCCGAGCTCGCGCGCAGCCTCTCCACCGGCCTGGCAGGCGGCCTCGCCGACATGGCGGGCCATCTCGTGACGGTCTTCCTGGGCCTGATCCTAGCCTACTGGCTCGCGCTCGACTACCCCAAGATCATGCGCGAGCTCGCCGTCATCGCGGGCCCGGAGTACGACGAGGAGATGATCCTCACCGCAGCCGTGCTCTCGCGCTCCACGGGTGGCTACATGCGCGGCACTCTCATAACCTCGCTCGCCAACGGCCTCATGGTGGCTGCCGGCCTCGCGCTTCTCGGCCACCCCTATGCCGGGCTTCTGGGCATCGCCACCTTCGTGTTGCACTTCGTGCCTGTGGTCGGCCCGATGCTCTCGTCGGTCTCCGCCGTTCTTCTCGGCCTCTTTGTGAGCCCGGCGTGCGCGTTCTGGACGCTCGTGGTCACGGTGGTGGCGCAAAACGTCACCGACAACGTGCTCTCGCCAATCGTCATGCGCTCGGCGGTCAAGATCCACCCGGCGCTGTCGCTCGTGGGCATCATCATCGGAGGCTGCTTGGGCGGCCCGGTCGGCATGGTGCTCGCCGTTCCGCTCACGGCGGCCATCCGCGGCCTCTTTGTCTACTACTTTGAGACGCGCACCGGCCGCCAGCTGGTCTCGGCCGAGGGCGCGCTCTTTGGCAGCACGCCGTTCAACGATGCCGAGGGCCGGCCGCGCCCCACCTTCGACGCGCTCGACGACGACACCTTCATCGAGCGCTCCCGTCTGCTCGCGGGCCTCTCGCGGCTGCATGACGCCCGGGAGGGCAAGGCTCCCGCGACGCCCAAGAAGGACGCCTAACCGAGGCCCTTCTCGTCATCCCCGTGCACGCGCTATACTGGGACGGTTGATTACGCGAGAAGATCCGCCCGACTGAGGGAGACACATGAGCACCGCCGACTACAAGACCATGACCACCGCCGAGATCCGCGAGGACTTCCTGCGCTTCTTCGAGAGCAAGGGCTGCAAGCTGTACCCGTCTTCGTCACTTGTGCCCGACGACCCGTCGCTTCTGCTCACCAACGCGGGCATGAACCAGTTCAAGGAGTACTACCAGGGCAAGCGCACCATGCCCGAGATCGGCGCCTGCTCCTGCCAGAAGTGCCTGCGCACCAACGACATCGACAACATCGGTGACGCCACGCACCTCTCGTTCTTTGAGATGCTCGGCAACTTCTCCTTTGGCGGCTACTCCAAGGCAGACGCCATCGCCTGGGCCTACGACTTCATCACCAGCCCCGACCACCTGGGCCTGCCGCCCGAGCGCCTCTACATGACCGTCTTTGAGGACGACGACGAGGCCATCGAGCTCTGGCACGAGCAGGGCGTCCCCTACGACCACATCTCGCGCCTGGGCGCCGACGACAACTTCTGGGCCGCCGGCCCCACCGGCCCCTGCGGCCCCTGCTCGGAGATCTACTTCGACCAGGGCGAGGAGTTTGGCTGCGGCGGCGAGCACTGCGGCCCCGGCTGCGACGACTGCGACCGCTTCCTCGAGTTCTGGAACCTCGTCTTCACGCAGTACGACCGCCAGGAGGACGGCTCGCTGCCCGAGCTGCCGCACCGCAACATCGACACCGGCATGGGCCTCGAGCGCATCGCGGCCATCATGCAGCACAAGTCCACCAACTACGACGGCGACCTGCTGCAGGGCCTGATCGGCGTCGGCGAGCGCCTCTCGGGTCACACCTACGGCGCCGACGCCGCCCGTGACCGCTCCCTGCGCATCGTGGCCGACCACGCCCGTGCCGTCACGTTCATGATCGGCGACGGCATCCTGCCCGGCAACGAGGGCCGCAGCTACGTTTTGCGCCGCCTGCTCCGCCGCGCCGTCTACCACGGCCGCCTGCTCGGCGTCGAGGGCGCGTTCCTGGGTGCCTACGTCGAGAAGATCTGCGAGCTCATGGGCGACAACTACCCGGCCATCGTGGAGAGCCGCTCGCTGATCGACGCCGTCGTGGCCGCCGAGGAGGAGCGCTTCGGCGCCACGCTCGACGCGGGCGAGGAGCTGCTCGCCGGCGAGCTCGAGGGCCTTGACGCGGGTGCGGCGCTCCCCGGCGAGGTGGCCTTCAAGCTGCACGACACCTACGGCTTCCCGATCGACCTCACGCGCGAGATCTGCGAGGCGGCCGGCCACGACGTCGACATGGACGCCTTCGACGCCTGCATGGGCGAGCAGCGCGAGCGCGCCCGCGCGAGCGCCAACCGCGACGCCTGGGGCACGTTCAACGACGTGTGGACCGAGCTCGATGACCGCCTCGCCGCCACGGAGTTTGTCGGCTACGACCAGAACGAGTGCGCCGCGCACGTGCTCGCGCTCGTTGCCGGCGGCGCCGAGGTCGAGCGCGCCGAGTCCGGCGACGAGGTCGAGGTGGTTCTCGACGTCACCCCGTTCTACGCCGAGATGGGCGGTCAGGTCGGTGACACCGGCGTGCTCTCGGCCGCGTCCGGCGCGCGCCTGCGTGTGAGCGACACCAAGGTCAAGGGCGGCCTCTACGCGCACGTGGCCACCGTCGAGGAGGGTGCCCTTGTCGTGGGCGACGAGGTCACGGCCGCGATCGACGCCGGTCGCCGCGAGCTCATCCGCCGCAACCACACCGCGACGCACCTGCTCGACGCCGCGCTCAAGAAGGTGCTCGGCGACCACGTGAGTCAGGCCGGCTCGCTCGTGGCCCCCGACCGCCTGCGTTTTGACTTCACCCACTTCGAGGCCATGACGGCCGAGGAGATCGCCCGCGTGGAGGGCATGGTCAACGCCCAGATCTTTGCCGCCGAGCCTATGGTCACCCGTGTCATGGGCATCGACGAGGCCAAGGCCTCCGGCGCGGTCGCGCTCTTTGGCGAGAAGTACGGTGACGTGGTGCGCGTCGTCTCCACCGGCGCGTCCGAGGCTCCGTTCTCTCGTGAGCTCTGCGGCGGCACGCACGCGCGCAACACCGCCGACCTCGGCATCTTTAAGATCGTCTCCGAGGGCTCGGTCGGCGCGAGCGCGCGCCGCATCGAGGCCGTGACCTCCATGGGCGCAATCGAGTACGTGGACGAGCGCCTGCTCGCCCTCGACGGTGTGGCCCGCGAGCTCAAGTGCCGTCCGGACGATGTGACCGAGCGCGTGGCCGCCCTGCAGGCGGAGCTGCGCGAGACGCGCAAGGCGCTCGAGGCTGCCACGACCGGCGCCGGTGCGAGCAAGGTCGCCGACGCCTTCAAGGGAGCGGTGCAGCTCGATGGCTACAAGGCGGTCGTCGCGCGCCTCGACGGGCTCTCCGGCAAGGAGATGCGCTCCGCGTGGGACGGCATCCGCGACGCGGCGGGTGGCGAGCCGGTGGCCTGCGTGATCGCCTCCTCCACGCCCGACGGGAAGGTGGCGCTGCTCGCCGGCGGCACCGACGGCGCCGTGGCCAAGGGCTTCTCGGCGGGCTCCATCATCAGGGACATCGCGGGCCTCGTGGGCGGACGCGGCGGCGGCAAGCCCGCCATGGCGCAGGCCGGCGGCTCCGACGCCTCCGGCATCGACGCCGCCCTCGACGCGGCCCGCTCGGCGCTCGGCATCTAGGTGCGCGCGCTCGCGCTCGACATCGGCGAGGTGCGCGTCGGCGTGGCCGTGAGCGACCCGGCGGGTCGCGTGGCCTCGCCGGTCTGCGTGCTGCCGGCGGCCGAGGTGCTCGCCCACGCCGCCACCTTCAGACGCGTGCTCGAGGACTGGGAGCCGGAGCTTCTGGTCTGCGGGCTGCCCCGCACCCTGGCGGGGGAGGAGGGCCCGCAGGCCGAGCGCATCCGCGCCCAGGCCGAGAAGATCGCGGCTGCCTGCGGACTTCCCTTGGAGTTTGCCGACGAGCGGCTCTCCTCCGCCGAGGCTAAGCGTATCCTGAAAGAGCAAGGCCTCTCCGAGCGCGCCATGCGCGGCAAGGTCGACTCGGTCGCGGCCGGGCTGTTCCTGCAATCCTGGCTTGACGCCAGGCAGATCTGAAAGGGCACGATGGCAACACCCAACGGCAGCGCCCCCCGGCACGGGGGCTCGCACTTCTCGTCCGGCTCCTCGGCGCGCCCCTCCGCGCCCCGTGCCGCCCGACCGACCGCCCCTGCCCCTTCGCCCGCGACCGGCGCGAGCGCCCCGCACCCCGCGTTCGGCGGCGGTC
Source organism: Candidatus Olsenella stercoravium (assembly GCA_019116265.1). Taxonomy (GTDB): domain Bacteria; phylum Actinomycetota; class Coriobacteriia; order Coriobacteriales; family Atopobiaceae; genus Thermophilibacter; species Thermophilibacter stercoravium. The sequence goes on along the minus strand of DXBZ01000155.1, from coordinate 12,259 downwards.
GCGTCTCCAGCCGCACCGCTGCCGCCACCAGGCGCGCCGGCGCGCGCAACCCCCGCGACCCGCGCGGCGGCTCCCGCAAGCGTCGCGTGCCGCTGGCCGCGATTGCCGTGGTCGGCGCCATCGTCGTGGCCGCCGCTGCCGCGGTTCTTCTCGTCCCGTCCCTCATGTCGAGCGACGGGGGGGACGAGGCGCAGCTCGCCCAGGAGGGCACCGAGGTCACGATCACCATCCCCGACGGCTCCGGCGCCGGCGCCGTGGCCCAGATCCTCTACGACAACGGCCTCATCGCCGACCAGAGCGAGTTTCTCTCCGAGGTCCGCCGCACCGAGGCCGAGTCCCTGCTCAAGAGCGGCTCGTACCGCATCGTCGCCGGCAGCGACGCCACGGCCATCATCGAGCTCCTCACCACCGGCCCCAACGCCTCCACCGCGCAGCTGTCGGTCCCCGAGGGCTTCACGGTGAGCCAGGTGGCCCAGGCCGCCCAGGACTCCCTCGGCATCTCCGCCGACGAGTTCATGGCCCAGGCCAAGGCGTCCAACTACGTCGCCGACTATCCCTTCCTGTCCGATGCGCACGAGGACTCGCTCGAGGGCTACCTCTTCCCAAAGACCTATGACTTCTCGGGCATGGAGTCGGTCACCGCCGACGTCGTGATCCGGGCGATGCTCGACCAGTACCAGGCCGAGGTCGGCTCGCTCGACCTCGCCGGCGCTGCGGCGACGCTCTCCGAGCGCTACGGGCTCGACCTGGACGAGAACGACGTCCTCACGATGGCGTCCATCGTGGAGCGCGAGGCTGTGACCGACGACCAGCGCGCCAAGGTCGCCTCGGTCTTCTACAACCGCCTGCGCGACGGCATGCGCCTGCAGAGCGACGCGACGCTGACCTACTCGCTCGGCCGCGCCGCCACCGCCGAGGAGATCAACACCCTCGACGATCCCTACAACACCAACCTCTACGCGGGCCTCACTCCCACGCCGGTCTGCTCGCCGAGCCTGGCCTCGATCGAGGCCGCCTGCGAGCCCGCCGACACCAACTTCTACTACTTCTACATCACGCAGGACACCGAGCAGTTCTCGGAGACCTACGACGAGCACATGCAGGCGTACTCGTAGGGGGATCTGGGATGGGACTGTTTCGTGCCACGCGCTACGCGGCGAGCCTACCGCTGGTGAGCGTGGAGGACCTGGTGGCGGACGGCGTTCGCCTCGTTCTCCTTGACCGTGACAACACCTGCGTCCCGCGCGACGCCACCGAGCCGCCCGCAGAGGTCATGGCATGGCTGGAGCGCGCACGCGAGGCGGGGGTCAGGCTGTGCCTCGTGTCCAACAACTTCCACTCCTCGCAGGTGCGCGGCAGCGCCGAGCACATGGGCATGGAGGTCGTGGACCACGCCATGAAGCCGCTGCCGTTCGCGCTCGTGCGCGCGATGCGGCTCATGGGCGCGGTGCCCGGCGAGACCGTCATGATCGGCGACCAGGTGTTCACCGACGTCGTCGCCGGCAACCTCGCCGGCGTGCGGACGGTGCTCGTGCGCCCGCAGTCGCGCAAGGACCTCTGGTACACCCACATCTTCCGCGTCTTCGAGCGCCTCGCCCTCCGCAACGTCGAGTTCGACGGCGAGTAGCCCGCCGCTTCGCACCTGCCGGGCCACCCATCATTCCTCCGAGAAGTGCGCTCCGCGGAACTTCTCTCCGGAACGTCGGACTGCGCGGGCGGGCCTGCTCGACGCCGCTCGTCGCGCCTCCGTGTTCCGCAGGGGAGTTCCGCGGAGCGCACTCCCCGGAGCAACATCGGGGCGCGCCCCGGGGGAGTATCGAGTAGAATCTCTTCTCGGTGGGTGAGAGAGAAGAGGGGAGAGACGTGCCGCACGATCCGAGATATGTTGTCCATGAGGGGTGTGACCACCTCTTCTTCGTGGGCTTTCTCGGTGCTGGCAAGTCCACCCTCGCGCGCAACCTCGGCGCCCTCTTCCATCGGCCGCACGTCGACACCGACCGCCTGGTGGAGCGCGCGCTCGGCGCCTCGGTCGCGCAGATCTTTGAGACCGAGGGCGAGGGGCGCTTCCGAGACGCGGAGACCGCGCAGCTGCGCAAGCTCGCCGCCCGCAAGTCGCTGCTCGTGAGCTGCGGCGGCGGCATCGTCGAGCGACCCGAGAACCTCGAGCTCATGCACGAGATGGGCGTCGTCGTCTATCTCGACGGCGACCTCGCCGACTCGCTGCGCCAGATCCAGCGCCCGGAGCTCAGGCCCGACCTCGGGTCGGACGAGCGCGCGGCGGCCGAGGTCTACCGCCGCCGCCGCCCGCTCTACCAGCGCGCGGCCGACATCACGATCGACATTCGCAACAAGACGTTCGAGCAGGTGGCCCTCGAGTCGGGCCAGCTGCTCTGGGAGAGGGGGCTCCTGTGAGCGACGAGCTTGACCGGGAAGTGCCGGACGCGGCCGAGAAGGACCAGGCGGGCGCGCCCCCGTCGCCGCGTGCCGCGCGCCAGTGGGTGCTCATGCGCGGCGCCTCCATGGACCTGCGCGCGGGCGTGGGGATCCTCTCCGAGTTCCCGAGCGTGCTGCGCTCTGCGGCGGGGCGCCCGCACCTCTGTGCGCTCGTCACGGAGGAGGGCGTCTCCGAGGACGTGCTGATCACGCTGCGCGACAACCTCCGCGCGCAGGGCTTTGAGGTCCGCTGCGCGACCGCGCCGGCAGGCTGCGGCCTCGGCTCGGTCGAGCGCTTCTGCGAGCTGCTCGCCGAGGCGCGCGTCACGGCCGACGACCTGGTGCTCGCCGCAGGCGGCTACGAGACGCTCTCCGTGGCGTCGTTCGCCTGCTCGCGCTGGTGCGGCGGCGTGCAGCTCGCCGAGGTGCCGACCGACCTGCCGAGCGCCGTCGTGGCGGCGGCCACGCCGCGCGCGATCGACGCCGCCGGCGCCGCGCGCATGCTCGCGCAGGACGGCACGGCGCGCTACACCTGCGTCGACCTCGACCTCGTTGCCGCAGACCCCGCGAGTGAGCCCGCCCTTCTCGCCCACGCGCTCATGGTGCAGTCGACGATGTGCGAGTCCGACCGCGCCTTCGGCCGGCTCTGGGACGCGGCGGACGACCTGGCGGCCGGGGACCCCGACGCCCTTGTGGCGCAGCTCCAGGATGCGGTCAAGAGCCGCGGCAAGGTGGCGTCGGCGACCTCGGCCGCGCTGCGGCAGTCGCTCGAGTTTGGCACCACGTTTGCCTCCGCGCTGCGCGCGCTCGCCCCGGGCGAGGTCAGCGCCTCCGCCGCGCTCGCCGACGGCATGAGGTTTGCCGCGCGGCTCAGCGTGGCGCAGGAGACCCTCTCGATCGACGACATGCTCGCGGTCGACGAGGTGCTCGAGCGCCTGGGCGTCCCCACGACGACCGCCCGGATCGACCCCGGCGAGCTTGCCGCGCGCATCCGCGAGGAGCGCTTCCGCCGCTCGAGCCGCTTCATGCTCGCCGTCCCCCGCGCGCTCGGACGCGTGCGCCTGGCGGTCATGACCGACGAGCTCCTGGCCGAGCACACGGCCGCCTGGTGCGCCTCCCGACCGTAGGCGCGCGGCGGCAGCCCTCACCCGTTCCCCCGCAAGAGAAAGGATACGAACATGGCAGATGCACAGGCATGCGCCGGGCGCGTGGAGCGCCTGCGCGAGCTCATGGCGGAGCGCGGCTACGACGCCGTGATCCTGCGCAACAACCCCGACCTGCGCTGGCTCACCGGCGCGGAGCGCACCTTTGACGACGAGGTCGCCCACACCGCCGTGATCACCGCGACCGGTCAGTGGCTCCACACCGACTCCCGCTACTACAACACCTTCGTCGAGCGCCTGGGGGCGGACACCGCCTGGGCCCTCGACATGGACGCCGTCGACCCCGCCGCGTGGGCGGCCGCACGTCTCGCGGCCGAGCGCGTGCGCGTGGCGGCCGTCGAGGACACCTGCGAGCTCGCCTTCTACGACGCCCTTCTCGTCGAGCTCTCCCGCGCCAGCGTGGCCTGCCTCACCCCGCGCCTCCACGGTGACATCTGCGACCTGCGCATGGTCAAGGACGCCGAGGAGGTCGCCCTCATGCGCCGCGCCCAGGAGATCACCGACGAGGCCTTCGCGCACATCTGCGAGTTCATCAAGGTCGGCATGAGCGAGCAGGAGATTCGCGTTGAGCTGGAGAACTACATGCTCTCCCATGGCGCCGACGCCCTCTCCTTTGGCACGATCATCGCCTCCGGCCCCAACGGCGCCAACCCCCATGCCCAGCCCGGCGAGCGCCGCGTCCAGCTCGGCGACCTCATCGTCATGGACTACGGCGCCGGCTACCACGACTATCATGCCGACATGACCCGCACCGTTGCCGTGGGCGAGCCCGGCGAGGAGCAGCGCGCGGTCTACGACGTGGTGCGTCGCGCCCACGAGGAGAGCGCCGCCGCCGTGCGCGCCGGCGTGATCGGCCGCGACATCCACGAGATCGCCGCCCGCGTGATCGAGGAGGCCGGCTATGGCGATAAGTTCGGCCACGGCCTCGGCCACGGCGTGGGCATCCAGATCCACGAGAACCCCAACTTCAACCGCCGCTGGGACCGCCCGGTCCCCGAGGGCTCCGTCGTCACGATCGAGCCGGGCATCTACCTGCCCGGCCGCTTCGGCATCCGCCTGGAGGACTTCGGCCTCGTGACCGCCACGGGCTACGAGCCCTTCACGCGCTCCACGCACGACCTCGTGGTCGTGGGGGAGTAGCGGGCGCGCGTCCTTCTCGCCCGCACCCTCCCGCTCGCGCGCGGGCTGTCCTGAAAATCGAGGCTACGGCACGGGCAGGTGTTCGCGACCTGCGACTTAGCGTCCGACCGTCCATGAAAACGAGGCTGCGGCACACCTGGTCTGCCGCAGCCTCAAATCTATGGACACAGGAACGGGCGGGCGAGAAGAACCGTGGAACAGAAAAGCGGAAACTGGTCCCAGTTTCCATAGACCACCCGATGCCCAATGTATTAGAATATGGAGGGCGCATGGAGCAGCGGGGGAGAAAGTGTGAAGAGTAACCCCGCTGTAACACGTCAGTCAGGTAAAGGTAAGGGTCCGCGAAACAGAGAAGGAGGTAAGCGGTGGTTAGCATTGTCCTAGCCAGTCATGGCACGTTCGCCGAGGGCATCAAGATGTCCGGCCAGATGATCTTTGGCCCGCAGGAGAACGTCGCTGCCGTGACGCTCATGCCCGAGATGGGGCCGGACGACCTTCGCGCCAAGCTGCTCGAGGCCGTCGCCGGCTTCGAGGACCAGGACCAGGTCCTGTTCCTCGTCGACCTCCAGGGAGGCACCCCCTGGAACCAGGTCACGCTGCTGCTCGGGGAGGAGGGTCACGAGAACTGGGTCGCCGTCGGTGGTCTCAACCTGCCGATGCTCGTCTCCGCGTACGGGGAGCGCATGGGCAGCGACAGCGCCGCCGAGGTCGCCAAGGCCATCTACTCCGAGGCCAAGGCCGGCGTCTGCATCAAGCCCGAGGATCTCGCGCCCGCCGATGACGCCCCTGCGCCCGCTGCGGCGCCCGCAGCCGCGCCCGTCGGCGCCATCCCGCCCGGCACCGTCCTCGGTGACGGCCACATCAAGATCGCGCACTGCCGCGTCGACACGCGCCTGCTGCACGGTCAGGTGGCCACCGCCTGGACCAAGCAGATCAACCCCGACCGCATCATCGTCGTCTCCGACGGCGTGGCTCACGACGAGCTGCGCAAGACGATGATCGTCCAGGCCGCGCCTCCGGGAGTCAAGGCCCACGTCATCCCGATCAAGAAGATGATCGAGGTTGCCAAGGACCCGCGCTTTGGCGCGACCAAGGCGTTCCTGCTCTTTGAGACCCCGCAGGACGTGCTCAAGGCCATCGAGGGCGGCGTGGACATCAAGAACGTGAACATCGGCTCCATGGCCCACTCCGTGGGCAAGGTCGTCGTCACCAACGCGATCGCCATGGACGAGGCCGACGTCGAGTGCCTCGAGGCGCTCCAGGCCAAGGGCGTCACGTTCGACATCCGCAAGGTCCCGGCGGACTCGCCCGAGAACTTTGAGGCCATGATGAGCAAGGCCAAGTCCGAGCTCGCCGCACAGGCCGCACAGGCATAAGAAGGAGGGAAGCATGTCGGTTTTCGCAATCGTCCTTATCGTCATTGTCGCCTTCTTTGCCGGCATGGAGGGCATCCTTGACGAGTTCCAGTTCCACCAGCCGCTGGTGGCCTGCACGCTGATCGGTCTGGTGACCGGTCACCTCGAGGCGGGCATCATCCTCGGCGGCACGCTCCAGATGATGGCCCTCGGCTGGGCCAACATCGGCGCCGCCGTCGCGCCCGACGCGGCGCTCGCCTCGGTGGCCTCGGCCATCCTCATGGTCATCGCCCTCAACGGTGGGGCCGACCAGGGCGAGGCCATCACCACGGCCATCGCCGTCGCCGTGCCGCTGTCCGTCGCCGGCCTGTTCCTGACGATGATCGTCCGCACGCTCGCTATCCCCGTGGTCCACGCCCAGGACGCCGCTGCGGCCAAGGGCAACTTCGCGGCCATCGAGGCCTGGCAGATCGCGGCCATCTGCATGCAGGGCATCCGCATCGCCATCCCGGCCGCCGCGCTCTGCTTCATCCCCGACGAGGCCGTCATGGGCGCCCTCAACATGATGCCCGCGTGGCTCAACGAGGGCATGACGATCGGCGGCGGCATGGTCGCGGCCGTCGGCTACGCCATGGTCATCAACATGATGGCCACCAACGAGGTCTGGCCGTTCTTCGCGCTCGGCTTCTGCGTCGCCGCCATCTCCGAGCTGACCCTCATCGCCCTCGGCGTCATCGGCATCTCCCTGGCCCTCATCTACCTGGGCCTCAAGGAGGCCGCCAAGGCCGGTGCCGGCGCCGCCGGCTCGGGCGACCCGCTCGGCGACATCCTGGACGACTACGAGTAGGAAGGGAGGAGAGAACACATGGCAGAGAACAAGGTAACCCTGTCCAAGAAGGACCGCATGTCCGTCGCCTGGCGCCACCAGTTCCTCCAGGGCTCCTGGAACTACGAGCGCATGCAGAACGGCGGCTGGTGCTACTCCATCATCCCGGCCATCAAGAAGCTCTACCCCAACAAGGATGACCAGATCGCGGCGCTCAAGCGTCACATGGAGTTCTACAACACGCACCCGTACGTCTCGGCTCCCGTCATGGGCGTCACGCTCGCCCTCGAGGAGGACCGCGCCAACGGCGCGCCCGTCGACGACGCCGCCATCCAGGGCGTCAAGGTCGGCATGATGGGCCCGCTCGCCGGCGTCGGTGACCCGGCGTTCTGGTTCACCCTCCGCCCGCTGCTCGGCGCGCTTGGCGCGTCGCTCGCCATGGAGGGCAACATCGTCGGCCCGATCCTGTTCTTCGTGCTCTGGAACGTCATCCGCATGGCGTTCATCTGGTACACGCAGGAGTTTGGCTACAAGCTCGGCACCTCCATCACCAAGGACCTCTCCGGCGGCCTGATGGGCAAGATCACCGAGGGCGCCTCCATCCTCGGCATGTTTGTCATCGGCGGCCTGGTCCAGCGCTGGGTGTCCATCTCCTTCGCGCCGGTGGTCTCCCGCGTCGAGCAGTCCGACGGCGCCTTCATTGACTGGACCGCCATCGCCGACACCGCCGGCCAGGGCGGCCAGGGCGTCGCGGACGCGATTCACAGCGCGCTCTCGCAGTACGCCTCCCTCGGCTCTACTGGTCTCGAGCAGATCAAGGTCACCACGCTTCAGGCCAACCTCGACAGCCTCATCCCGGGTCTCGCCGCCGTGTGCGTGACGCTGCTGTGCTGCTGGCTGCTCAAGAAGAAGGTCTCCCCGATCGTCATCATCCTCGGCATGTTCGCCGTCGGCATCGTCGGTCACCTCGTCGGCCTGCTCTAAGCTCGCCATCTCGGCCTTCTCGGGGCCGCGCATCCGTCGGAAGTGTCACAATGGCTCTTTGCGACGGGGCGCGGCCCCTCGCTTTTCTCGGAAAGGAGGTGGGCAGGGTCATGGCCCAGTCTCAGAACACCACGGTCGACCTCACCATCCCCGCCACCATGTTCACGGGCTTCTCCGTCACCGGCTCGATGATGGTGGGGGACAAGGCGCTCGAGTTCTACAACGAGCGCAACGTCGAGGACTACATCCAGATCCCGTGGGACCAGGTCGACCACGTCGACGCGTCGGTCATGTTCGGCGGGCGCGTGATCCCGCGCTTCGCGGTCTTCACCAAGGAGAACGGGGTCTTTGCCTTCTCCGCGCGCAACAACCACAAGCTCCTGCGCGCCGTGCGCGACCACATCGGCGGCGAGCGGATCGTGCGCTCCGCGTCGTTCTTTGGCGTGATCCGGGCCGGGCTCATGGGCATCTGGCGTCGCATCACGCGTCGCGGCTAGGGCGCGACGCCTGCAAAACTCCTGCTCGTGATAGAAAATCCGAATTCGCGATGCAAAAACGCGACTCGTGATGGTGTTTTTTCGCCCTGCGGATGAGTTCGATTTATGATTTGATTTTCTCAACTGGGCGAACGTGACGGCGGCTCGCAGCCAGGCGCGCCAAAGCCCCCAAAATGTCCATCACGAACGAGCTTTTTGCATCTGGGATTCGGATTTTCCATCACGAATGACGTTTTTGCATCTGTGGGGCGCTACCTGCGCCCACGCGGCTCATGATGGAGTTCGCGCGCAGGGCGCCCGACGGTGCTAAAATATCGCCCGTATGTGAGCACGACGGAAAGGCGCAACATGGCAACCATCAGCACCGCAGACTTCAAGAACGGCATGGGCCTCAAGATCAACGACAAGTACTACACGATCGTTGAGTTCCAGCACGTCAAGCCCGGCAAGGGCGGTGCCTTCGTCCGCTACAAGATCCGCGACCTCAAGACCGGCCGCGTGATCGACCAGACCTGCAACGCCGGCACCAAGTTCGAGAACGTGCAGCTCATCACCAAGGAGATGCAGTACCTCTACAACGACGGCGCCACGTTCTACTTCATGGACAACGAGACCTACGAGCAGGTCGAGCTCTCCGCCGACTTCATCGGCGACAACGCCAAGTGGTTCAAGGAGAACGACAACGCCCAGCTCCTCTACGCCGACACCGAGCTGCTCGGCGTCCAGCCCCCGATGTTCATTGAGGTCGAGATCACCGAGACCGACCCCGGCTTCAAGGGCGACACCGTCCAGGGCGGCTCCAAGCCCGCCACCATCGAGACCGGCGCCGTGATCCAGGTCCCGCTCTACCTCAACGTGGGCGAGACGATCAAGGTCGATACCCGCGACGGCGGCAAGTTCGTCGGCCGCGTCTAGCGCCGGGCGAGAAACCGCGACCGTAAGGCCGCCCCGGGAGACCGGGGCGGCTTTTTGGTGCCGGGGCTGCGCAGAAATCCTGCCGGTATACGGTCGGACGGAAAATGCGCTCAGAAACGCGCTCCGTCTTCGGAGCCGCTCCTGCCGAGGTGGCCCTGTGCACAGGAATGCGGTCAGGACACGGGTCCGTGCGCTGGAATCCGGGCCGTCTGCGGCACTGCTTCGACGCCCGGTTCTTCTCGTCCGAATTTGGAGCCATTTTCTGCGCACGAAATCGCCGCCGCTGTAGATGGGCGCGTTTTCTGTGCGGCTGCATCCACCGGTCGAGAGGAGGCCGCCGCGCCTTCTTGGCAAACAACGGGTATACTGTGACAATGACCGCATGTATCGAGCAAGGGGGTTCCTCCATGGCAGAAAGCGAGCTCTTCGTCTCTGGCATCGGCATCTCCAGGGATGTCGTCTCCACGATCGTTGGAATCGCGGCCCGTCGCGTCGAGGGCGTTGCCTCCGTCGGCGGCAACGACATCGCCTCCAGCCTGATCAACGTCTTCACGAGCCGCAGCGTCTCCCCGGAGAAGGCCGTGGAGTCCTTCGTCGAGGATGACGCGCTGCACGTGACCGTGCACCTCGCCGTCTTCTACGGCTACCCGTTCACCAAGCTCGCCGACGACGTCCGCGCCGAGGTCGCGCGCGCCGTCACCGAGCAGATTGGCGTCTCCGTCTCCGCCGTGGACGTCTGCATCGACAGCCTCGTCTTCCCCAAGGAGTAACCGCACCTTGAGCACTCACTTCGGCGGGCGCACCCTCGCCCGCAGCCAGGCCCTCCAGCTGCTGTTCCAGGCGGAGGCCAACTCCCGTGCCGTGCTGGACGTCCTCGACGGCGAGTACGCCCTGTCGCAGGGCCCGCTCGACGACTACGCACGTCGCCTCGCGCTTGGCGCCGACGAGTGCCGCCCCGACCTGGACGCGGTCATCGAGACCCGCTCGACGGGCTGGTCGGTTGCGCGCATGAACGCGGTGGACCGCAACCTGCTGCGCCTCGCGCTCTACGAGATGCTCAACGTGGACGAGGTCGACATCTCCGTGACGATTGACGAGTGCGTCGAGCTTGCCAAGGCCTACGGCACCGACGAGTCCTCGCGCTTTGTGAACGGCATCCTCGGCCGCGTGGCAGACGATCTCGACGCCGGCGTCGACGTGGTCGCCGCCGCGCGCGAGCGCGTCGCGTCCGCTGCGGAGGAGCCCGTCGCCGAGCCCGACCCCGCCGAGGGGGAGGACGCCTGATGGCGCGCGTCGACGTCTCCCAGTACCAGACCTTTGGCCAGATTAACGACCGTCTTGACGAGCTCGTGGGCCAGGTGCGCGACAAGGACGTCTCGCTGGAGCGCTCGCTCGACCTCTTTGACGAGGCGATCGCGCTCGGATCCAAGGCCGTGAGCCTCGTGGACGCCACCGACTTCACCCCGGAGGAGGAGGCTCGCCTCGCCGACGCCGAGAAGGACGGGCAGCCCGAGAAGGGCGACGCGTCCGCTGCGCCCGCCGAGACCGACGCCGCCCCCGAGCCCGCCGCCGACGGGCAGTAGGTCATGGCGCGCCGCCGCCGGCTCGACGCCGAGCTCGTCGAGCAGGGGTTCTTCTCGTCTGCGGACGAGGCCCTGCGCGCCGTCATGGCCGGCGACGTCTCCACCACCGACCGCCGCCTCACCTCGCCCGGCGAGCAGGTCGCTCCCGGCATCCCCCTGCACGTGCGCGGCCGCGCGGCCTACGTGAGCCGGGGCGGCCTCAAGCTGGAGCGCGGGCTCGACGCCTTTGGCGTGGACCCTGCGGGCCTCGCCTGCCTCGACGTGGGGTGCTCGACCGGCGGCTTCACCGACTGCCTGCTCAAGCATGGGGCCGCGTCCGTCGTGGCGGTGGACGTGGGGTATGCGCAGTTCTCCTGGGAGCTGCGGCAGGACGCGCGGGTGCGCCTGCTCGAGCGCACCAACATCGTGGACGTGCCCGTGCTGCTCGGCTCGGGGGTCGTGGACCTGGCCGTGTGCGACGTCTCGTTCACGAGCGTGATCACGGTGCTGCCGGCTGTCTGCGAGCTGCTGCGGCCGGGCGGGACCTTCCTCACGCTGGTCAAGCCGCAGTTTGAGGCCGCCCGCGAGGACGTGGGGGAGGGCGGCGTCGTGCGCGAGGAGGCCGTCCGGCTCGCCGCGCTCGAGCGCGTCCGCGCGGCCTTCGAGGGGGCGGGCCTTGCGGTCCGCGGGAGCTGCGAGAGCCCCATCACCGGTCACAAGGGCAACGTCGAGTACCTGCTCTGCGCGGATCTGCCCGCCTAGTGCGCCGTCCTTCTCGCCCGGGGGCCTGGTTCGCGGCCCGCAGCGCGGTTCTGGGTAGATGTTTTATCTTCGGGCGAGAAGAACGTTGAGACGTTTATGCAAAACAGCTGCTTTTCCGGCTTTTGCATAGGAATCGGCAGTGTTGCACGATAGACGCCCTTCTCGACATAAGGAACTTATCCAAAACCAGCGCAAACGTTACGGAGAGGGCCTCCCTGGCAACGCGCGAGGGCCTCTCCCGCAAAAGTAGGGTTTTGCAGGCAGGCGAGAAGAACATGCTGCCCGCAAAAGCGGGGTTTTGTTGCAGAGCCCTTGTCGTGTGTTGAGTGGGGTCGAATTCGAGAAAACACCCTAGTTTTGGGAAACATTTTTTATGCTCTTGCCACGTACGGGTCGGTTTTGCGTCCAGTGCGCCACTCCGCCCCTGCTTGTGGGCAATTTTTTTATAAAATTGACGCACACTTATAAAAAATCGTCCCAAAACCACAGGGGCGTGCGGAGCGCAGGGGCGTGCGGAGCGTAGGGCCGTGCGGACTGCGGGAGACGTGCGGGCGGCGCGAGAGGTGGGACACGGGGCTGTGCGGACCACGGGGGTCGTGCGGGGTAGCGCGGGAGGCGGGTG
>DXBZ01000154.1 GCA_019116265.1 Candidatus Olsenella stercoravium | reverse complement strand
CCACCGAAAAAGGGTTGCGTTTTTTGACGGCCTTTGTATAGGTCGAGAAGAACGACTCGTCGGGGCGGTTTCGGGTACAATAAACAACTGTTCTGTCAGCTGCCCGACATGGCAGCCTTGACGAGCCCTTGCCCCTCCTGGGGAGTTACGATCGGGCGTCAACCTGTCGGGTGGAACGCGTAATCGCAGGAGGGAAAACGTTGAAAGAGTACCTATCGTCCGCCGACGAGGTGCTGAGCGAGCTGTCCTCTAACGAGGAGAGCGGCCTCAGCTCTGCCGAGGCCTCGAGCCGCCTGTCCCAGTACGGGCGCAACGAGCTCGACAAGGAGGAGAAGACCCCGCTCTGGAAGCGCTTCTTCGAGCAGATGGCGGACCCGATGGTCATCATGCTGATCGTGGCGGCCGTCATCTCCGCCGTGACCGGCATGGTGCAGGGCGAGCCCGAGTGGGCCGACGTCATCATCATCATGGTCGTCGTCATCATCAACTCCGTGCTCGGCGTCGTGCAGGAGGCCAAGTCCGAGCAGGCGCTCGAGGCCCTGCAGGAGATGAGCGCCGCGCAGTCCAAGGTCGTGCGCGACGGCAAGCTCATCCACCTGCCCTCCGCCGACCTCGTTCCCGGTGACATCGTTCTTCTCGAGGCCGGCGACTCCGTGCCCGCGGACTGCCGCGTGCTCGAGAGCGCGTCGATGAAGATCGAGGAGGCCGCCCTCACCGGTGAGTCCGTGCCCGTGGAGAAGCACGTCGAGGCCATCTCGCTTGCCGCCGACGCCGACGACGTGCCCCTCGGCGACCGCAAGAACATGTGCTACATGGGCTCCACCGTGGTCTACGGCCGCGGCAAGGCGGTCGTGGCCGGCACCGGCATGAAGACCGAGATGGGCAAGATCGCCGACGCCCTCACCACCGCCAAGAAGGAGCTCACGCCGCTCCAGATCAAGCTTGCGCAGCTCTCCAAGATCCTGACCATCATGGTCATCGTGATCTGCGTGGTCATCTTTGCCGTTGACTTCATCCGCCACGGCGGCGAGATGACGGCCAACCCGAGCCTCATCCTCGACACCTTCATGGTCGCCGTGTCGCTGGCCGTCGCCGCCATCCCCGAGGGCCTCGTGGCCGTGGTCACGATCGTGCTCTCCATGGGTGTCACCAAGATGTCCAAGCGTCAGGCCATCATCCGCAAGCTCACGGCCGTCGAGACCCTGGGCTGCACGCAGATCATCTGCTCGGACAAGACCGGCACCCTCACGCAGAACAAGATGACGGTCGTCCGCCACGAGCTCGCCGCCCCCGAGGAGAAGTTCCTCGCCGGCATGGCGCTCTGCTCCGACGCCAAGTGGGATGCCGAGAAGGGCGAGGCCGTGGGCGAGCCCACCGAGTGCGCCCTCGTGAACGACGCCGCCAAGGCGGGCATGACCGGCCTGGACGTGGAGCACCCGCGTCGCGGCGAGGCCCCGTTCGACTCGGGCCGCAAGATGATGTCCGTGGTGGTCGAGGAGGCCGACGGCACCTTCGAGCAGTACACCAAGGGCGCGCCCGACGTGGTTATCGACCTCTGCACCAAGATCTATGACGGCGAGAAGGTCGTGGCGCTGACGGCCGAGCGCAAGGCCGAGCTCCTCGCCGCCAACAAGGCCATGGCCGACGACGCCCTGCGCGTGCTCGCCCTGGCCAGCCGCACCTATGACGCGGTGCCCGACGACTGCAGCCCGGAGGCGCTCGAGCACGACCTCGTCTTCTGCGGCCTCTCCGGTATGATCGATCCGGTCCGCCCGGAGGTCACCCAGGCCATCGTCGAGGCCAAGGAGGCCGGCATCCGCCCGGTCATGATCACCGGCGACCACATCGACACCGCCGTTGCCATCGCCAAGGAGCTCGGCATCGTCTCCGACGCCTCCCAGGCGATCACGGGCGCCCAGCTGGACAAGATCTCCGACGAAGAGTTCTACAACAAGGTCACCGAGATCTCCGTCTACGCACGCGTCCAGCCCGAGCACAAGGCCCGCATCGTCGACGCCTGGAAGAAGCGCGGCAACATCGTCGCCATGACCGGCGACGGCGTGAACGACGCCCCCTCCATCAAGCGCGCCGACATCGGCGTGGGCATGGGCATCACCGGCACCGACGTCACCAAGAACGTTGCCGACATGGTCCTCGCGGACGACAACTTTGCCACCATCATCAACGCGGTGGAGGAGGGCCGCAGGATCTACGACAACATCCGCAAGGTCATCCAGTTCCTGCTCTCCGCCAACATCGCCGAGGTGCTCTCGGTCTTTGTGGCCACGATGGTGGGCTTCACGATCTTCCAGCCGGTTCAGCTGCTCTGGATCAACCTGATCACGGACTGCTTCCCGGCGCTGGCGCTCGGTATGGAGGAGGCCGAGGGCGACGTTATGAAGCGCAAGCCGCGCAAGGCATCCGACGGCGTCTTCGCCGGTGGCATGGGCGTCGACATCGTCTTCCAGGGCATCGTGATTACCGCGCTGGTGCTGGCCTCGTTCTTCGCCGGCATGTACTTCCACAACAACGGCGTGATCGACATCTCCATGCTGCTCGACGGCATCCCCGACGAGGAGGGCGTCACCATGGCGTTCATCACGCTCTCCATGGTGGAGATCTTCCACTCGTTCAACATGCGCAGCCGCCGCGCGTCGCTCTTCTCCCTGAAGAAGCAGAACAAGTGGCTGTGGGGTGCCGCCATCCTGGCTGCCGTGCTCACGGTGATCCCCGTTGAGGTCGACTTCCTGGCCGAGGTCTTTGGCTTCATGACGCTCAACCCCGAGGCGCTGCTCACGGCGCTTGGCCTCGCGTTCCTGATCATCCCGATCATGGAGGTCTACAAGGCCGTCATGCGCGCGGTCGAGAAGGATAAGTAAGCGCTCTTCTCGCGACAACGCTTTGCCCGGGCCCCGCCTTTGCCGGCGGGGCCCGTTTTTGTGAGGGGGCCTTGGGATCGCGGCTGGTCTCAGCCCGCGCGTTCTTCTCGCTTTAGAATCCGGGCTCGTCTCAGCCTGATGGCCCGAGTGCGTTCAAAAATGAGCCTCGTCTCAGCCTGGGGGCCATTCAAAGCTGAGACGAGGCCAGAATTTGAAGCGAGAAGAACGCGCGGGCTGAGACCAGCCGCGATTTTGAAGGGTCCTTCGGCTACGCCACGCCCGCGAGGCCGAGGGCCATGCCCAGAAGCGACACTGCAATCGGCAGCAGCGCGCACGAGACGAGCACGTAGCGGTACGTGTCGCGGACCTCGGTGCGGGCGGCCTGGTTGGCGGCGAGCATCGCCGAGGTGTGGGGCAGAAGCGTTGCCGGTCCCACGGACGCCATGCAGAGCACACGGTGCATCATCGCCGGGTCGAGGCCCGTGGCCAGCAGCGTCTGCGCCATGCTGCCGAGGTAGATGTTAAGCGCGCCGATGGCCGAGCCCGTGATGCCGGCGATGGCAAAGATCGTGACGTAGCCCTGCCAGAGGGGGTTCAGGCTCGTGGACATGAGTGCCTCGATGATGTCCTGGTAAGCGGGGGAGGCAACCACCACGCCGCCAAAGCCCATGATGGCTGCCACGGAGACGAGCGAGCTCAGGCCGCTCGTGCAGGACTCGCCGATGGCGCGCCTGACGTCTGCGAGGCGCCCGCGGTAGAGCAGGCACGCCGCGACCACCGAGGCGAGCATCGAGACGGTCACGGCGTCGGTGGCGGACATCGACGCCGCCCGCTGCAGCACAAAGACCAGCACCACGAGAAGGACGATCGGCGCGAAGCACGCCCAGACGGGTGGGGTGTCGGCGTCGTCTGGGCGCGAGAGCGTCTCGCCGGGGCTGGGGGCAAAGTGCTCCCCGCGCCGGCGGCAGCGGCCGATCTCCCACTGCAGGTAGATATAGGAGAGCGCGAACATCACCACGGAGCAGATGACGCCGAGGGCCGCGCCGGCGTAGGCGTCCGTTCCGAGGAAGCTCGCGGGGATGAGGTTTTGCGTGGACGGGATGCCCGGCATCATGACCATGCCGAGCGTGGCCGGGCAGACCATGATGGCGGCCACGATGAGCTTCTTGGGGATGTCGGCGCGCTCAAAGAGCTCGGCCGCGATGGGGTAGACCGAGAACGCGATGATGAACGCGCTGATGCCGCCGTAGGAGAGCACGAGGCCGGTGACCATGATCACGAGCAGCGCGTGTTTCTCGCCCACGAGGCGCAGCATGCTGCCCGCGATGCCGGCGGAGGCCCCGGAGTCGCCCATGACGCGCCCGAAGACGGAGCCCAGGGCAAAGAGCAGAAACCAGCTGCCCACGAAGGCGGCCATGTCGCCCATGTAGTTGCTGTTGATGGCGGAGAGGACGTCCATCCCATTGGTGAGGATGACGATAAGCGAGGCAACGAGCGAGACCACCACCATGTGCCACCCGCGCCAGATGAGGGCGACGATGGCGGCGACGGCGAGAACGAGTCCGGCGATGCCGAGCATGGGGGCTCCAATCCGAGCGGGCTTCTCGAGCTGCCGTCAGTGTACGGGAGGCCGCGGCGCCGCGAACCACCTGAAAACGCCTCGATGCCAACGCGTTACACGGCGGACACGGTGCGCTGCTGTGTGCGTCGGGGCCGTCAGGGGCAGATTATTGAGCTTGCTGTGTCACTTTGGGGCTCGTCTGAGGGGATTGTACCTCCGATAATCTGTAATCACATATATACTTCAACTAGTACCTGCGGAAATGCGGACACCGCTGACGTTCTCCGACCACCATTCGAGATGAATCCCCTCAGACGAGCCCCAAAGTGACACAGCAGGGGCGGAAATCTGCCTCAAGCCGTCGCCGGCCGCGTGCGGTAAGATTGCCGAGAAGAACCGAGGGCTCGGGAGGTGCGCGTGGCAAAGCGGGGCAACAGGCGGCGGGCGAGCCGCCAGCAGCAGATCACGCTGCCGGCGATTGATGCCCTGCACGACCTGCCCGCCTTTGGTGACCTGCGGCTCGATGACGCGCAGCGCGAGGCCTTTGACGCGTTTCTCGCCGGCGCGGAGAACGCCGACGAGATGGCGCTCGGCTTTGTGGTGCGCCTCGACCGCGGGTTTCCGCTGGTGGTCACCGCGCAGGACGCGTTTCGTGCGGAGCATTCCGTGAACTTTGCCAAGCAGGACGCCGAGAAGGACGAGGGTCTCCTGCCCGCCGTGGGCGACTGCGTCGCGGTGCGTCGCGCACCCGGCCACGACATGGGCGTGATCGAGCGGGTGCTGCCGAGACGAACCTCCTTCGAGCGGTGGCGCGGCCGCAGTCGCGGGGAGCGCCAGGTGCTCGCCGCCAACGTGGACACCATCTTGATCGTGCAGCCACTCGGTGCCGGGGAGCTGCTGCTCGGGCGCGTGGCGCGCTCGCTCGTGCTGGCGCGCGACTGCGGCCTCACGCCCGTGGTGGTGCTCACCAAGGCCGACCGCACAGGCGAGGGTGACCTCGGTCGCGAGCTCGCCCGCGTGCGCCGGCTCGTGGGTGACGAGGTGCGCGTGGTCGTGACCTCATCGGCGACGGGCGCCGGGGTCGAGGCGGTGCGCGACTGCGTGCCGCGCCAGAGCTGCGCGATGATTCTCGGCGAGTCGGGCGCGGGCAAGTCCACGCTGCTCAACGCCCTTCTCGGCCATGAGGCGCTCGCTACGGGCGAGGTGCGCGAGAGAGACGATGCGGGCCGCCACACCACGGTCTCGCGCGTCATGGTGCGTCTGCCGCACGCCGGCGTGATCGCGGACGTGCCGGGGCTCAGGAGCCTGCCGCTCGTGGGTCACGAGCGCGGGCTCGCCAAGGCCTTCCCCGAGATTGCGGAGGCGGCGCTCGAGTGCCGCTTCAACGACTGCACGCACACGCACGAGCCAGGTTGTGCCGTGCGAGACCACTTCGAGCAAGGGGCTTTTTCGCGCGAGCGGCTCAGCTGTTATCTAGCCCTCGCACAGGAGATGCGAGAAAGCGCCCGCACGCTGGACCCGGACATCGTTCTCTAGATAAGACGCGCAACGAGCGCGGGTTCCGGTGTGAAGAAACCGTGTGCAAATAGTTTGATAAACAATGTAAATTAATCATGACTACGAGCGCCCTGCCTGCGCAAACGCGGCTGCTGATAGTTTCGTGCAAGTTCGTGGCAGATTCGTGGCCGACTTTCTTTGGACGACCCGATTTTGGCTCTTTTGCGCGGGAGAATGCCCCTACCCAAATAGCGAGAGCCGGAGGGAGGGGCCGTGAACCGTCGTCTGAGGTTGGTCGCATCGGGAGCGTGCGCGCTGCTCTCCGCAGCGCTCTGCCTCGCCTATGGCGAGCACGTGCGCAGCCAGTCCGAGCGCCTGCGCGAGGAGGCGCTCGAGCGCTACGGCGGCGAGGTCGTGACGCTCGTCGTTGCGACGGAGGGCATCGAGGTGGGGGAGAGCGTCTCGCGGGTCAACGTCGCAGAGCGCGAGTGGCTCGTCGACCTCGCGCCCGCCGACGCCGTGACCGGGCTGGACTCGGTGCTCGGCACGGAGGTGAGCGTGCCCGTCGCGGCAGGCGTGCCGCTCACCGAGCTCAACTTCAGGGACAGCGCGGAGTCGGTGGAGGTCCCGCCTGACCGCGTGGCGCTGAGCGTGCCGCTCGATGACGACCTCGGCGTGCCACCGGGAACCGCCGTCGGCGCGTCGCTCGCGGCGTACGAGGCGGACGAGGACGGCGTGCGGATGATTTCCGAGGACGTGCGCGTGCTGGCCGTGCCGCAGACGGGCACGGGGCTCATGGGCTCGGGGTCGATCACGGTCGCGGTGGCTCCCGACGACGTGGCGCGCCTGCTTGCGGCGAGCGATGCGGGCTGCCTCAGGCTCGCCCTTCCCGGTGACGAGGCGCTCGCGCTCGCGGAGGGCGAGCAGTCGGCCCCGGAGAGCGTACCTGCGGAGAAGGACGGCGAGGACGAGGCGGAGGACGGCGAGGCGGAGGACACGACGGGGGAGGATGACGTGTCATGAGCGAGTGGGCGGCGTTTTGCTGCGACGAGAGCCGAGACCTGGTGCGGGGTGCCGTGGAGCTGCTGGATGCGCGGGGGCGTCTGACGTTGGCGAGAAGCGCCGACGCGCTGCGGCGCATGTCGGAGGTGTCTGATCCCGGTGAGCTGGGGATCGTTGTGGGTCCCGTGCGCGAGGGCGTCTCGGACGTCAACCTCGCCGCCGCGATCGCCGGCGGTGGGAACGCGCGCTGCGTCGCGCTTGCGTGCGAGTCCGCCACGGGGTCGCTGCGCTCGCGGGCGGCCCGCGCCGGCGTCGACCACGTCCTGGATCGTGCGGAGGTCACCGAGCGGCTGGGCGAGAAGCGCCGTGCGGCCGCAGCCTGCGCCGAGCCGGTGGTGCCCGCGCGTGAGCCGGGCGGCGGCGCGGCGCCGACCCTCGTGCTCTGCTCGGGTCGGGGCGGCGTGGGCAAGACGACGATCGCAGCCTGCGCGGCGACTGCGGCGGCGCGCTGGGGGATGCGCGTCTGCCTGCTCGACCTGGACCTCTCCTGCGGAAATGCCTACGCGTGCTTCGGGCTCTCCGGGGGGAGCGACCTCGTCGCGCTGGGGGAGGCGCGGCCCGCACCCGATCTTCTCGCCCGCTCGTGCGTGTCTGCCGCGCCCGGCGTGAGCCTCATGGGCCCCTGCGGCAGGCCGGAGGCGGCGGAGCTCGTCGCACCTTGCCTCGACGCGGTCCTCGGGTGGGCGACGCGCGAGTTTGACCTGGTGGTTGTGGATACCTCGACGACGTTCACGGATGCCGTCGCGCAGGCTGTGCAGCGCGCGGACCGGCTGCTGCTGGTCTCCGACGGTCGGTCGGGGACGACCTCGTCCGTCGCGCGCATGAGCGGGCTTGCGGTGAGGCTCGGCGTGGCGCGGACGAGGATCGCGCGCGTCGAGAACCGCGTCGACCCCAAGTCGGGGATGCGGGGCGCGACCGCGCGCCCCGAGGTGGGCCTCGAGGCGGCGCGCGTCTATCGTCTGGTCGAGGGCGGCGACGAGGTCGACGAGCTCGCGGCGGCCGGGCGCGTGGGGGAGCTCTGCGAGCCCGGCTACCCCTTCCCCGACTCCGTTCTGGGCATGCTCGCGCAGCTCTTGGCGGAGCTCGGGTGCCTGCCCGACGCCGAGGAGGCGCGCCGCGCCTACGAGGCGCCGCAGCGCCGGCGCTCGTGGAGGCTGTTTGGCCCGCGAAGGGAGGCGAGCTAGATGTCTGTCCTCGAACGCGTGCGCGAGGTCGAGGCCTCGCGAGCGGTTGCGTACGAGGCGGACTCGTCCGACGAGCTGAGACGGGCCCGCGAGCGACTCAAGGGCAGTCTCGTGGAGCGTCTGGGGCTTGCCACCATCGCGGCCATGCTCGCGGGCGAGGACGCCGACCGGGCGCGCTCGGAGCTGCGCGTCGTGCTCGAGGCGATTCTCAACACGGGCGAGGACCTGGTCGTGACCGTGGACCGCGAGCTGCTGCTGCGCCAGGTGGCCGACGAGATCTGCGGGCTCGGGCCCATCCAGCCGCTGCTCGAGGACGACGGCATCTCCGAGGTGATGATCAACGGCGCGGGCGCCCTCTTCTACGAACGGGGCGGCGAGCTCTACCCGGCCGACGTCGTCTTTGACTCGCCCGAGCAGATCATGATTGTGCTCGACCGCATCCTCGCGCCGCTCGGGCGCCGCCTCGACCGGGCGAGCCCGATCGTGAGCGCGCGCCTCGTCAACGGGGACCGCGTGAACGCCGTGGCCGCGCCCATAGCCATCGACGGCCCGGCGGTGACGATCCGCAAGTTCTCCGACCGGATCAGGAGCCTCGACCGCCTCGTCGAGCTGGGGTCGATTCCGTCCTGGTACGCGCAGCTGCTCTCGTGGGCGGTGCGCTGCGCCCGCTCGATCGCGGTGGCGGGCGGCACGGGGTCGGGAAAGACAACGCTGCTCAATGCGCTCTCCTGCGAGATTCCCCGGAGCGAGCGCATCGTGACGATTGAGGACTCGGCCGAGCTGCGCTTTGACTCGCACCCCAACCTGGTGCGCCTTGAGGCGCGCGACAGCTCGATCGAGGGGACCGGCGAGATTTCGATCCGCGACCTGGTGAAGAACGCGCTCAGGATGCGCCCCGACCGGATCGTGGTGGGCGAGGTGCGTGCCGGCGAGTGCATCGACATGCTCAACGCGTTGAACACGGGACACGCCGGCTCGCTCACCACGCTTCATGCCGGCAGTGCCGAGGAGGCCGTCATGCGTCTCGTCCTCATGGCGCGCTTTGGCATGGACCTGCCGACCGACCTCATCGAGGAGCAGATTGCCACCGCGATCAACCTGATCGTGGTGACGAGGCGTCTCGCGGACGGCGCGAGGCTCGTGACGTCGCTCACGGAGGTCTCAAGGGCGCCAGGCGGCTCCGCCCGGCTCGACGAGTGCGTGAGCTTCAGCCTGGGCGACCGCTCCTGGGCGCTGGGGCGGGAGCCGGCGTTCGTCGCGCGGGCGGTCGAGGACGGGGTCCTGGACAAGGGGGAGGTGGAGCTATGGAGGTCCTGCTTGTCGGGGGCGCGTGCCTGACGTCAGCGTTCGGTGCGGCCCTGGCGTGCGGCGGGCTCGCGGCACCGTCGCGCATCGCGGCGACGCGTCGCGTGTTGGGTTGGTCCCTGCGCGCGATGAGGCTGCTGCGCCGCCTCTCTCGCACGCGGCTCGCAGACGTTCTCCTGGGCGTTGACCTGTGGCGCGTCCATGCGCTGCGTCTCGTTGCGCTTCTCGCCGCCCACCAGGTCTCGTTCGACGAGCGCACGGCAGCGGTCACCCTGGCCGTCGCCCTCGCGGCCCTGTCGTGCGTGGCGGGCCTGCTGATGGCCTCCCCGGTCGCCGCCGTCGCGGCGGGGACGATCGTGGTCGGGGTGGCGGCGGCGCGGGAGCTGTCCCGGCGTCGTCGCGTGCGCCGCGAGGTCGTCGCCTCGATGCCGGGGGTCTACCGGACGCTCTCCGTGGCGCTCGCCTCCGGCCAGACGCTCGCCCAGGCGGTTGCCTACGTTGGCTCGCACGAGCGCGGTCCGGTCTCGGAGGCGTTCGCGCGCATGTCGCTGCGCCTGCGCTGCGGCTCGTCGACGGAGGACGCCGTCGCGCTTCTCGCCCGCGAGCTCGATGCGCCGGGGGCGGAGCTTCTCGCTACGGCGCTCGTGATCTCGCATCGCACGGGGAGTCCCCTGCGCGACCTGCTCATGCGTTCCGCCGCGCTCGCCGAGCGGCAGGGCGAGTTCGAGCGCATGTTGGGTGTCAAGACGGCGCAGGTCCGGCTCTCAGTGAGGATCGTGTCCCTGCTGCCGGCGGTCATGATCGCGATCCTTGCGCTCGTCTCGCCGGACTTTCAGAGTGGGCTGCTCACGCCGGCGGGCGTGGGGTGCGTCTGCCTCGCTGCGGTGCTCGACGGCGCGGCGCTGCTCATCATCAGGCGTCTCATGGCGGGGGTGACGAGATGGACGTGACTGGTCCGATCCTGTGGGGCGCCGCCGCAGCGAGCGCCGGCTGCGCGGCGCTTCTGGGCACCGGCGGCGGGAGGGTCTTGCTGCAGCCCCGACACCTGCTCGCGCACGTGGCCCTGATGGGATCCGCCGTCCGCGAGGCGCCCCTTGTCGGGCGGGCGAGAAGGGCAGAGGAGCTCGCGCGGAGGAGGGCGTCGTGCCTGACGGATTTGCCCGTGCTGCTCGACGTCGTGACGCTCGGGCTCTCGGCGGGGCTCTCCTTTGACGCCTCGCTCGAGCTCTACTGCGCGCGCAGCGACTCGCCCCTCTCGCGGGCGTTCTCCGAGGCGATGCTCAGTTGGCGCATCGGCGTGAGCGAGCGGGAGGGGGCGCTCTGGAACCTGGCTGATGAGCTCGACCTGTCGGCGCTCAGGCGGTTTGCAGCGGTGGTCGGGGAGGCGCTCGCGTTTGGCTCCCCGCTCGCGGAGGCGCTCGAGCGCCAGGCGCAGGCCATTCGCGACGAGCAACGCTCCCAGGTGGAGGAGGAGATCGAGCGGGTGCCGGTGAAGATGCTGGTCCCGCTGGGGACGCTCATCGTCCCGGCCATGTTCCTTGCGATTCTTGGGCCCCTGCTGGGCTCGGTGGCGGCTGGTTAGGAAGGCGGACGGAAGGGAGATCGACATGAAGGGGAACCGTTGCGCGAGCGTGAGGGCAAGCGTTGTGGGGCTGCTCTCGGAGCGGTCGGGCCAGGGAACCACGGAGTACGCGATCCTCGTGGGCGTGCTCGTGGTCATAGCCATCGTGGCCATCCTCGCGTTCCGGGATCGCGTGAGTGAGTTGTGGGAGGCCATATCGAGCGGCATCAACTCGCTGTGAGCCGTCGTGGGATCGCCGTCGCGCTGGCCCTCGCCTGCGCGGCGGCCCTCGCGCTCGCCTCGCTCTCGGTGCGTACGGGCGGCGCGCCGGGAGGGGTGCCGGCGGAGGGCGGCACGTCGTTGGAGGACGCCGTCGAGGCGGTCGACGGGGCCCTCGACGAGATGGGTGTCACGTCCCGGCGGAGCGAGCGCGCGGGCGAGGGGGATGTGGCCGAGGTGGCGGCGGAGCTTCTGGAGGAGCGGAGGGAGCGGGGGGACTGCGTGCTCGCGCACGCGGGCTACCTGGACTTGTTGGGAGGGACCTGGGGATGCG
>DXBZ01000153.1 GCA_019116265.1 Candidatus Olsenella stercoravium | reverse complement strand
CTTATCTGCGCTGCAAAATGGGGACAGGCCGTAACAGAGGCCTGTCCCCATTTTGCAGCGCGAATAAACACGTCCCGAAACTGCTAGGCGACGCGGTGCTTGCCGTGGGCGGTGGTGACCAGGCGTGGGGGCTCGGCGCCGCCGACGCTCTCCTTGGTCACGATGACCTTGGTGATGTCGAGGTCGCTCGGCAGGTCGAACATCGTGTCCTGAAGCGTCGCCTCGCAAATGGCGCGCAGCCCTCGCGCGCCGGTGCCGCGGGCGATCGCCTGGTGCGCGATCTCAGTGAGCGCCTCGTCCTCAAAGACGAGGTCCACGCCCTCGAGCTCGAACATGCGGCGGTACTGCTTCACGAGCGCGTTGCGCGGCTGCGTGAGGATGCTCACGAGGTCCTCCTCGGTGAGCTCACGCGTCGCGGTAATGACCGGGATGCGACCCAGGAACTCGGGAATCATGCCAAACTTGTGCAGGTCCTGAGGCATGACCTGCTCCATGAGGTAGTCCTCGTCCTTCTCGGCGTTCCTGCCCACCTCGGCGGCAAAGCCGATGCCCTTCTTGCCGATGCGGTCGGCCACGATCTTGTCCAGACCGACGAACGCGCCGCCGCAGATGAAGAGAATGTTGGTGGTGTCGATGCGAATGAGCTCCTGCTGAGGGTGCTTGCGGCCGCCCTGCGGGGGCACGCTCGCCTCGGTGCCCTCGAGGATCTTGAGCAGCGCCTGCTGCACGCCCTCGCCGGAGACGTCGCGCGTGATGGAGAGGTTCTCCGCCTTGCGGGCGATCTTGTCGATCTCGTCTACGTAGACGATGCCCACCTGGGCGCGCTCGACGTTGCCGTCCGCAGCCGTGATGAGCTTGAGCAGGATGTTCTCCACATCCTCGCCCACGTAGCCCGCCTCAGTGAGGGTGGTGGCGTCCGCGATGGCAAACGGCACCTCAAGGAAGCGCGCGAGCGTCTGCGCGAGCAGCGTCTTGCCCGTGCCGGTGGGGCCCAGCAGCAAGATGTTGCTCTTGGCGATCTCCACGTCCTCCTCGCCCTCGGCGACCTCGTCGTTGCCGGAGAGGATGCGGCGGTAGTGGTTGTAGACGGCCACGCTCATGGCGCGCTTGGCCTGCTCCTGGCCCATGACGTACTGCGAGAGCTCATCGTAGATCTCGTGCGGGGTCGGCAGTTCCTTGATGGGCAGCCCGTCGTCCTCCGCAGCGTCCACGTCCTCGACGTCGGCGGTCTCAACGCCGTCGATCATGTCGGTGCATGCGTGCACGCACTCGTCGCAGATGTAGACGCCCCCCGGGCCCGCGATGAGCTTGCTCACCTGGCTGCGCGTCTTCCCGCAGAAGGAACAGCGCATCTCCGCGCCAAACGAGTCCATGTCGTTGTTGGGCATGCGCTACTCCTGGCTCTGCTCGGTGCGCGAGGAAATGACCTTGTCGACGAGACCGTACTCACAGGCCTCGGTCGCACGCATGTAGTTGTCACGCTCGGTGTCGGCGTTGACCTTCTCGATGGGCTGGCCGGTGGCCTCGGAGAGGATCTCGTTCAGGCGCTGGCGAATCCAGCGGGTCTCGTCGGCAACGATCTGGATGTCGGTCTGCTGGCCGGAGACGCCCGAGCTCGGCTGGTGGATAAGAACCATCGAGTTGGGGAGCGCCAGACGCTTGCCCTTGGCGCCGCAGGCAAGAATCGCCGCGCCCATAGAGGCGGCCATGCCCACGCAGATGGTGGAGACGTCGGGCTTGATGAAGTTCATCGTGTCGATGATGCCGAGGCCGGCATAGACGTCACCGCCGGGCGAGTCGATGTAGAGCGCGATGTCCTTGTCGGGGTCCTGGCTCTCGAGGTGCAGGAGCTGCGCGATCACGAGGTTGGCGGAGTCGCGCGTGACCTCCTCGCCGAGAAAGACGATGCGGTCGTTGAGCAGTCGGGAGTAGATGTCGTAGCTGCGCTCGCCGCGCGGGGTCTGCTCCACGACGTAGGGGATGAGCGGGATGTTGGTTGGCTGGTGCATGTGCTCTCCGTTTCGTATGTGAAAGCCCCGGGCGAGCGGTCGCCCGGGGCGTTTCCGAGCCGTGAGACGGGGCTACTCGGCGTCCTCGGACTTCTCGCCCTTGGCGGCGCGCTCGGCGACCTCGTCGACGATGTTCACGTTGGCGTTCTCGACGAGCCAGTTGAGGGCCTTCGTGCGGCGGATGGAGTCGCGGATGGCGGGCAGACGGCCCTCGTTGCGCCACTGCTCGACGGAGGCGTCGACGTCCTCGACGCCGGCCTTCTCGAACTCCTCGCGGACCTCGTCCTCGGTGACCTCAACGCCGAGCTTGGCGGCGAGGGCGTCGAGGGCGAGCGACTGACGCGCGCGCTCCTCGGCCTGGACGCGGAGGTCGGCGATGAAGTCGTCGGACTTCACGCCGCGGGCGCGCAGGTACATGTCGAGCGAGACGCCCTGGTTCTGCAGGCGGCCGAGGAACTCGGAGGCGAGCTCGTTGAAGATCTCGTCCTGATAGGCCTCGGGCACGGTCTCGAGCTTGAGGAGCTTGCCCAGGGCCTCGACGAGACGGTCCTCCTTGAGGTTGGGGAGGGTCGTCTTCTTGTCGCCCTCGATCTCCTCCTTGACGGCGTCACGGAAGGAGGCGACGTCGTCGTAGCCGTACTTCTTGGCGACCTCGTCGTCGAGCTCGGGCGTGACGCCCTTCTTGATGCCGTTGAGCTTCACCTTGACGGAGAAGGTGTGGGAGTGCTCCTCGCCCTCGTGCTCGTGGGTGCGGGTCCACTCGATGGCCTTCTCGTCGCCCTTCTTCATGCCGACGATGCCCTCCTCGAGCTGGGCTGGCACCTGCTGGCCGTCGAGCGCGAGCATGCGGTTGGTGCCGGCGAGGTGGCCGGCGCCCTCGACGTTCTCGATGTCAACGGAGACGACGTCGCCGGGCACGACGGCACGGTCATCCTCGACGTCCTCGTAGGTCATCTGATAGCTGAGGAGCTGGTTGATCTGCCAGTCGATCTCGGCCTCGGTGGCCTCCTCGGGGGGCATGTTGATCGTCGGCGCGTCGTAGCTCTCGAGCTCGCACGCGGGACGCACGTTGATGGTGGCGGTGACCACGTAGTCGGCGCCCTGCTGGGCGAGCTCGGGGTCGGCGTCCTCGGGGCCAAAGCCGACGCGGCCGACCGGCGTGACGTCGAGCTCCTCGAGCATGAGCGGCTCGGCGGCGGTCAAAAGGTCGTTGGTGGCCTGGGCGAGCACGGCCTCGCGGCCGATGATGCCGTCGATCACCGGGCGCGGCGCGTGACCGCGACGGAAGCCCTGGAAGTTGTACTTCTTGGCGATGTCCTTGTAGGTCTTGGCGATGGCCTTGTCGACATCGGCGGCCGCGACGGTGACCTCGGCGGTCAGCTTGTCGTCGATCGGCTTCTCAGCAGCGGTGACGGTGATCTTCAACGTTCCTCCAGTGTCTCTGATGGCGGGCTCCCCGCCACTTCCTTCTCGCTGGTGCGGGCGAAAGGACTCGAACCTTCATGGGGTCTCCCCCACTGGAACCTAAATCCAGCGTGTCTACCAATTCCACCACGCCCGCAGTTTGCGCAGCCTTGTTAGTTTAGCAAACTTCTCTAGGATACCCACGACTCGGCAGATATTTCACGCAGGCGAGAAGGACCACGTCAGCGCAGCGGCACCGAATCCCAGCCGCCGTCCGCGCGCGGGACCTCCATCGTGCGGTAGCCTGCGTCCCAGGCATGAGCGTACGCTGCGGCGACTCCGTCCGTCACGTCCTCGGGACGGTGGGCGTCCGAACCCACCGCGATGGGCACGCCCGCCGCGCGGAAGCGCTCCAGCAGGTCGCGCGCGGGATAGTAGTCCCCCACCCCCTTGCGCAGCGCAGCCGTGGAGAGCTCCACGCGGCGCCCGGTGTCGTGCGCGCACGCCGCCATCTCGTCCCAGAGCGGCGCGAGGTCGATCGTCGCGACCAGACCGAGCGGCCGCATGCGCTCCGGCAGGTCGGGGTGGGCCATCACGTCAAAAGAGAGCGGGCTCTCGCACGCCGCGCACCAGGCGCGCACGTAGTGCCGCCACACCTCGTCCGGCCCCAGCTCATGCCAGATGCGCAGGTCGGAGGTGTCGTCGATCCATGCGCCGTCGTCCTTCTCGCCCAACCAGTGAACGCTGCCGAGAAGGACCTGCGCCCCGGACGACCACCGGCGCACGGCGTCCTCGCAGCCGGGATACCAGTCCGCCTCAAAGCCGCAGAGCATCTCCAGCTCGGGATGGGCCGCGCGCGCCGCCTCGAACGCGGCGCGATGCGACGGGAGGTCCTTCTCGACCACCTGGACCTCCCCCGTCGGGTCCATCGACGCGGGCAGCGTGAGATGGTCCGTGCAGACGAGCACGGCGCATCCCGCCGCCGCGGCGGCGCGAGCGTTCTCCTCGAACGACCCCGTGCCGTCCGAGAATCGCGTGTGCGTGTGGCAGTCGACGATCGCGCCGGGCGCAAGCGGGCCCATCATGCCTCCCTCCCCCGATTTGTCCCGACACGGTGCGCCGAGACGGAGCATCTACGGAAAACGCCCCTGTTTTGGGGCTCATTTTCCGTTATTCCTCCGCCTCGACGCAAGGAGGAGCACAGAAGACGAGAAGAGCCGCCGGGCGAGAAACCCGACGGCTCGAATGAGTCAAAGGGACTGTCCCTTCGTATCCTACAGGTCCTGGAGGGCGCTGACCGTGAGAGGACCCTCGCGCAGGGCAGCGATGGCCTGGACGAGCGCCACGGCGCCGGACATGGTGGTTGCCATGTCGATGCCGCGGCTCACGGCCTCGCTGCGCATCTTGGTGCCGTCGCCGCGCGAGCTGTGGCCCTTGGGCGTGTTGATCAGGAAGGAGATCTTGCCCTCGGCCATGAGGTCGAGGATGTTGGGGCTGCCCTCGGAGATGGGCTTCACGACCTCGCACGGGATGCCCGCGGCGCGCAGGGTCTTGGCCGTGCCGCGCGTGGCCAGCAGGTCGTAGCCGAGGTTGCGCAGGGAGAGCGCAACCGGCGCCACGGAGCGCTTGTCGCGGTCGCAGACCGAGATGAACACGCTGCCGGACTGCGGCACGTCGTACTCGATGGCCTCGCGCGTCTTGGCGTACGCCTTGGGGAAGGTGGTGTCGAGCCCCATGACCTCACCGGTGGACTTCATCTCGGGGCCGAGCGTGACGTCGGCACCCGGGAAGCGGCTCCACGGCATGACAGCCTCCTTGACCGCATAGTAGCCGCGGTCGCGCGCCTCCTCCGGAAGGCCGAGGTCGCAGATCTTCTCGCCGCTCATGATGCGCGCGGCGCACTTGGCCAGCGGCACGCCCGTGGCCTTGGACGAGAAGGGCACGGTGCGGCTCGCGCGCGGGTTGAGCTCGATCACAAAGACCTGCTCGTCGCGGACGGCGTACTGGACGTTGAGGAGGCCCCGGATGTGACAGGAGAGCGCCAGGCGCCGCGTGGTCTCGCGGACCTTCTCGACCAGACGGTCGGAGAGCGAGAAGGGCGGGAAGCAGCAGGCGGAGTCGCCGGAGTGGATGCCGCACTCCTCGATGTGCTCGAGGACCGCGCCCACGTAGCACTCCTCGGTGTCGCAGAGGGCGTCCACGTCGAGCTCGATGGCGTCCTCGAGGAAGGCGTCCAGGTAGACGGGGTGGTCCGGGGAGACCTTGGTGGCCTCGGCCATGTAGCTCACAAGGTCCTCGTCATCGTAGACGATGCCCATTCCACGACCGCCGAGCACGTAGCTCGGGCGGACGAGCAGCGGGTAGCCCACGCGGCGCGCCACGGACTTGGCCTCGTCGACGGTCTCGGCCGTGCTCGAGGGCGGGTAGGCGATCTCGAGGCGGTCGAGCAGGCTCGCAAAGCGGTCGCGGTCCTCGGCGAGGTCGATGGCCTCGGGCTGGGTGCCCATGACGGGGACGCCGGCGGCCTTGAGGCGCTTGGCGAGGTTGATCGGGGTCTGTCCGCCGAGCGTGACGATCACGCCCACCGGCTTCTCGACCTCGATGACGTTCATGACGTCCTCGAAGGTGAGCGGCTCAAAGTAGAGGCGGTCGGAGGTGTCGTAGTCGGTGGAGACGGTCTCGGGGTTGCAGTTGACCATGACGGTCTCGTAGCCCTTGGCCGCGAGCGCGTAGGCCGCGTGGACGCAGCAGTAGTCGAACTCGATGCCCTGGCCGATGCGGTTGGGGCCGGCGGAGAGGATGACCACGCGGGGCTTCTCGGCCTCGTGGAACTCGGTCACGCCGCCCTTCTCGTAGGTGAGGTAGTGGTAGCTCGTGCGGGCCGCGAACTCTCCGGCGCAGGTGTCGACGGTCTTGATGCACGGGCGCACGCCGAGCACCTCGCGCACCGCGCGCACGGTGTCCTCGCGCTGACCGGTGAGGTGGGCGAGCTGCGCGTCGGAGAAGCCCAGCTGCTTGGCGGCCATCATCGTGTCCGCGTCGAGGCCCGCGAGGCCCTTCTCGGCGATGACGCCCCCTGCGGTCACGATGTCCTTGATGCGGTTCAGGAACCAGCGGTCGATCTTGGTGAGGTCGAAGACGCGCTCGACGGTCCAGCCACGGCGCAGCGCCTCGGTCACGTAGAGGATGCGGCCCGGCGTGGGCGTTGCCACGCGGCTCTCGAAGGTCGCCTCGTCGAGGCCGTCGAAGTCGTCGTTGCCGTCCGCGCCGAGCCCGGCGTGGCCCTGCTCGAGGGAGCGCATGGCCTTCTGCATGGCCTCCTCAAAGGTGGCGCCGATGGACATGACCTCGCCCACGGCCTTCATGCGCGTGGTGAGCGTGTCGTCGGTGCCCTTGAACTTCTCGAAGGCGAAGCGCGGGACCTTGACGACGCAGTAGTCGATCGAGGGCTCGAAGCAGGCCGGCGTCTCTCGCGTGATGTCGTTCTCGATCTCGTCGAGCGTGTAGCCCACGGAGAGCAGCGCCGCCATCTTGGCAATCGGGAAGCCCGTGGCCTTGGAGGCGAGCGCCGAGGAGCGGGACACGCGCGGGTTCATCTCGATGACGATGACGCGGCCGTCGTCGGGGTTCACGGCGAACTGCACGTTGGAGCCGCCACAGGCCACGCCCACGCGCTCGAGGATCGCGATCGAGTAGTCGCGCAGGCGCTGGAGCTCGAAGTCGTTGAGCGTCTGGCAGGGCGCCACGGTGATGGAGTCGCCGGTGTGGACGCCCATCGGGTCGAGGTTCTCGATGGAGCAGATGACGACGCCGTTGCCCGCGGAGTCGCGCATCACCTCCATCTCGATCTCCTTCCAGCCCTCGACGGACTGCTCGACGAGGACCTCGCTCTCGGGCGAGAGCGCGAGGCCCTGCTCGGCAATGCGCAGCAGGTCGTCGTGGTCGTAGGCCATGCCGCCGCCGGCGCCGCCGAGGGTGAAGGCAGGACGGACGACGACCGGGTAGCCGAGCTCGTCGGCGATCTTCTCGCACTCCTCGACGGTGTGCGCGATGCCGGACTTGGCGACCTCGAGGCCAATGTCGCGCATGGCGTTGGCAAAGAGCTCGCGGTCCTCGCCGGTCTCGATGGAGTCGACGTCGCAGCCGATGACCTCGACGCCGTACTTGTCGAGAATGCCCGCCTTGCCGAGGGCCACGGCGCAGTTGAGGCCCGTCTGGCCGCCCATGTTGGGCAGAAGCGCGTCGGGACGCTCCTTCTCGATGACCTTGGCCACGGACTCCACGGTGATGGGCTCGATGTAGGTGCGGTCAGCGGTC
>DXBZ01000152.1 GCA_019116265.1 Candidatus Olsenella stercoravium | reverse complement strand
CGACCTCGAGCTTCTGCTTCTCGCCGCCCATCTCCTCGTGGCCGACGAACGAGCCGTCGATGCCGATGCGCTCGCAGTTGCCCTTGGCATAGACCTCGCGCGTGTCGACGTCAAGGAGCTGGTACTTGAGCGACGAGCTGCCGGCGTTGATAACAAGGACGTTCATGACTCTCCTCCCGCGGGGCCTCCCCCACTCGGTGTTGAAACACAGCACTCACATCATACGCCCGACGGACGGCGTCGTTGCCCTCACGTCGCCGAACGGGCTGGCTGGGCTTCTCTCCGAGAAGTGCGCTCCGCGGAACTTCTCTGCGAGAAGCCCAGCCAGCCCTTGCGATGACGAAGGCGGTCGGGTCTTCCGGAGGAAAGTTCCGCGGAGCGCACTTCCTGGAGAAAGGCCCGGGCGCCGGCAGCTGCGTCTAGGCGGGGATGAGGCCCTCGCCGAGGGGCTTGCCGCCGAGGACGTGCATGTGGAGGTGCATGACGGTCTGGCCGGCCGCCACGCCGGTGTTCATGATGCAGCGGAAGCCCGTCTCCGCGACACCGGTCTTCTCGGCCACCGTCTTGACCGCACGCTCCATGGAGGCCAGCGTCTCGGCGGGGACGTCATCGACGAAGTTGTCGTGGTGGGCCTTGGGCACCACGAGCACGTGGACGGGCGCCTGGGGGTTGAGGTCGTTGAAGGCCACGACGTTGTCGTCCTCGTAGAGAAACTCGCTCGGAATCTCCCCGTTGGCGATCTTGCAGAAGATGCAGTCGGACATGGTGCTCTCCTCTCGCTGGAGCTACTCGTTCAGATAGGCGGTGCTCGGCGCCGACGAGGTGTCCGTCGTCGCGGCGCCCTCGTCGGTGGCGTCGAGAAGGACGCGCACCTTCTGCTCGGCGCTCGCAAGGCGCTCGCGCAGGCTCTTGAGCAGCTCGACTCCGCGGCTGTAGCGCTCGAGGGACTCCTCGAGCTCCAGCTCCCCCGACTCGAGCGAGCGCACGATCTGCTCTAGCTCGACGGAGGCCTCCTTGAACGTCATGTCCTCGATCTTTCTGGGCTCCTCAGCCATGGTCATCCCCTTTCCGGGCTCTCCGCCCGACTGTCGTTGACGCTGGTAACCGTCGCCTCAAAGGACCCGCTGCCGAGAAGGACGCGGACCTCGTCGCCACTCGCGAGCGCAGCGGCGTCCTTCACCACGTGCCCCGCGGCGTCACGGGCGATCGCGTAGCCGCGCGCCAGCACCGAGAGGGGCGAGAGCGCGTCGAGCGAGGCCGCGAGGCGCGCGAGCGTGGACTCGGCGGGACGAAGAAGCTGGCCGCCCGCGCCGCCCAGCCTCGTCGCCAGCTGCCCGCAGCGCTCGGCGGAGCGCGCGAGCGAACGCGGGACGGCGTCGTGGAGGCGCTGTTCGGTCTGCATGAGGTCGCTCGCGCGGTCGCGAACGGAGGCGAGCGGGTCGGTGAGGCAGCGCCGCGCGCCGAGGGCGTCGAGCGCCACGCGGCGACGGGAGAGGTCGGCGTCGACGACCCCCGCCATGAGCCGGCCGGCGGCCTCGAGGCGCTGACGGCGGAACTCGAGCGTGGCGGACATGGCCCGCCCGAGCCTCAGCTGCCGCTGCAGCATCTGTCGCTCGACCTCGTCTATGGCGGGCGCCACGGACTCGGCGGCCGCCGTGGGCGTGGAGGCGCGGCGGTCGGCGACCATGTCGGCGATCGTCGTGTCGGGCTCGTGGCCGATGCCGGTCACCACCGGCACGGGACAGGCGGCGATCGCGCGGGCGAGCCCCTCGTCGTTGAAGCACATAAGGTCCTCGAAGGAGCCGCCGCCGCGCACGAGCAGGATCGCGTCGGGCCGCGTCTCCGCTGCGGTGGCGAGCGCACGGACGATCGTCGCCGGGGCGTCGGCGCCCTGCACCGAGCAGCCCACGACGTCGATCTCCACGAGCGGGTTGCGGCGCGCGAGCGTTCTCTTGACGTCCTCGATGACGCTGCCCGAGAGCGACGTCACCACGCACACGCGCGAGCAGAACGCCGGCACGTGACGCTTGCGGGAGGCGTCCATGAGCCCCTCGCGCTCGAGGGCGCGCGCGAGCTCGGCGACCTGCTGGCGCAGGAGCCCCTCGCCGGCGGCCTCGACCCTGCTCGCCACGAAGGACAGCTTGCCGGAGGCCTTGTAGACGTCAAACTTGCCGGTGAGCTGGACGGCGAGGCCGTCGCGCAGCTGGAACCCCATCTTGGCCGCCGTGCCGCGCCACACGATGACGCTCATCGACGCGCCGTCGTCCTTGACCTCAAAGTAGCAGTGGCCCGAGCGCGCGTTGGGCCCCCGGAACCCCGAGACCTCGCCGTTCACCACGAGCGTGGGCCAGGCGGAAACGGCACCCTTGGCGAGCGAGACGGCGTCGGTGACCGAGATCGGCTGGGGCCGCCCCTCCCCCATCAGTCGTCGCCCCTGCCGCCGTAGCGACCGAGCAGGTAGACGAGCTGCATGATCGACGTCAGCGCGGCGGCGACGTAGGTGAGCGCGGCGGCGGTGAGCACCGCGCGGGCGCCCCTCTCGTCAAGGCCGGAGCCGCGCGACGAGAGAAACGCGACGGCACGCCGCGAGGCGTCGATCTCGACCGGCAGCGTCACGAGCTGAAAGAGGACGGCGACCGCAAAGAGCACGATGGCGAGCTGCACGAGCCCGCCGATGCTGAGCATGACGCCCGCGAGCAGCACGAGCATCCAGGAGCCCTCCGCGATGTTGACCACCGGCACGAGCATGGTGCGCACGCGATAGGGGAAGAACCCCCGGGCAGCCTGGATGGCGTGTCCGGCCTCGTGGCACGCCACGGCGACCGAGGCGACCGAGGCGCCGCGATAGTTGTCATCCGAGAGATGGAGCCTGTTGTCCCGGGGGTCGTAGTGGTCGGTGAGCGAGCCGGCGACGCGCGTGATGCCGACCCCGGAGGCGCCGCCCTCGGCGAGCATGCGGCGCGCCACGTCGGCCCCCGTGCCGACGATCCCGGCGTCGACCCGGGACCACTTGCGGTAGGTGCTCTTTATGTAGCCCTGCGCCGCCATGCCGAGCACGAGCGCGGCGAGGGCGACGAGAAGGTAGCCGGCGTCGACACCGTAGCCAAAGTAGAGAGGCATCTCGTCTCCAATCGTTGGGTACAGAGACCATTCTACCCATGCGCCCGGACGCAAATCACAGGCGCGGCGACCTCACAGCAGCTCGATTCTACCGTCGCGGACCGTGAGGCCCACCTCGCCGGCAAGAAGCCGCTCGAGCGTCGCGCCGGCGAGCTCGTGGCGCCAGCCCGTCGCAAGGGGCGAGCCCTCCCGGTTCTGGGCAAAGTCGAGAAGCTCGTCGCGGGTGGCGATGAGCTGCGTGGCCACGCCGCTTTGCTCCGAGACGAGCCGGAGCACGGCGTACATGAGGTCGACCACGCTCTCGACGTCCGCGGAGGGCCGCGCGTGGCGCGCGATCTTGGGACACTCGTCGGCCGGGCACGCCGCGCCGCGCGCCACCGCCTCCAGAAGCCCGCGCGCCTCGCGCTCGCCGATCTGGTCGGTGCCGCGGATGCGCCTCAGCCGGTCGAGCGTGGTGGGCGCGCGCTTGCACACCTCGACGATCACCTCGTCCGAGGCGACCCACTTCCTCGGCAGGTCGCGACGGGCGGCGCTCTCCTCGCGCCACGCGCAGACCTCCCGCGCGACGGCGAGCTGCCTCCTGGTGAGGGAGCCCGCGCGACGAAGCCGCAGATAGGACTCACGTGGGTCGCGCCGTATGCGCGAGAGGTCGCAGAGGGCGTCCATCTCGGGCGCCACCCACGAGAGGCGGTCCTTCTCGACCAGCTCCGCCATCATGCGCTCGTAGATGCCGGGCAGGTAGCGGACGTCGTCCTCCGCGTAGGTCAGCTGCTCGGGGTCGAGCGGGCGGCGGGACCAGTCGGTGAGGGACTCCGCCTTGGCAAGGCGCACGCCGCAGTAGGACTCCACGAGCGAAGCGTAGCTCACCTGTTGACGCAGGCCGAGAAAGGCCGCGGCGAGCTGCGTGTCAAAGACGGGCGCACAGACGACTCCCATGCCGTCGAGAAGGACCTCGAGGTCCTGGCCGCACGCGTGGAACACCTTGGTGACCGAGGGGTCCTCGAAAAGCGCCGCGAGCGGAGAGAGGTCCTCGATGAGGATGGGGTCGATCGCGGCGATGTGGTCGCCGGCCGCCACCTGGACCAGGCACAGCTTGGGAAAGTAGGTCCGCTCGCGGAGAAACTCGGTGTCGACGGCGATTACCTTCGCCGCGGAGGCGAGCTCGCAGAACTGCGCGAGCTCGGCGTGGGTGGAGAGGTACAAGTTGCTCGATTCTCCCCCGAAGGGGGCTCGGGTACGCTAGGATGAGGGTGGCCCCGCAGGGCCGCGCTCCTA
>DXBZ01000151.1 GCA_019116265.1 Candidatus Olsenella stercoravium | reverse complement strand
ATACCCCATCTGCTCACCCGCAGCCCCCGCGCTCCGGCATATCCTCCCCGCTCAAACAGCTTCTCCGCACCTTCGGATGCGGAGAAGAACTCGCGGATGAGGATAAGCCGGAGCGCTCACGAGCCCGTGGCGGGGCAACATACCCCAGATGCGAGTTCTGCAGGCGCGCCCTTTGCGCCGAAGCTGTCTGAGCAGATGGGGTATGTTGCCCCGCCATACCGCTGCTTGTGCGATGATGGGTCCACGGTCTAGGGAAGGGGTCTGGGGTGCACACGGTGTTTCTGGCAGGGGGGACGGCGTCGGGGAAGTCGACGGTCGCGCGCGAGCTGGAACGGCTCGGGGCGTGGCGCATCGACCTCGACGAGCTCTCACGTGCCGTGCTGGCGCCCGGCGAGCCCTGCGTGGCGGAGGTCTGCGCTGCGTTCGGCGACGACCTCGTCGACCCCGAGACCGGCGAGCTCGACCGCACCCTTCTCGCCCGCCGCGCCTTCTCCGACCCGGGGTCGGCCGAGCTGCTCGAGAGGATCGAGCTTCCCCACATCCGCGCCATGCTCGCGCGCATGCTCACCGCAGGAATCTGCGGCCAGCGCGAACCGGTGTGCTGCGTGGTCGAGGTTCCGCTGCTCGATCGCGTGGAGTCCATGACCGACCTCGCCGACGAGGTCGTGGCGGTGACGTGCCCGCTCGAGGTGCGTCGCGAGCGGGCACGTCTGCGCGGCATGGACCCCGGGGACTTTGACCGGCGGGTGGCCCGCCAGCCCTCCGAGGAGTACCTGCGCGCGCACGCTACGACCGTGCTGGACAACACGGGGGACGAGAAGGACCTGCTCTCGGCGGTCAACGGCTGGTGGGGCGCGCATGGCTGGTCGTAGGCCCACACCGCGCGGACGGACGCGTCCCACGCCCCGTCGACGTGGGCGGAACGGTCGTCTTGCGCGCTGGTATCGCGTGGTGCCCATCGTTCTTCTCGCCGTTACGCTGGTGATCGTGGCTACGGTGGCCGCCACCCCCACGAGTCTCGGGCGCTACCTCCACCCCGTCAGCCACGCCGAGGCGATCGAGGAGGCGAGTGAGCGCCATGGGGTCGACCCGCTGCTCGTCTGCGCGGTGATTCAGTGCGAGTCCGGATGGGACGAGGGCGCGGTGTCCTCGGCGGGCGCGGTCGGCCTCATGCAGCTCATGCCGCAGACCGCCGAGACGCTGACCGCCCTGGGATTTGTCGACGACGAGCGCTGGGACCCCGGCGAGCTCACCGATCCGGAGACGAACATCGAGTACGGCTGCGCGTACCTGGGCTACCTCTTTGCGCACCTCTCGAGCGTCGACGAGGTCGTGGCCGCCTACAATGCCGGCATGGGCACGGTTCAGGGCTGGCTCGCGGAGGGCGGCTCCATCCCCGAGGACATCGAGTACGCGGAGACGCGCGCCTACGTCGAGCGCGTGCGCGAGGCCTACGAGGGGTACCGGCAGAGCTATCCCAACGGAATCACGGGCGCATGAGCGAGCGGCGAACGTCGAGGAGGGCGTCGTCGCTGATGAGCTCGTGGAGGCTTCCAGCAAGTGCGTGGGCGACGGAGAAGACCCCGGCGTCGGTGGTGGCGACGAGGGCGTCGCGCGTCTGCCGGCGCATCTTGGACACCTCGCCCGTCGGCAGGCCGGCCTGGGAGAGGGCCTCAACGATCTCGTCGTCGGGCAGTGGCTTGAGCTCGCTGTTTGCCGAGAGGAGGTTGTCCAGCTCCTCCTGCGCCAGCTTGGCGACCTCTGGGTGCAGGTTGATGGCTCGCTGGTAGCAGATCACCGTGAGGTCCTCGCGACCGAGCTTCCATTCCATGAAGGCCAGGCGATAGAAGCAGATGGCAAGGTCGCGCACCATCGAGGCGTAGCCGATCGCCTCCTTGAGAAGGTCGGCGGCCTCGA
Organism: Candidatus Olsenella stercoravium; assembly: GCA_019116265.1. GTDB lineage: Bacteria > Actinomycetota > Coriobacteriia > Coriobacteriales > Atopobiaceae > Thermophilibacter > Thermophilibacter stercoravium. The sequence goes on along the minus strand of DXBZ01000151.1, from coordinate 2,338 downwards.
AGATGCGCGACTGGTCCTCCAGGACACGGACCTTCATGAGCGCCGCGTCGGGGGTGAGGGGGGCGATGCGCATGAGCTCCTCGGCGTGGGACAGGGCCTCCCCGGGGCGCCCGAGCAGGTTGAGCATGCGCGCGGCGAGCGAGTGCGCCGCGTAGTACTCGTCGGGCACGAGCCGCACGGTGCGCCCGTCGTCCCGGAATGCGAGGTTGTAGCGGATCCGCTCGGGGAACGAGTTGAAGTAGCGGTACACCGAAGCGGTGTCGTCGAGGTAGATGCCCATGCTCGTGATGGGGGAGAGTGCTGCCTCGAGCTCGGCGAGAAGCTCCTCGAGCCGCTCGGGCGGGCACTCCTGCCCGAGCGCGGCGCGTGCCCGGTCGGTCACCGCGACGAGGTCGCCCCCGTCGACGAAGAGCCGCTCGAGCTCATCCGTTGCGGAGACGTCGGTCGTGCCCGCGACGAGCGCCCTGCTCGTGCGCTCACACGCCTCGGCGACCGTGACGTCGTCCGTCCGGTCGCGCAGGTCAACGAGGAGCGCAACGGCGCCCTGTGTGGTGTCGCCGAGCCGCGGGACCAGCTCCCGCCAGGCGTGGGTCCGCCCCGCCTTCTCCATGATGCCGAGGTCGGCCGCGCGTCGTGCCCCGCAGGCCGTGGCAAGCGGCTCACCGACGGGCGAGACGTCGAGCTCGACCTCCTGGTAGCGCTCCGGGGGGCAGAGCCGCTCGTCGTCAAGGGCGAGGTGGGGCTTCAGGGGCTCGGATGCCGACCCCTCACACCCACGAGCTCGCAGCGCCGGGTCGGAGGGCAGGTCCTCGACGTCCGTGCCCATGAGGCGGTCGAGTCGCTCGAGCGCCTCGGCGTCGAGGTCGAGCGAGACGAGCGTCTCCCCGGTCCCATGGCCGCAGCTCACGACGACGCGCGTGAGCGCAGGGGATGACGCGAAGGCGACCCGGGCGACCGCGAGCGCGGCGCGTGCCGCGTAGCCCGTGAGGATCCGCTCGCGGGACGACTCATTCGAGCTCACGGCCGAGAGGCAGGCGGGGTGCGGCACGGTCAGACGCGCGCAGAGAAGGCCCCGCGCGACGTTTGCCCGGAAGGCGAGGCCTGTGCGCACCGGAAGCGGAAGGTTCTCGAACGCGTCCGCAAGGCGCGCCCGGCAGGCCCACTCGCCGCGCTTGTCGGCCCCGTCGGTCAGGAACCCCAGAAGCTGGACGGCGGGGTCGTCCGCCCCGAGCGCCCGGGGGCGTAGGCGGTGGACGCCGGCGAGGACGGTCCGGGCGCGCTCCTCGAGCGTGGCTGCGGGCGGGCAGGGTCGGCCTGCCAGGTCGTCATTCAGGTTGAGCGCCACCTCGAGCGCGACGATGCCGTCCTGGGCCATCTCATCGTCCTCGGTGGCGCCCAGCCACCAGCGGCCGCTCCGATGGAGGCGATAGGCCTGCGTGACCGGCGGGTCCGGCCAGTCCATGAGGTCCGTGCGGCGCAGCAGCGCCGGCAGGTCGCCGAAGCCGTCCCCGCCGTGGGCCACGATGTCGCGCAGGGTGGCAACCACGTCCTCGCTGTGCGAGAGCATGCCCTCGAGCGAGGGGGAGCCGGGGGAGGGACGAGCACCCGGGTCCCCGGCGGGGTCGAACTGTGAGATCCGTGCGACGAATTCCGGCTTGCCGAAGAAGGCCGCCACGCCAAAGATGATGACGGTTACGCCGGCGAGACATTCCTGCCAGACGGTCCGGGCCTCGCCGCGCTCACCGGTGCCAAACGCGGCGAAAAACAGTATCGAGCAGACTATGAGCAGGGCGCCGAACAGAACGACGATGCCCCCGAAGATCTTTCTGCCCAAGGCTCTTCTCGGCTGTGCCACGTGACCCCCCTTCGGTTCTGGTCAGATTGTAGCCGAGCGCCCGGACGAAAAAAAGAACATGTGTTTGCATTTTGGGAAATGAGGTACACTTGCAGCAGAGGCGGCGAAGGGGGAGCGATGACAGACGAGGGTGCGGCCCGGGGCCCGGAGCACTTTGGCGCGGAGCTGGTGCGCTTTGGGCGCGAGGGCGCGGGCGAGCCGCTGACCGTGGTCTCGCCCTACGAGCCTGCAGGCGACCAGCCCCAGGCCATAGACAAGCTCGCGGACGGCGTGGAGCGGGGGCTTCGCTACCAGACGCTCATGGGCGTCACCGGTTCGGGCAAGACCTACACGATGGCCAAGACCATCGAGCGGCTCAACCGCCCCACGCTCATCATGGAGCCCAACAAGACGCTCGCCGCCCAGGTGGCGAGCGAGATGCGCGAGCTCTTTCCCAACAACGCCGTGGTCTACTTCGTGAGTTACTACGACTACTACCAGCCC
>DXBZ01000150.1 GCA_019116265.1 Candidatus Olsenella stercoravium | reverse complement strand
AGAGCTGGTCGGTGTCAACGAGGGAGGGGTCCTGGGTGAGGATTCTCAACCGGGTCATGCAGATGTCGTTTGCCGTGACGTTCTCCTTGCCGCCCACCGCAGCAAGGACTTCCTCCGCAATCTGCTGTCTGTCCACGTCGCGACCCTTTCGTCGTCGAATCGCGAGTGGGAGCCCCGTCTCCTCACTCACCAATGTCTCGCGTCATATCGGCTGAGAGTATACGGGCCAACCGCCCGGAGCCCGTCCACTCCGCCGAGCGGTGTCGCAGACGGCAGGAAATGCGGCGGAGTTGTGGCCCCGTGCCGTCAGCCGGCGAGAAGTGCCACGAGCGCCTCGGCGTCACCGGCCGCGGATCCCGTGCAGGCGAGCGTGAGGTCGGCCCAGCGCCGATACGTCTCCATTCGCGCTGCGGCGAGGCGCTCGATTCCGAGGTCGCGTGACACGGGCCTGCCCTCCGAGCTGAGCTCAGCCAGGGGGCGGTCGAGAAAGACGATGCGACCGTTCTGGTGCAGCAGGTCGTAGTTCTCGGCCCGCGTGACCACGCCTCCGCCGCAGGCGATGACGAGCCCCGAGCGGGCGCCGTAGCGCTCGGTCGTCTCGGTCTCGAGGAGGCGAAACGCCGCCTCGCCGTCCTCCTCGATGACCTGCGCCGCACTGCGTCCGTGCTCCAGCGCGAAGGCATCGTCCAGGTCGACGAAGGGGCGTCCCAGAAGACGGGCGAGTTCGCGCCCGCAGCTGGTCTTGCCGGCACCCGGCATGCCGATGAGGACGACGTTCTCCATCCTCCCCAGCAGCTCGCGCTCGATCCGGGCGACGAGGGTGTCGTCGAGGTCGCGCGCCTGGAAGAGCGCGCTCGCGTAGAACGCCTGCGCCACGAGCATGGAGAGCCCGCCCTCCGCGGGCAGGCCGAGCCGCTCCGCAGCGAGGACGAGACCGGTGCGCATGGGGTTGTAGACGACGTCGAGAACGCCCGTGAGACCGGTGAGCCGGGCGAGGTCGGCCTCGTCCACCGGCGATGCCGGGCAGCTGGGGAACATTCCGACCGGGGTCGTGTTGACGAGAAGGACGGCGTCGGCGTGGCGCTCGACGAGCGTGGCGTACGTCTCGTCCCCCGAGCGCGAGACGACGACGGGCCGGGCGCCGATCTCGTGCGCGAGGGCGTCGACAACGGCCTGGCTCGCGCCGCCGCTGCCGAGCACGAGGACCTTCCTGTCCGCGAGCGCGGCGCGCGACGACCTGCCCAATCGCTCGCGGCAGAAGCGCTCGAGCATCCAGGCAAAGCCGAGCACGTCGGTGTTCTCGGCGACGATGGTGCCGTCGTCGGAGCGCACCAGGGTGTTGGCCGCGCCGGTGCGCTCCACGGCGGGCGAGCGGACGTCCGCGAGACGGGCGGCCTCGAGCTTGTAGGGGATCGTCACGTTGAGGCCGCGCCAGCGACGCTCGCGAACGAACGGTCCCACCTCCTCGGGCTCGAGCTCGAGGAGCGCGTACGGAGAGGAGCCCAGGCGCTCGTGTATCTGCTTGGACCAGCTGTGGGCGAGCCTTCTGCCGATGAGGCCAAACGGCGCGCCGCCGAGGTCCTTCTCGCCAGGGGCCATGCTAGAGCACCTCCGCATAGCTTCCGAGGTAGCGGCACTCCTGGCAGAGGCCGGAGATCGTTGCCATGAGCGAGGAGAACTCGGGGGAGGCGACCGGGCACTCGAGCTCGAAGTAGAACATGAACTCGAAGTCGCGCTCGGGGATGGGTCGGCTCTCGAGCTTGAGCAGGTTGATGTCGAGGGCATAGAACTTGGCGAGCAGCTTGTAGAGCGAGCCGGGCTCGTGCGGGAGCACGATCATGAGCGAGGTGCGGTCCGCCCCGGGGTAGATCTCCAGGTCCTTGGAGATGCAGGCGAAGCGCGTGTAGTTGTTGTCGCGGTCCTGGACGCTCGCGGAGAGCACCTCGAGGCCGTAGAGGCTCGCGCAGGGGAGCGACGAGAGGGCCGCGACGTCGGTGCGGCCGGACTGCGCCACGCGCTCGGCGGCGACGGCGGTGTTCTCGCACACATGGACGCGCACGTCGGGCAGGCCGGAGAGGAACTCGGCGCACTGCCCGATGGCCTGCTCGTGGCTGTAGATGTCGCGAATGTCCGTCAGGCGCGCACCCGGGTTGGCGAGCAGGTTGTGGTCGACCTTGACGCGCGCGGAGCGGACGATGTGAAAGGAGTGCTCCATCATGAGGTCAAAGACCTGGCGGACCGAGCCGGCCGTGGAGTTCTCAAACGGGATGATGCCGTAGCGGACGAGGCCCTGCTCGACGGCGCGGAACACGCCGTCGAAGGTGGGTGCGTAGGAGATGGTCGGCCGGCGGAAGATCTTCTCGGCCGCGATCTGGGAGTAGGCGCCCTCGACGCCCTGGCAGGACACGCGGGCCGACGGCGGGAAGAGCTCCGGGGTCGCCCGACGCGCGGCGCTGATCGCGCGGAACGTGGCATCCTCGGGGGCACCGTCGAGAAGCTCGTGCTGCCGCGCCCGCGACGCCTCCATCAGGAGCTCCATCAGGACCTGGGCGTACGTGGACAGGTCCTCGGGCACGCGCTCGGCGGCGTCGGCGACCTTGGCGCGCTCGCGGGAGGGGTCGAAGATGCGCATCCCTGTTTCGCGCTTGTATGCCGCGACCTCCTCCGCGACCTCCGCCCGCTCCGCGAAGAGCCGGAAGATCCGGGAGTCTATCTCGTCGATGCGCTGCCTGAGATCAGAGAGCTCTGCCATGTGCTGCCTTTCGTACGTACGGTTATCGTGCCGCGCCGAGGTGGCCGACGGGGTCCGGCGCTCAAACAGCTTGCCGAGAAGGGCGCTCGGCAAGAACTCGCGGCGGACCCGTCGGCCGCTCGGCGCGGCGTGCGAGCCTACTCCGCCGGCCAGGCGAGCAGGATGTCTGCCAGGCCGAGCGCGCAGACCGCCTCGACGACGGGGACCGCGCGCAGGACGGCGGTGGTGTCGTGGCGTCCGTGGACGCGCAGTGTCGCGGGCTCCATCGTCTGGAGGTCGACCGAGTCCTGGTTGACCATGATGCTCGAGATGGGCTTGAACGCGCAGCGCACGAGGAGGGGGGCGCCGGTCGTGATGCCGCCGAGGATGCCACCGGCGTTGTTGGTGCGCGGCGCGCAGGAGCCGTCGCGGACCTCGTAGGGGTCGTTGTTCTGGGTGCCGCGAAGCCGAGCCGCCGCAAAGCCTCGGCCGAATTCGACACCCTTGACCGACGGGATGCCAAAGAGGTCGCGCGCGAGGACGTTCTCCACGCCATCGAACATCGGGGAGCCGGCCCCGGCGGGAAGGCCGGTCGCGACGCACTCGACGATGCCGCCGAGCGTGTCCTTGTGGGCGCGCGCGTCGAGAACCGCCTCGACCATGCGGGCCCCGGCGTCGTCGTCGATGGTGGGGACGCGTCGCCCGTCGACGAGGGCGGCCATCTGATCTGCGAGCGCGGCGTTTGCCTCCGGCGAGTTGTCGAGCGCCGAGAAGGGCTCGTCCTCGATGCCGGCGAGCTCCGCGACGTGCGCGCGAACGGTGATGCCCTGGTGCTCGAGCCACTGGAGGGCGATGCCGCCGGCCACGCACAGCGGCGCGGTGAGCCGGCCCGAGAAGTGCCCGCCGCCGGGGACGTCCTGGGCGCCGTGCCACTTTGCCCACGCGGCGAAGTCGGCGTGTCCGGGGCGCGGGACGTCGAGCAGGTTGTCATAGTCGCGCGAGCGCGTGTTGGTGTTCTCGATCACGGCCGCAAGGGGCGCGCCGCACGTCTCGCCGCGTAGGTTGAGGCCCGAGACTATGCGGGGTGCATCGGGCTCCCTGCGGGGCGTGCCCCAGGGGTCGGAGCCGGGGGCACGCCGCGCGACAAAGGCGGCGAGCGCGTCGAGGTCAACGCGCATCCCGGAGGGGAGGCCCTCGATCACGCAGCCGACGGCGGGGGAATGCGACTGCCCAAAGACGGTGACGCGAAGCGCGGAGCCAAGGGTGGACGGCATCATGCCTCTCTCTCGTAACTGCCCCCGAGGGCCGCGAGGTCCTCAAAGAAGCGCGGGTAGGACTTCTCGACGCACTCCGCGCCGAGGATGGTGGTCGGACGGTCGCAGCGCGTGGCGAGCACGGCCGCCATCATCGCGATCCGGTGGTCGTTTGCCGCGTCGACGGTCCCGCCGCGCAGCACCCTCGAGCCCGCGATGACGAGGCCGTCGTCGGTCGTCTCAACGGCGGCGCCGAGCGCGGCGAGGGCGGCCGAGACGGTCTCGATGCGATCGGACTCCTTGAGGCGCAGGCGCGCCGCGCCGACGATGCGCGTCGTGCCCTCAGCGAGCGCGGCTGCGGCCGCGAGCGGGGGGACGAGGTCAGGACAGTCGCTGACGTCGAGCGTGGCACCCTTGAGCCCTGCGGGGCGCACGGCCGCCCCGGCTGGTGTGCGCAGGACGTGGGCACCGAGGAGCGAGAGCGCTGCGAGGATGGCGCGGTCGCCCTGGACGCTGGCCGCGTCGAGCCCCCGGACGGCCACGCCCCGGTCGCTCAGGGCGCCCGCGACGAGCCAGAACGCGGCGTTCGACCAGTCTCCGCCAATGACGAGCGAGCCGGGGGAGGAGAACCCCTCGGGTGCGGACACGTCGTAGACGCGGGCGGGGGCGCCGGATGCGCTCGTGCCGCGCGACTGGGAGACGTCCACGCCGAACGAGCGCAGGACGGAGACCGTGAGGTCGATGTAGGGCCTCGACTCGACCGGCTCGGTGACGACGATCTCGACGGGGGCGCGCAGCAGGGGCGCTGCGAGCATGAGGCCGCTCACGTACTGCGAGGAGACGTTGCCCGCGAGCTCGTATCGCCCCGCGCGGATGCGCCCGCGCGTCCGGAGCGGGACGCTGCCCTGGGCCGAGATCGTGGCCCCATGTTCGACGAGCTGCTCGTAGAGCGGGGAGAGCGGCCGCTCGGGCAGCCTGCCGCGCCCCGTCAGCGACGCTTCGCAGCCGAGCGCGCAGACGACCGGCAGCATGAAGCGCATCGTGGAGCCGGACTCCCCGCAGTCGAGCACGGCGCCGCGGAGGGGCTCGGGGAGGTTGTCCGTCGCGGAGGTTCCGGGAACGGGCCGCACGCGAAAGCCGTCTCGCGTGCGGGCGATGCGGGCCCCGAGCGCCTCGAGGCACGAGACGGTCGCCTCGATGTCGGCCGAGCTCGTCGAGCACGCGACGTCGGTCGCGCCGGCCGCGAACGCAGCGCATATGAGGGCGCGGTGCGCCTCCGACTTGGAGGAGGGGGCGACGACCTCGCCGCCGAGGGTGCCCGGGTATACGGTGATGTCCAAGCTGCCTGTCCTTCTCGTCCGCCCTGCAAACCTCACCTATGCTAGCGCGTCTTTTCTTTCGGCGCCCGTTTGGGCGGCCTTCCGTCACAGGCGAGAAACGCTTGGGCTCGAAGGTTATGCGCAATCGCTCAGGTTATGCGCGCGGCCGCGGCGGGAGGTTCTTCTCGCCAAGCCGCTGAGCTGCGGACATAGGGGACGCAACCTTGCGCACACCCTTCCGGCGTGCGCATAACCTCATGGGGTGGGCGAGAAGGACATGGGGGCGTCAGCGTCCGAGCTCGACCAGGCGCCTCAGCTCGTCGAGGTCGACGCGACGCACCTCGCAGCGGCCGACCTCGATCGGGACCACGACGTTGACGCCGTCCCCGTGGCGCTTCTTGTCATGGGCGACGTAGTCCATGAGCGTCTCGACGGGAAGGTCGGAGCCGGTGGGCAGGCCGTGGGCCGCGACGCAGCGCTCGATGCGCGCGGCCGCCTCGGGGGGGCACCAGCCGCGCTCGACCGAGGCGCGCGCGACCATGCAGAGCCCGGCGGACACGCAGGAGCCGTGTCCCAGCGAGAAGTCGCTCGCAGCCTCGATGGCATGACCGATCGTGTGACCGAGGTTGAGCGTCTGGCGCAGCCCCCGCTCGCGCTCGTCGGCGCTCACCACGTCGCGCTTGATTGTCACGTTGCGCGCGACGACGTCGGCGAGGCGCTCGTCGGCACGCTCGAGGGAGAGCGGCTGCTCGCAGAGCTCGTCGAGCAGGGCGGCGTCGGCAAGGACGGCGTGCTTGATCACCTCGCCGCAGGAGTCGCGGAAGAGGTCTGCGGGGACGGTCGAGAGCGTGGCGACGTCGGCCACGACCAGGCTCGGCTGCCAGAAGGCGCCGACGAGGTTCTTCCCTGCCGGCAGGTCGACGGCGGTCTTGCCGCCGACCGAGGAGTCGACCATGGCGAGAAGCGACGTGGGCACCTGGATGACGGAAATGCCGCGCAGGTAGAGGGCTGCGGCGAGGCCGACCATGTCCCCGGTGACGCCGCCGCCGAGCGCGATCACCACGTCGTCGCGCGTGAGCTCGCACGCCGCCAGCGCATCGAGGATGGAGCCGAGCGTCGCGAGCGTCTTGTGCTCCTCGCCGGCCGCAAACGTGACGCGCGGCGCCACCTCGAGCCCCGCCGCCAGAAGCGACGTCTCGACGCGCTCGGCGTAGAGAGGGGCAACGTTGGTCTCGCTCACCACGCAGCAGCGCGTCTGGCCGACGACCTCGCGCGCCCGCTGCCCAAGCTCGTCGAGAAGGCCGGCGCCCACCAGCACGTCGTAGGGTCGCGACGGCGTGTCCACGTGAATCCTCCGCATGTCAGCGCCCCTCGATCTCTCGCTTGATGCGGTCCCCCTCGGCGAGAAGGGCCTCGAGCCGCCCGGCGTCGCGCGCGGCGAGGGCGTCGCGGTACGCGGCGAGGTTCTCGATGATGACGTCGAGCTCGTGCCCGAGGTGGTCGGCGTTGTCGAGGAAGAGCTCGGTCCACATGGGGGCGTTCAGGCGCGCCACGCGCGTGAGGTCACGATAGCTGCCGGCCGAGAAGCCCCGGTGGTCGCGAGCCGTGGGGCTCTTGACGTAGGCGTTGGACACCACGTGGGCGAGCTGCGAGGTGAAGGCGATGTTGCGGTCGTGCTCGTCGGCGGTGGCGAGCGTGAAGCTGCCGAACTGGCAGGGCGCGAGCAGCTCCTTCAGGCGCTCGAGCACGGTCGCGCGCGCGAGGTCGTCCATCGCGGGCGGCACGACCACCATGGGCGCGCCCTTGAACATCGTGGCGCGGGCGCGGGCGAAGCCTGAGTACTGTGTGCCCGCCATGGGGTGGCAGCCGACAAAGGTGAAGGGATGGCCCGCACAGATCTGTTCGCAGCGCTCGCAGATGACGCGCTTGACGCCCACGGTGTCGATTACGATGGCGCCGGGCGAGACGAGCGCGGCGTAGCGCTCGAGCCACTCGACCGTGGAGGCGGGGTATCCCGCGAGCACGATGAGCTCGCAGGTGGGGATCGTCGTCTCGTCCAGCTCGCCGTCAACGGTCTCGATCATGGCGAGCTCGAGCGTAGAGCGCGTGCGGTTCCAGGCAAAGACCTCTACGTTCGCGGCCGCGAAGGCCTTGGCGAAGGAGCCGCCCATGAGCCCGAGGCTCACCACGCCGCAGCGGCCGGGCACGAAGGTCGGCGCGGGGGCGTCGCTTCTCTTGTCCACCTAGGCCTCCTCTACGGGCGCGGTGACGGCGTCGCGGATGAGGGCGATCCGTCGCATGGCGTCGGCGAACTGGTCGGGCGTGAGCGCCTGGGCTCCGTCGGACCAGGCCTCGGTGGGGCAGGAGTGGACCTCGATCTCGAGGGCGTCGGCGCCTGCGGCGACCGCGGCGTAGGAGCTCGGGCGGACGTAGCGCGTGTAGCCCGTGGCGTGGCTCGGGTCGCCGACGACGGGCAGGTGCGTGAGGTGGTGCAGGACGGGAATCGCGTTGACGTCGAAGGTGTTTCTCGTGCGCGTCTCAAAGGTGCGGATGCCGCGCTCGCAGAGCATGACGTTGGCGTTGCCCTCGCTCATCACGTACTCGGCACCCATGAGCAGCTCGTCTATGGTCTCGGACATGCCGCGCTTGAGCAGGACGGGCACGCCCGTCTTGCCCACCT
>DXBZ01000149.1 GCA_019116265.1 Candidatus Olsenella stercoravium | reverse complement strand
CTTCTGCGCGCCGCCGTCGCGGCGGACAAGCCGCTGCTCACCACCTGTCGTGGTACGCAGCTCCTGAACGTCGCGCTCGGCGGCACGCTCTGCATGGACGTGCCGAGCCTCGGCGCCTGCGAGGGCATGGTCCAGTGGCGCCACACGGGTATTCTGAACGGCGTCTGCCATCCGGTGGTGGTTGAGGAAGGGTCTGCACTCTCGCGCGCTCTCGGCGGTGTCACGCTCGTTCAGGCCAACTCGGCCCATCATTGCTGCGTCGACCGTCTCGGCGAGGGGGTGCGGCTCGTGGCCCGCGCCACCGACGGCGTCCCGGAGGCGATTGAGGTGGAGGGCCGGAGCTTCTGCGTGGGCGTGCAGTGGCATCCCGAGTACACGTGGCGCAAGGTGAAGACAGACTTCGCCCTGTGGAAGAGCTTCGTCGACGCGTGCCGCTAGAAGGTTGGCTCGATCGCTCGCTCGCGTGTGGCGACCCTTTGTGTGAAGAGCCTCGTCTCAGCCTTCCGTCGCATAAGCTTGACGAAACGAGGCTCGTCTCAGCCCGTCGGGCTTCTCGCTTGACGAAAGCAGGCTCGTCTCAGCCAAAACATCGTTTTGCCCTGAGACGAGGCCCAAATCGTCAAGCGACAGGCCACCGCATCCTGAGACGAGGCCCTTATCGCAACGTGAAAACAGCGCAAACTGTGACGTGCGCGTCTCGGGAAGCTTTGATTACCCGCGATGAGCTACTGATGCCGCACGAAGTGGTACGCGATTCTCGGGGTGCCGTCCTCGACCCAGATCGTGCCGCGGCGGACGAAGCCGCACTTCTCGAGCGCGTGCTGCATGGGGGCGTTATCGGCGTGGGTGTCGGCGCGGACGTTGTCGTGCTCCGCGCAGAGCCACTCGAGCATGTGCGTGCCGGCGCCGCGACCGCTCTCGGCGACGGCGAGGCGGTGCATGACCCAGTAGGGGTCGTCGTTCAGCCAGGGCTCGCCCTCGATTCGCGCGTAGGTTGGCTCGGGGCCGGGCAGGACGCTCATGACGGCGACGGGCCCCGCGCCCTCGTCGAGCACCCAGAGGGCGTCTGCCTCGAGGTCCTTCTCGGCGTCTCTCAGGTCGGGGTAGTCGTCGGGCCACTGCGTGGGGTTGCCGTGGGTGCGCATGAAGGCGCGCGCGGCCTCGTAGATGGCGCAGACGGCGTCGAGGTCGTGCGCGGTCGCGCGGCGGATGTCGCCCGCCATCAGAACGGCCGGATCGAGAAGGAGCGCTCGCAGGAGGCGCCCGGCGCGAGCGTGATGGTGCCGCGCTTCTCCTCAAAGACGTCCGACTCGTCGTAGGCCGTGGCGCAGCCCACCCAGGGCTCGATTGCCACGAACGGCGCGTCGGAGGTGGCCGTCCAGACACCGAGGTAGGTGAAGCCGTCGAAGTCGACCTCGACGCCGTGGCCGGCGGGGCCGAGCAGGCTCACGGAGCGCCCGGGAACGTCAACAAAGACGACGGTCAGCAGCCGGTCGATGAGCTCGTGAGTGAGCTGCAGGCGGTCGCTGTCGCGGAAGAGCTCGTTCATGTGGGCAAAGTCGTGGAGTCCCTGCTCGTCGATCGTGGGGACCTCTGCGGTCCACGCCTCGGGGAAGACGAGCTCGTAGTCCGAGAAGGACGCGCCCTCCTCGCCGGGCACGGGAACGTTGAAGGCGGGGTGGCCGCCGAGCGTGAAGGGGAGGTCCGCGTCGCCGGTGTTGGTGACCTTGAAGGTCTGGGTGAGGCGCCCCTCGTCGAGGGCGTAGGTCATGTTCAGGCGGAAGTCAAAGGGGTAGGCGGCGCGCGTCTGCTCGCTGGAGACGAGCTCGTAGGTCACGCTCGAGGGCGTCTGCTCCACGATGGCGTGCTCGTAGAGGCGAGCGATGCCGTGGCGCTTGAGCGAGACGTCGCCTCGCGCAGAGACCGCGTGGTCTGCGCGCAGGCAGCCGACGATGGGGAAGAGCACCGGGGCACGGCGGGCCCAGTAGCGCTCGTCACCCTGCCAGAGGTACTCGCCCTCGCCGAGCCTGAGGCTCATGAGCTGGGCGCCCTGCGCGTCGATCGTGGCGGAGAGCGTGCCGTCGGTGATGGTCGTGAGCGTTGCCATGTCTACCTCCTGTTGTCCTATCTCTCAAAACTCTATCGCTGTCGTGAGGATCCACGATGGTTCTTAGCCGAAAGGGGCGTATGAACCCGCGAGCGGGGAGTTGTGTCATAATATCCAACCGGTGCCCTCGGAATTCGGGGGACTTCGATGCGTCAACAGTCGGCGGTTTTGTCCGCCTGCCATAAGGAGGCACGCATGATCATCGAGGAACTTCAGCGTTACGGCATCGCCCACACGGAGGAGAAGACCGTCATCGACGCGTCTCCCGCCGTGCTGATAGAGACCGCCGTCGAGCGCGGCGAGGGCGAGCTCACCAGCACCGGCTCGCTCTCCGTCATCACCGGTCAGTACACCGGTCGCTCGCCCAAGGACCGCTTCATCGTCGACACCCCCGACGTCCACGACAAGATCGCCTGGGGCAACGTCAACGTGCCGTTCTCCGAGGAGAGCTACCAGAAGATCAAGAGCGAGGTCATCGGCCACCTCTCCGAGCGCCGCCTCTTCGTCGTGCACGGCCTCGCCGGCGCCGAGCGCCGCTACTCCCGCAAGATCTGCGCCATCTGCGAGCTCGCGAGCCAGGCACTCTTCGTGCACCAGATGCTCGTGCGCCCGACCGACGACGAGCTCCGCAACTTCGGCGAGGCCGACTTCGTCGTCATGGCCGCCCCCACGCTCAAGCTCGACCCCGAGGTCCATGGCACCCACTCCGAGGCCGCCGTCCTCATCAACTTCCAGGAGCGCATGATCCTCGTCGTGGGCACCCAGTACTCCGGTGAGATCAAGAAGTCGATCTTCTCGGTCATGAACTACCTGCTGCCCGTTGAGGACAACGTGCTCACCATGCACTGCTCCTGCAACATGAACCCGCGCTCCCACGGCACCACGGTCTTCTTTGGCCTCTCTGGCACCGGCAAGACCACCCTCTCCGCCGCCGAGGACCGCCTCCTCATCGGCGACGACGAGCACGGCTGGGCCGAGGATCGCGTCTTCAACATCGAGGGCGGCTGCTACGCCAAGACCATCGACATCACGCCCGAGACCGAGCCGCAGATCTGGAACGCCATCCGCTTTGGCTCCATGTGCGAGAACGTGGTGATCGACGAGGACACCCGCGTGGCGGACTACTTCGACACCTCGCTCACCGAGAACGGCCGCGTGGCCTACCCGGTCGAGTTCGTTCCCGGCGCCGTGGCCAAGGGCCGCGCCAAGCGCACGCCCGACGTCGTCATCTTCCTCACGGCCGACGCCTTCGGCGTTCTGCCGCCGATCGCCAAGCTCGACCGCAACGCCGCCATGTACCACTTCATGACCGGCTTCACCTCCAAGGTCGCCGGCACCGAGCGCGGCATCAAGGAGCCCCAGCCCACGTTCTCCTCGCTCTTTGGCGAGCCGTTCATGCCGCTTGACCCCAACGTCTACGCGCAGATGCTGGGCGAGAAGATCGACAAGGGCGGCGTTCGCGTCTACCTCATCAACACCGGCTGGACCGGTGGCCCCTACGGCGTGGGCAAGCGCATGAAGCTCGCCTACACCCGCAAGATGGTCGAGGCCGCGCAGTCCGGCATCATCGACGACTCCGAGTACGTCCACGACGAGCGCTTCAACCTCGACGTGCCCACCTCCTGCCCGGGCGTTCCGAGCGAGCTGCTCAACGCCCGCAACACCTGGGAGGACCGCGCGGCCTACGACGAGATGGCCGAGAAGCTCGCCCAGATGTTCGTCGACAACGCCGAGAAGCGCCTCACCACGATGTCGCCCGAGGTTCGCGCCGCCGGCCCCAAGCCCATCGGCTGCTAGGTCCCGCGCCTCCTTCCGAGGTTTGGGCTCACGCTCCGGGCACGTCGTCTTTCTCGCTCTACAAAGCCCCAGGTCACAGGCCTGGGGCTTTTTCTGTACCAGGCGAACGCCAACAAAGTGAACCCAAAGCTCGAAGGGAGGGGTAACGGTGCGGCGCGGAGCGGGGAGCGCCCGCATCGGTATCGTGCCGTTTGCGGTGTGCTGCGCCGGGATTTGATGCTAAAGTAAGCGTGTAGTTTGCGACCTGTGAGATGCGAGGTGTCTAT
>DXBZ01000148.1 GCA_019116265.1 Candidatus Olsenella stercoravium | reverse complement strand
CTAGAGCGCGCGGCTCGCCTTCCGGCGGATTGAGAGGTACTCCATCACGAGCAGCGTGAGCAGGATCGCCATGGAGACGAGCGAGCCCACGACGGCGCCCGCGAGCCCGGCGAAGTTGACGAGCAGCATCGCCACGGGCACGGAGAACGCGAAGGCGATCAGGTAGAGCTTGGAGACGTCGCCCTGGGCGCGCAGCACCGTGACGATCTGGTAGAGGAAGTCGATGCATGCGCAGACGCCGCCCGTGGCGACCATCACCAGGCAAAGGCCGCGGAACTGCTCGAAGTCCAGCCCGTACATGAAGCTCATGAGCGGGATGCCCACGGTGCCCATGACGAGCGCCATTGCCCCGGTCACGAGCGCGATCACGCCCACCATCGCCAGGACCAGCAGATCAAAGCGGCGGTGCTTCTCGGGGTCGTCCCAGATGCGCGCCAGACGCACGAGCTGCGGCTTGTAGATGAAGCCCGCCACCATGAGAATCGAGTGTGCCGGGAAGTACATGGCATTGTAGTAGAGCTGGTTGTCGTAGGAGAGCGCGCCCTCCATGGCAAACTTGGGCACCGAGTCGATCAGGTTGTAGAGGAAGAGCGCCACAAAGAGCGGGAAGCACTCCACGAAGAGCTCCTTTACGCCGCGCAGCGTGGCGGGCATGCTCCGCTCGGTCTCAAAGAACGCGAGCGGCACGGTGAGCAGCACGAGCGACGCGACGGCCCCCACCGCCATGCCAAAGCTCGCCACCGCGAGGTTGCGCGTCACGAGCAGCACGAGCGAGAAGGCCACGAGGCCCAGCACGCAGCGCGCCGCCTGCGAGAGGCCGGCGAGGTAGAGCTTGTCCTTCTGCTGGAGGCGCCCCTCGTAGACGTCGGCCAGGCCGTCCACGGCGCGGAACACGAGCACGCCCATGCAGATGGAGAACATGTAGGCGTCGTAGCCGCGGAACTGGCACCACAGCCAGCCCACGAGCAGCATCGCCGCGCAGGTGATAAAGCGGTTTATCTGGTAGTCCAGGAAGGAGCGCATGTCGTCTAGGTCCGAGACCTGATAGGTGCGCACACCGTAGTTGGCGAGGAACAGCAGCAGCGTGCCCACCGTGAAGGCCATGGAGAAAAGTCCCGCCTGCTCGGCGCCCACCAGCCACGTGGCCACCATCGTGAGCGCGGGGAAGAGCATGCCCCACGCCGCCTGGCCGATCGTGTTGCAGACGTAGTCGCGCTTGGTCTGGTGCGCGAGGTACTGCTCGGTCTGCTCGGAGAACTTCCCGCCAAAGACGGCGGCGATCAGGCGGTTCCACCAGTCGTTGACGACGCGGGCGAGAAACGCCTCGTGCTCGCGCGGCCGCCTCTCGCGGCGGGCTTTGGTCACCACGCCGTAGCGCGGGGTGCGCGGGCTCACGTGCGCCCCCTGGGCGGGCCGCACCGGCGTCGGGTCCTTGCGCCTCAGGCGATTGAGCGGGTTGAAGGCCATACTGCGAAAAGCTCCTCTCGTTCTTCTCGGCACCTGATTGTACCGCCGTGCCGTGACAGGATTGCGATACGTGAACAACGCGTTTCTCGCGTGGGTCTTTCTTGAGGGGTCTTCTGTCCGAGCGGTCGCTTTGGGTATCGTAGGGGAGACCGTCCATCCGGCAAAGGAGCAACGTTGGCCGAGAAGAACGTGCGCGTTGAGAGCCTGAACGATAGCATGAGCGCCCTTCGCGTTCCAGAGAGCATCGCCGAGAACCTTGACCTGTTCCTGCGCCTGGTGCGCACGGTGCTCGACGAGTTTGACCCGAGCCTGCTCGGGACCTTTGACGTCCTGCTCTCGGACGCCTTTCGCGCCAATGCCGACGAGGCGGCCGAGACGCCCGACGAGCTTGCCGCCTTCGACGAGCTCGAGCGCACCATCGACGGTCTGGACGAGCGCAGCGCCACGCTGCTCATGCGCGCCTTCGTAGCCTACTTCCACCTTGCCAACATCTGCGAGGAGCACTACCGCGTGACCTCGCTGCGCGAGCGCGAGGCCGCCGTCAGTCCTGCCGCCGACGCCGATCCGATCAACGACCTCACGGTGGCGTACCGCCGCCTCGTCGACGAGTGCGGTCGCGGCAAGGCGGCGGCGCTTCTCCAGCGTCTGGAGTTTCGCCCGGTCTTCACCGCGCACCCCACCGAGGCGCGCCGCAAGGCCGTCGAGGGAAAGATCCGTCGTATCTCGGCGCTGCTGGAGGAGCGTGCGCACCTGGGCGGACTCGCGCTCGAGGAGAACGAGCGCCGCCTGCTGCAGGAGATCGACGCACTCCTGCGCACCTCGCCGATCGCGCACAAGAAGCCGACGCCCGTCGAGGAGGCCGACACGATCGTCGACATCTTCGACAACACGCTCTTTGACATGGTGCCCGACGTCTACCGGCGCTTTGACGACTGGGAGCTTGGCGAGCGCGCCGGTACCGTGCCGCCCGTCTGTCCCGCCTTCTTCCATCCCGGCAGCTGGATCGGCTCGGACCGCGACGGAAACCCCAACGTCACCGCCCGTGTGAGCCGTGCCGTGGCCGAGAAGTTCCGCGTGCACGTGATCGGGCGCCTGGCCGACGCCACGCAGGCGTGCGGCCGCAACCTCACGCTCGACGCCGTCTCCACGCCCCCCTCCGATGCGCTGGTCAACCTCTGGAACCACCAGGTCGAGATGAGCGAGGGGCTCACGGAGCGGGCGCTGGGCATCTCGGCGAGCGAGCTGCACCGCGCCGCAATGCTCGTCATCGCCGAGCGCCTGCGCGCCACGGTGGCCCGCACCGCCGACATCATGTACGCGAGCGCTGACGACTATCTCGCCGACCTGCGCGTCGTGCAGGACTCGCTCGCCCGCGCGGGCGCGGTGCGCGTGGCATACGGCCCGGTGCAGCGCTTGGTCTGGCAGGCGCAGACCTTTGGGTTCCACCTGGTGGAGATGGAGTTTCGCCAGCACTCGCTCGTACACGCCCGCGCCCTCGAGGACATCCGCGAGCACGGTCGCTGGGGCGAGCGCGGCGAGCTCGCGCCCATGACGCGCGAGGTGCTCGACACCTTCCGTGCGATCTCGCAGATCCAGCGCAAGAACGGCGTGGACGCCGCCCGCCGCTACATCATCTCGTTCACGCGCTCGGCCGAGGACGTGGCCAACGTCTACGAGCTCGCGCACCTTGCGTTTGCGCACGAGGCCGACGTGCCCGTGCTCGACGTCATCCCGCTC
>DXBZ01000012.1 GCA_019116265.1 Candidatus Olsenella stercoravium | reverse complement strand
CGTCAAGGTCATCGTAGGTGAAGGCCACGCCCAGGCGGGCGCCGCGGAAGGCGATCTCGGGAAGGGCGTCGTCTGCGGGGGCGTCCCCGTCCCCGGCGGCCATCGCGTCTAGGCGGGCGGCGAGGCGCACGGGCCTGAGCTCGCCCTCGTCGATCAGCAGCGCCTCGGCCAGCGGGGCCTCGTCGGTGTCTATGAGCAGGGGGACCAGGCACGGGCACGCAAGCTCGTCAACGAGGAGCAGCAGACACTCCATGAGGTCCAGCAGAAACCCCTCGCGCTCCGCTCGCTGCACCGGCGTGACCCCACAGAGCGCGGCCATGGGAAAGAGCAGCAGGTCGGCGCCTGCGTCCGCAGCTCGGCGCGCGTACTCGACCATGCGGCGCCCCGTCTGGGCAAAGTCCCCGGCGCGGGTCTCCATCTGAGCGATCGCGATTCTCATGCGCTCCCCTCTCGTCTTCTTTCCCCCATTGTCGCACAGCGGCGCGACACATACGAAAGGGCCCCGTCGCCGGGGCCCGTCGAGTCGGTTGTACCCAAGCTCGCTAGAGCTCGGCCTTCCACAGTCCGTGCAGGTTGCAGTAGGCGTACACGGTCCCGCCGGCGGCGCCGCAGGAGCCAAACGCGGCCCTCGGCTCCTCCTCCCACCTCAGGAACTTGAGGCAGAGGCGCCCGTCGCACTCGAGCGCAATCCACTCGATGAGGTGCTCGGCGACCATGTCGTGGCGCACCTCGCCCACGCGCACGACGATTCGGCCGTCGTCTCTGGTGACCACGGGGACGTGACGCTCGGCGCCGGGTCCCTCGGTCTGGGCGACGAGCAGCTCCATCGGATCGCCGCAGCAGTCCGGCGTCTTGCCCCCATCGCTCACGGTCACCACCACGTTGCCACAGTGGTTGCAGTGGTAGAACTTGGTCTCGGTCATGGCTGGTCCTCTCTCCTGGGGCCGGCGCCCCATGCGCCGGCGCACTGCCCCGTAGATACCCGGGAGCGCGGGCGCGCCCGTCCCTCGCGGCGGTGCCGGGACAAACCAACGCCAAGGCGACACGTCCCTTCTCGACCGCTGAAAAAGGCCCCGTCACCGGGGCCTCTCCAGGGGCACGCGGACGTCTGTCACGACGACCTAGACCTCTGCCCTCCACAGTCCGTGCAGGTTGCAGTAGGCGTAGACCGTGCCGCCCTCGGAGCAACAGGCGCCAAACTTGGTCGTGGGCTCGTCGCCCGGCGCGAGGTGCTTGAGGCAGAGCTTGCCGTCGGTGACCAGCGCGATCCACTCGATGTAGTGCTCCTCGGTCATGGGATGGGCCACCTCGCCCACGCGCACGACGATGTGGTTGCCGTCCTTCTCGACCACCGGCACGTGCTTCTCGGTGGCGGCGTCGGTGGAGCCGGCCACGAGCAGCTCCATCGGCTCGCCGCAGCAGCTCGGCGTGACGCCGCCGTCCTTCACGACGGCCACGATGTTGCCGCAGTGGTTGCAGCGATAGAATTTGACCTCGGCCATGGCGGGTCCTCTCTCTCAAGGGGTCGGGCGCCCTCTGCGCCCGTTGACCCTCTTCTACCCCTTTGGGTCGGTCACTAAGCCAAAAAGGGCAGACGGCGGGCGAGAGCACAAAGAGCGCAAAGGAAATCGCTCCCTCTACGGCGCGCCTCGGTGCGAGCGCCTGAAAACCCGTCCGAACACGATCTGCGCGCAGAAATGTTGCCCGTTCACGGGTCGGCGGGCTCTCTGGAGGTGGTCGCTCCGTATACCGAGCGATTTCCTGAGCGCTTTTCTCGCCCTGCCGTAGATGGACGCGATTTCTGTGCGGCATACTGTCCCCAGGACCACTCGACGAAGGGAGCCGCCGTGGCCACAGACCCGCGCACGCTCGTGATCGTTGCCCATCCCAGCCTCTCCGGCACGAGCAGGGTGAACCGGCGCTGGGCCCGCGAGCTCGCCGCCCACCCGGACGAGTTCGTCGTGCGCGACCTCTACGCGCTCTACCCTGCGGGCACGCTGGTCGAGAAGGACGTGGAGGTCGAGCGGGAGGCTCTCGCCGCACACGACACGATCGTCTTTCAGTTCCCGGTCTACTGGTACAGCGCGCCGGCGCTGCTGCGCACCTGGACCGACGAGGTCTACGGTCTCGGCTGGGCCTACGGCGGCGAGGCGGCGGGGCCCGGCGAGCCCGGGCGCATGCTCGCGGGCAAGCGCTTTGCCGTGGCCATGTGCGCAGGCGACGTCGAGGCCAACTACCGCCGCGAGGGCACCGTGGGCTTTACGCCCGCCGAGGTAATCGTCCCCTTCCGCGCGACGGCCAACTACGTGGGCGCGACCTGCGTGGCCGAGCCGTTCACGCTCTTTGGCACCGAGGGCGCCCTTTCAGACGACGAGCTCGAGGCCAGCGCCGCCGCCTACCTCGCCTGGCTGCGCGCCCTGTAAGAGCGAGCCGACTTGGCACGGATCCGGCGCCGCGCGGGCGAGAGGGACCCCTACGCCACGAGCACCTTGCCCTGACGGCCCACGAGGTCGACCATCTCGGCGAGAAGGACCATGTTGCGCGCGTCGATCCGGCAGGGCAGCTCCATGCGCATGACGTCGCCGGAGGTAGCCTCCACCCGCAGCTCCACGCGGTCGAGGCCCGGGTAGCGGCCGAGCACCTCGCCCAGGCTGTCCATGTAGGGGCGCGTGAGCAGCGACGCCGGGATGTTCACCTCGAGCACCTTGGGGCGGTTGCTCTTCTCGTCCAGCACGAGCGGCTCCACCGCCATGCAGATGATCTGGTTACCGCGGTCGGAGCGCTCGAGCTTGCCCTCCACCTTCACGAAGACGTCGCCGGCGCTCTCGCCGGTCTCCTCGTCCACCTGTCCGGCGAGTGTGGCGGCGCACTTCTTGTAGAGCTTGGGGAAGACGACGAGCGTGACCTCGCCCTCCATGTCCTCGAGCGTGACGATGGCCATGGAGTCGCCGTTCTTGGTGGTCTTCTTCTGCATGGCGGACACCATGCCCGCCAGGCGGATGACCTTGCCCTCGGGCACCTTGAAGCGCTCGTGGACGGCGCCTGATGCGTCGGCGTACTCCTCGGCGACCTCGATGTCGGCGATCGTGTAGTCGCGGTTCTTGGCGAGCGCGTACTCGTAGGGGCGCAGCGGGTGGTCCGAGACGTAGAGGCCGAGGACCTCGTGCTCCTTGGCGAGCTTGACCGAGCGGTCCCACTCCACGCCGTCGGGCTCGGGGACCTCTTCCTCGAAGCCGGAGCCCTCCATGTCGCCAAAGAGGTCGAAGAGCGAGATCTGTCCGCTCGCGCGCACCTTCTGACGACGCGTGGCGGCGTCGATGATGTTCTCGGGATTGGCCTTGTCAACAAAGCGCATGAGCTGCATGCGCGTGTAACCCGTGGAGTCAAAGGCGCCGGAGCAGATGAGCGCCTCGACCACGCGGCGGTTGGCCTGGGACGTGTCCATGCGGTCCACAAAGTCGTGGAGGTTCTTGAAGGGGCCGCCCTTCTCGCGCTCCTCCATGATCGCCTCGCCCACGCCCTCGCCCACGCCGCGGATGCCGGCAAAGCCAAAGCGCACGCCCTCGGGAACGGCCGTGAAGTCGCGGCCGGACTCGTTGATGTCGGGCGGCAGGATGGCCACGCCCTCGTGGCGGTAGGCTGTGACATAGTGGACGATCTTGTCGGTCTTGCCCATGTAGGACGTCAGGACCGACGCCATGTACTCCTTGGGGTAGTGGGCCTTGAGCCAGGCCGTCTGCATGACGAGGATGGCATAGCCCGCAGAGTGGCTCTTGTTGAAGGCGTAGGACGCAAACTCCAGGACATCGTCCCAGATCTTCTGGGCCGTCTCCTTCTTGTAGTCGTTTTGGACGGCGCCGTTCATCCAGTGGTCGTAGGTGGTCTCGTCCTTGCCGTCGTCCCAGTGGAAGACGGTATCCGTGAGGAGCTTGATCTTCTTCTTGGCCACGGGCTTTCTGATGCGAGAGTCGGACTCGCCGGCAGAAAACCCCGACATCTTCATCGAGATCTTCATGACCTGCTCCTGGTAGACCATGGTGCCATAGGTCTCACCGAGGATGTCGTCGAGGCGCGGGTCGTAGGAGACGGCGGGTTCCTTGCCGTTCATGCGGTTGATGTAGCTCGTGACCATGCCGGCGCCGAGCGGGCCCGGTCGGTAGAGGGCGATAAGAGCCACGACCTGCTTGTACTCGGTCGGCCGCATGTTCTTGATCGTGGAGGTCATGCCCGCGGACTCGATCTGGAAGACACCGGCGG
>DXBZ01000147.1 GCA_019116265.1 Candidatus Olsenella stercoravium | reverse complement strand
GTTGGGGGTCGTCCGCGCCTTCGGCGGGGGCGGTGTCGGAGTCGTCGGCCGTCTCGGCGAGGTCGGCGTCCTTCTCGGCCTCGGCCTCCGCCTCGGCGGCCTGGCGGGCGGCCTTCTCCTCGGCGAGGCGCTTCTTGCGCTCGGCGAAGGTCTCGGTGCGCTTGGGGCGCGGGGCCTCCTCGCCCTCGGCGCCCTCGAGATCGGCGTCGTCCTCGAGCTCGGCGGCGCGGTTGCGGTTGGGCTTCTTGGGCGTGTCGCTCAGGGCCTCGGCCGCAGGGTCCATGATGTTGGTCTGAACGACCTCAGTGAAGCCCTCCTGGGCGCTCTTGAACTGCCGCAGGGCCCGTCCGAGCGTGCGACCCATGCCCGGGAGCTTGTCCGGGCCAAAGATCATGAACGCAAAGAGCACTATGAGGACGAGCTCTGTCTCACCGATGCCAAACACCGAAGGTATCCTCCCGTTTCTATGGTCGCGTCAGCAGGCCCTCTAGGCCTCACGGATGTTGAGGTCGGCCTGAACGCCGAGCAGGCCCAGGACGCGGGCCACGTTGCGCTGGGGCCGCGCCACGACGAGCGTGCCGCCCGCCTCCGCGACGCGGTGCGCCGCGCCAACGAGCACGCCGATGCCCGTGGAGTCGATATAGGGCACCTCGGCGAGGTCGACGACGAGCTCGCCCGAGACGCCCTGGGCAACCTGCCCGTCAATCGCCGCACGAAGCTCGTCGGCGCAGGAGACGTCTACCTCCCCCGCAACGCTCAGGACGCGGTTCGCACCATCGGCGGCCGTCGTGATCTCTAGGCTCATTGGTCTCTCCTTTCTCCCAGGCGGGCTACTCGCTCGCCTGTGAGGAGCTGGTGTCTTCGGTCTCCCCCGCCTCGGCGGGGGCATCGGTGTCGGAGGCGTCGGCAGCGGCCTCGTCTCCGGTCGCGTCCTCGGCCGTGCCGTCATCCGTCGCACCCGTGAGCGAGTCGACGCGCGCCTGGGCGTTTGAGCCCACGCCCTGCTCGTCATCGGGATCGAGCTCGGCGGCCTTCTGGTAGGCGGCGACGGCCTCGTCGGTCAGGTCCTGCGCCTCGTAGAGCGAGCCGAGGTCGTACCAGGCGGGTGCGTACTCGGGGTCGTCGGTCGTGACTGCCTCGAGGTCGGCGGTCGCCGTCTCGAGGTCGCCGAGGTAGTACTCGCACATGGCGCGCTCGGAGCGGGCGTCAGAGGCGTTGTCGAGCTCGAGGTAGCGGTCGTAGTAGCCGATCGCGCGCTGCATGAGCTCCGTGCCGTGGCTCGACTCCTCGTCGGAGGCGGCGAGCATCATGACCGAGCTGCCCCACGAGGAGCACGCACGGGCGGTCGCGAGCAGCGTCTCGGTGTTCTCCGGGTCACTCTCGAGCTGGGACTCGAGGTCGGCCACGTAGTCGGTGTACTGCGAGTCAATGTAGTCGACGTTGTACTCGATGGTCTGGCCGCTCTGGACGACGGAGGCCAGCGCGCCGGCGAGCGTGGAGAGCGCAAAGACGACGATGAAGAGGATGATGACGACCCTCTGGAAGGTCGAGAGCTCACCCGGCTTGCGCGCCTTCTTGAGGTTCTTCTCGTCCGCCTGCTGCCCCTTCTTCTTGGAGCCCTGACGCTTCTTCGTCTTTGCCATTGCCCAGAATCTCCCAGCCTTGCCTCGGCGCGTGCGCGCCACGAAATCTAAGAGTATGCCACGGCGCGGCGCGCGGGTCGTGGCGGGACCGCGCCGCGGCGATAATAACAGAAGTTCCCCAGAGGAGACCCCGATCGGCCCCTAGGCGCGCTCGGAGCGGGCGAGGCGCGCGGAGACGAGCTTGACCGCCACGACAAAGACGTCGAGCGCCTGGCCGAGCTCCTCGAGCGAGGGGTAGGTGGGGGCGATGCGGATGTTGGTGTCTTCGGGGTCGCGGCCGTAGGGCCAGGGCGCGCCGGCCGGCGTGAGCGTGACGCCCAGCTCGGCCGCGAGCTCGACGATTGCCTTGGCCGAGCCCCTCGGGCCCTCAAACGAGACGAAGTAGCCGCCCTTGGGGTGCGTCCAGGTGGCGCAGCCCAGCTCGCCCAGGCCGGCGGAGAGCTTCTCCTCCACGAGGGCAAAGCGCGGCGCCACGAGCGCGGCGTGCCGCCTCATGTGCTCGGCCACGCCGGCGGCGTCCTTGAGGAAGCGGACGTGCGCGAGCTGGGAGATCTTCTCCGGGGAGACGCGCATGGCAGAGAAGGCGCGGCGCAGCTCCGCCATGTCCGCGGGGCTCGCGGTGACCCAGGCCATGCCGGAGCTGGGGAAGGTCACCTTGGCCGTGGAGGCAAACTCATAGACGAGGTTCTTCTCGTCCCCCTGCTCGGCGAGGGCGTCGAAGATGTTCATGAGCTCATCGCCCTCACCGTCGAAGGTGTGGACGGCGTAGGCGTTGTCCCAGAAGATGCGGAAGTCGGGCGCGGCCGGGCGCAGCGCGGCAAAGGCGCGCACCACGTCATCGGAGTAGGTCACGCCGGTGGGGTTGGCGTACTTGGGCACGCACCAGATGCCCTTGACCGTGGCGTCCTTCTCCACGTACTCGCGGACGACGTCCATGTCAGGGCCGTCCTCGCGCATGGGGACGGGCACGTTCTGGATGCCAAAGCTCTCGGTCACGGTGAAGTGGCGGTCGTAGCCGGGCGCGGGGCAGAGGAACTTGACGACACCCTGCTTGCACCAGGGCTCGTTGCCGCCGATGCCGTGGACGTAGCCGTGCTCCACGCAGTCGTACATGAGGTTGAGGCTCGAGGAGCCAATGACGGAGACGTTGGCGGGGTCAACGCCGAGGAGCTCCGCCGCAAGGGCGCGGGCGGAGGGCAGGCCGTCGGGGGCGCCGTAGTTGTCGGCGTCCACGCCCTGGTCGCGGAGGTCGGTGTCGGCGGAGAGCAGGTCGAGCATGGGCTTGGAGAGCGCGGTCTGCTCGGGGCTCGGCTTGCCGCGGGCCATGTCGAGCTTGAGGTTGAGGGCGCGTAGGTCGTCCGCCTGGGCCTCGAGCTCTGCTATGGCGGCGTCGAGGGCGGCGTCGGTCATGTTCTGGTACGCGTTGGGCATGAGTCCTCCTCCTATATTGAAGTTGCCACTTCTCGCGCAGTGGCCGCGCTTCTTTACCCGTAGACGCGAATATGGGATAAAGGGCGCGAACGGGGCGGAGGGCGCGCGCTCCTCCTTGGGGTACGGCCCCTGTC
>DXBZ01000146.1 GCA_019116265.1 Candidatus Olsenella stercoravium | reverse complement strand
CGCTCATGCCGCTGCGATGGAACTCCCAGAGGATCCCCTCGCGCTCCTCCCTGGTGTACATCGGACTCCCTCCTGGACCAAGCTTGGTCCGAGATTTTGTCCGAGGTCCCAATCAACGCAAAAGTGGCTCTTCTCGGCCTCGGCTCATAAAAAGGTTTCCCACAACCAGGCGGGCCATGACAGAAAGGGCCGTCCGAAAAACGCGCTCCCCAAAACCGGCGTTTTTCTGGCGCGCGCCTGCGACGCCGCGAAGTCGGCTACGATGGGTCCTCGCGCCAGTCGATTCCCACGAGCGGAGACATCATGGACCAGAGCCTCTTCACCTACGACATCGTCGCCGAGGACACCGGCACCCACGCGCGCGCCGGCGTCCTGCACACCCCGCACGGTGACGTCCCCACGCCGATCTTCATGCCCGTGGGCACCAAGGCGACGGTCAAGGGGCTCATGCCCTCCACCTTGCGCGAGCTCGGCACCAAGATCCTGCTCGCCAACACCTACCACCTCTCCATGCGCCCGGGCGCCGACCTCGTGGCCGAGATGGGCGGCCTGCACAACTTCATGCGCTGGGACGGCCCCATCCTCACCGACTCCGGCGGCTTCCAGGTCTTCTCCCACGAGGAGTTCTGCAAGCTCTCCGACGACGGCGTGCGCTTCCGCGCGGTGGACTACGACGGCCGCTGGGTCTCCTGGACGCCCGAGGACAACATGGACATCGCCCAGAAGCTGGGCGCCGACATCGTGATGCAGCTCGACCAGTGCGTGGGCTACCCAGCCCCGCGCGCCAAGGTCGCGCGCTCCGTGGAGCTCTCGAGCCGCTGGGCGGAGCGCTGCTACGCCGCCCACGCCCGCCCCGACCAGGCGCTCTTTGGCATCGTTCAGGGTGGCATGCACCTGGACCTGCGCCTCCGCAGCCTGCGTCACCTGGAGGAGATCGGTGACTTCCCCGGCTACGGCATCGGCGGCTACTCGGTGGGCGAGGACCACGAGACCATGTTCGAGACGCTCGCGCCGCTGGTCAGCGAGCACATGCCGCGCTCCAAGCCGCGCTACCTCATGGGCGTGGGCAACCCCACCACGCTCGTGCGCGCCGTCGCCTGTGGCGTGGACATGTTCGACTGCGTGCTGCCCACCCGCACGGCCCGCACCGGCTCCGCGTTCACGAGCGAGGGGCGCCTCAACTTCCGCCACGCCCGGTTCACCCACGACGCGCGCCCCATCGACGAGGCCTGCACCTGCCCCGTGTGCGCGCAGGGCTTCTCGCGCGCCTACCTGTACCACCTCGTGCGCCAGCACGAGATGCTCGCCGGCATCCTCATCTCCCAGCACAACATCCACTTCCTGCTCGACCTCATGCGGCGCGCCCGTGAGGCCGTGCTCGCCGGCACCTATGCCGCGTTCCTGGAGGACTGGATGGCGTCGCCGGCGGCTCAGGACTGGTAGCGCAGCGCAGCGCTCAGGAATCGCGGCCATCTACGACGGCGGCCAAATTGCGCATAGAAATGGGCTCGATCTACGGAGATGCCGCCGCTCCCGACGACATATCCGCAGGATTCGCCTGGCGAGAAGAACCTGGAACCGCCACTTTTTCGTAAACGGAGCGGTTTTCAGAGCGTTCTTCTCGCCACGTCGTATCTGGGGGAGATTCCTAAGCACCCTCCGACCGTCCGCGGGCACGTCGGGTTGACGTCCGGCGGCTCTGGTACAATCGAGCGCGATCAACAGACGGGGCGCGAGGCGCCCAGGCACGAGAGAACAGACATGACAGACAGAGTGAACCCGGCCCCGGCGCGCTTCGCCGGGAGCCGACCCAGCCGTACCACGATGCGGGAGGGCCGCTAGCATGGCCGGCCTCGCCGAGAGCCGCCGCTGGTCGGTGCTGCCCGCGGACGCCGCCGCCGAGCGCGTGCTCGCCGCCGAGCTGGGCGTCCCGCCCCTCGTCGCACGCGTGCTCGTTGCCCGCGGCCACGCGGACGCCGACGACGCGCGCGCCTTTCTCGCGCCCTCGCTCGACGCCTCCTGGGAGGATCCGCTCTGCATCCCGGGCATGGACGCGGCGGCGACGCGCCTCGGGCGGGCGCTGGACGCGCGCGAGACCATCGCCGTCTTCGGTGACTTCGACGTCGACGGCATGACGTCGACCTGCCTGCTCACGCTCGCCCTGCGCGAGCTGGGCGCCACGGTCCACCCGTTCATCCCGCATCGCTTTGGCGAGGGCTACGGCCTCTCGCGCGAGGCGCTCGCCCGTGTGCGCGAGGCGTGCGACCCCGACCTCGTGGTGACCGTCGACAACGGCATCGCCGCCGCCAACGAGGTCGCCTGGCTGTGCGACAACGGCGTCGACGTGGTCGTGACCGACCACCACGAGCCCGCCGACCTGGTTCCCGAGGGCGTGCCGGTGACCGACCCCAAGCTCTCGGCCGACTGCCCCTCGCGCGAGCTCGCCGGCGCGGGCGTGGCCCTCAAGCTCGTCTGCGAGCTCGGGCGCAGGCGGGGCCGCCCCGACCTCTGGCGGCGTTACGTGGACGTCGCGGCCCTCGGCACCCTCTCGGACATGATGCTGCTCGCGGGCGAGAACCGCGCGCTCGTCGCCGAGGGCGTCGAGCGCATGCGCCGCGCCACCCGTCCCGGCCTGGTCGCGCTCGCCGCCACCGCAGGGTGCGACCTCGCCGTGGTCCGTCCCGACGACCTGCCCTTCTCGATCATCCCGCGCCTCAACGCCGCAGGTCGCATGGGCTCGACCGACGTCGCGCTCGAGCTCCTGCTCACCGACGACTCGGCCGAGGCCGCCACGCTCGCGGCGCGCCTCGAGGCCGTGAACACCGAGCGCCGCGAGGTCGAGGCCGCGCTCGCCGACGCCGCGCTCGCGGAGGCCGCGCGCACCTACGACGGCGGCCGCACGGTCGTGGTCGGCGGAGAGGGCTGGCACGAGGGCGTGAAGGGCATCGTCGCCTCGCGCCTGGTGAACCGCTACCACGTGCCCTCGATCGTCTTCTCCATCTCGGACGGGATCGCGCGCGGCTCCGGCCGCTCGGTCGGCTCCGTCGACCTCTTCCATGCCGTCGAGCAGTGCTCCGACGTGCTCGTGCGCTTTGGCGGTCATGCGGGCGCGGTGGGCGTCACCTGCGAGGCGTCGCGCCTGGACGAGTTCCGTGCGCGCCTCGGGGCCGTCCTCGCCGAGCTGCCCGCCGAGCAGTTCGAGGACGTCGGCGAGGTGACGGCCGTGGTCTCCCTCTCCGAGCTCACCGTCGAGACGATCGACGCCCTCGAGCGCCTCCAACCCTTTGGCCAGGGCAACAAGCGTCCGCTGCTCGCCGTCTGCGGCGTCACCATGCGCAATCGCGCGTGCGTGGGCGCCGACCTCTCTCACCTGCGCTTTGTTGCCACGGACGGCGCAAGCTCCGTGCCCGCGATCTTCTTCCGCGCCCCCGACGCCGAGCGCTCCTGCGCCTGGGACGGCGTCGTCGACGTCGTCTTTGAGGCCGTCAACGAGACCTGGCAGGGACGCACCAAGCCCAAGCTCATGGTCAAGGACCTCCTGCTGCGCGACGGGGGAGAGCCCGGCAATCACGCCGACGAGGACGATCCCTCCCAGGGCGAGAAGGACGCTCCCGCCCCCGATGCCCCCGACGCCCATGCCCGCCGCGCCGAGCTCGCGCGCCTGGACGACGCCGCGCTCACCGACGCCCTGCGCGCCTGCCTCATTGGCGACCGCGCACTGCTGCCGGCGCAGATCCGCGCCCTCGAGACGCTCGCCGCCGGGCGCTCGTGCCTGGCGGTCATGGCCACCGGGCGCGGCAAGTCGCTCGTGTTCCACCTCCACGCGGCCCGCGAGGCCATCGCGCGCGACCGGGCGAGCGTCTTCGTCTACCCGCTGCGCGCCCTTGTCGCCGACCAGGCCTTCCACCTGCGCGAGCAGCTCGCCGACGTGGGCGTGGCGGCGGAGGTCCTGACCGGGGAGACCCCCGGCCCCGAGCGCGCCCGCGTGTTCGGCGCCCTCGCCGACGGCAGCGCCGACATCGTCCTCACCACGCCCGAGTTTCTCGCCCTGCACCGCTCCGACTTCGCGCGGTCGGGCAGGGTCTCGTTCCTCGTCATCGACGAGGCGCACCACGCGGGGCTCGCGGCCCTCGGCAGCCGCGAGGCCTACCTGGAGCTTCCCGCCATACGCGCCGAGCTCGGCGACCCCGTGACGCTCGCCGTCACGGCGACGGCCGCCCCGGACGTGGCGGAGCGCATCTGCGCGCTCGCGGGCATCGACCGCACCGACGTGATTTGCGACCTGGAGAGCCGCGAGAACCTCCTCGTGGACGACGGGCGCGAGCTGCGCGACCGCGAGGCCGCCCTCGTGAGCATCGTCGCCCGGGGCGAGAAGTGCGTGGTCTACGCACCCTCGCGCGACCAGGCGGTCTCCCTGGTGCGCACCCTGCGCCACCGCGTCCCCGAGCTCGCCGCGCGCACGGCCTTCTACCACGCCGGCCTCTCCCGGGCGGTCCGCGGCCGCGTGGAGCGGGCCTTCCGCGGCGACGGGCTCACCTGCATCGTCTCGACGAGCGCCTTCGGCGAGGGCGTGAACCTCCCGGGGATCCGCCACGTGGTGCTCTACGGACTCCCGCTCGGTCGCGTGGAGTTCAACCAGATGAGTGGGCGTGCCGGCCGTGACGGCGCGGATGCCACGGTGCACCTGCTCTTTGGCCCGCGCGACGTCTCGCTCGGCCAGCGCATCCTGGCGTCGGCCGCCCCCTCGCGAGACGACCTCGTGCTCGTCTACCGCACGCTGAGCCGTCTCTTCCGCGCGGACGGCCCCGTCGCCCTCGACGACGCGGCAATCGCCGAGGCCGCCACGCAGCGCGCCTCGATCTCTGCCATCGACGAGCGCGAGGTCTCCTCGGCGCTCACGATTTTCTCCGAGCTGGGCTTTTGCTCCGTGTCCGGCTGGGGGGAGTCCCGCACGGTGAGCATGGCGCCCTCCCCGGAGCGTATGGAGCTCACACAGTCCGCCTGCTACCTCGAGGGGCTCCGTGCGCGCGACGCCTTCGAGGACTTCTGCGCCTGGGCCCTCCGCGCGCCCGCCGAGGAGCTTCTCGCCGGCATCCGGCACCCCATCTCCCCGGACTTCGGTATCATCGTCTAGTGGGGGAAGGGGGAGACATGAGCACGAGCGACAACGAGGTCCGGGCGCCGCAGCCCGCCTCCCTGCAGAACGGGGCGCCGAGGCCCGCTGCCCCGCAGCCCCTGCCCGAGGGCAAGCGCGCGAAGAAGGCTGCCCCCGATGCCGCCAACTTCCGCCTGCTGCAGTCCGCCTGCGCCGCCTATCTCGACGACGAGGGGTGCGAGAAGGTCGACCGCGCGTACCGCTTTGCCGCCGAGTACCACCGCGACCAGCGTCGCCGCTCCGGCGAGCCCTACATCAACCATCCCGTGGAGGTCGCGCTCATCCTGGCGCACGACCTGCGCATGGACGAGGACACGATCTGCGCGGCGCTGCTCCACGACACGGTTGAGGACACCCCCGCCACCAAGGACCAGGTCGCCGAGCTCTTTGGCCCCACGGTTGCCGACCTCGTTGACGGCGTGACCAAGCTCACCTCGATCCAGGTGAGCTCGATGGACGCCAAGCAGGCGTGGAACCTCCGCAAGATGTTCCTGGCCATGAGCCGCGACATCCGCGTCGTCATCATCAAGCTGGCTGACCGCCTGCACAACATGCGCACGCTCGCCGCCCTGCCGCCCGATCGCCGCCAGTTCAAGGCGCGCGAGACGATGGACGTCTACGCGCCGCTCGCCGACCGTCTGGGCATCTCCTCGGTCAAGTGGGAGCTCGAGGACCTGGCGTTCTTCTGGCTCGAGCCCGAGGAGTACCAGCGTGTCGCCCGCATGGTCCAGGACTCGCGCGCCCAGCGCGAGGAGGACACCGAGGCCGCCATCAAGACCCTCGACGACGAGCTCAAGGCCGCCGGCCTCACGGGCTACCAGATCACCGGCCGCCCCAAGCACCTCTGGAGCATCTACCAGAAGATGACGCGCAAGGGCCGCGAGTTCGCCGACATCTACGACCTCATCGCCCTGCGCGTGATCACGCAGTCGGTGGGCGACTGCTACTCCGCGCTCGGCGCCGTCCACTCCCTCTGGAACCCGATGCCGGGCCGCTTCAAGGACTACATCGCCACGCCCAAGGCCAACCTCTACCAGAGCCTGCACACCACCGTGGTGGGCCCCGACGGCAAGCCCATAGAGATCCAGATCCGCACGGCCGAGATGCACGAGGCCTCCGAGTACGGCATCGCCGCGCACTGGCTCTACAAGAAGGAGGGCAACTCGCGCGGCCGCATGAGCGCCGAGGACCGCGCGATCGACTCCACGATCAACTGGATCCGCAAGACGCTCGACTGGGCCGCCGAGGACGACATCGACGACCCGCACGAGTTCCTCGACAATCTGCGCGTTGACCTCTTTGAGCACGAGATCTTCGTCTTCACCCCCAAGGGCGAGGTCATGAGCCTGCGCCGCGACGCCACGCCGCTCGACTTTGCCTACGCGGTCCACACCGAGGTGGGCAACCACTGCGTGGGCGCCAAGGTCAACGGCGCGGTGGTGCCGCTGTCCTACAAGCTGCAGATGGGCGACCGCGTGGAGGTCCTCACCAACAAGAACGCCAAGCCCAGTCGGGACTGGATGGCGCTCGTTGCCATGCCGTCGAGCCGCGCCAAGATCCGCAAGTACTTCTCGACGCAGACCAAGAACGACGACGCCGAGCAGGGGCGCACCGAGCTTGCCCACGAGCTGCGCAAGCGCGGCTACGGCATCTCCACGCGCCGTACGGTCAAGGCGATCGAGCGCGTCTGCGAGCAGTTTGAGCTGCGCAGTGCCGAGGACCTCTTCGCGAGCGTCCACACCGGCAAGGTCTCGGTCAAGCAGGCCGCCAACCGCATCGAGGAGATCCTCGAGGAGGGATCGCCCGAGCAGCTGGCCGCGCAGGCGGCCGAGGCGGAGCGCCAGGCGGCCCACGAGCGCGCCATGTCGTCAGGCGCGCCGGTCATGCAGTCCTACGCCATGACCCAGGCGGCCAAGGGCCGCCGCAAGCGCAGCAACTGCGGCGTGGTGGTCAAGGGCGACCCCGACCTTCTCGTCCATCTTGCGCACTGCTGCAACCCCGTGGCGGGCGACGAGATCGTGGGCTTTGTCACGCGCGGCCGCGGCGTCTCGGTGCACCGCGCCAACTGCCCCAACGTGGCCGACCTCATGAAGAACCCCGACCGCATGATCGAGGTCGCCTGGGACACCTCCGGCGCCACGGAGTTCCGCGTTGAGATCGTCGTGGAGGCCACCGACCGCATGGGCCTCCTGCGCGACATCACCGTCGCCGTGGGCGACGCCGGCGCCAACATCCTCTCCGCGGCCACGCAGACCACGGCCCAGGGCGTGGCGCGCCTGCGCTTCCTCGTGGCGATCTCCGACGCGAGCCTGCTCGACGTGCTGCTCTCCGCCGTGAGCCGCGTCCCCTCGGTCTTTGACGCGCGCCGCATCATGCCCGGCGAGGGCGCCAACCAGATGAAGCAGCGGGTGAAGTGATGGGCGAGAAGACCGACGAGCTGCGGCGCTACGTGGTGACGCCGCTCCAGACCAACTGCCTTGCCTACGTGAGCGAGGGGGAGTGCCTGGTCGTGGACCCCGGCGGCTCCGGCGCACAGCTCGCGACCGTCCTCGACGACGTGCGCGTCACCTGCGTGGCGGCCACCCACGGCCACGGCGACCACGTGGGCGGCGTGGCGGCCCTCGTGCGCGCCACGGGCGCGCCCTTTGCGATCCACGCGGCCGATGCCGAGCTCGCGCGTCATGCGGGCGAGATGAGCGAGGTCGGTCGCAGCTACGACGACAACGCGCCCGACCCCGACCGCACGCTCGCCGAGGGCGACGTCCTCACGGTGGGCACGGCCACCTTCACCGTCATGGAGACGCCCGGCCACACCCCGGGCGGCATCGTGCTCGTGGGCGGCGGCAGCGCCGAGGGCATTGCCTTCGTGGGCGACACGCTCTTTCCGGGGAGTCATGGTCGAACTGATCTCAGGGGCGGCGACGAGGCCACGATCATGGCTTCCCTCGCGCGCATGGCGGCGGAGATCGCCCCCGAGACCACGCTGTTCTGCGGCCACGGGCCGGCCACCACGATGGCGCGGGAACTCGCCACGAATCCGTTCCTGCGTTAGGCGGCCCTCTCCGAGGTTTGGGTTCACCCCTGCGTTCGAGCGCGTCTTCCTATCCATAAAGCCGCAGGTAGCGGGTTGGACAAGTTTCTTATAGAGGTACTTCTCGTCCAAAAATGAACCCAAACTGCGAAAGGGTTTGGGTTAGCGGGCGGGAAAGTGGAAAGGATTGGTGCCCGAGGCGGGGCTCGAACCCGCATGAGTTGCCTCAGCGGTTTTTGAGACCGCCGCGTCTGCCAATTCCGCCACTCGGGCACGAGGGCGCTTCGCGCACAGCGCGTGAGAAGAACTATAGCAGACGGAGGGTTTCTGTCGCCTGCGGGGTATATAGTTAGCGTGTTCGAAGCCATCCGAGAGAAGGGACCATCCATGGCGCTTTCCAACGAGGTCACCACCGTCCTCAACGACCAGATCAACAAGGAGCTGTACTCCAGCTACCTCTACCTCACCTTTGCCGACTACTACGACGACCGCGGCCTCAAGGGCTTTGCCAACTGGTACGAGATCCAGGCCAAGGAGGAGATGGACCACGCGCTGGCCATTCGTCGCTATCTGCTGGACAACGACTTCAAGCCCACGATGGAGGCCATCGCCAAGCCGGACAAGACCTTCGAGAGCGACCTCGCGCCGCTGGAGGCCGGCCTCGAGCACGAGGAGTACGTCACGAGCCTCATCCACCACTGCTACGAGGTCGCGCACGCCCAGCACGACGTCCGCACGATGAAGTTCCTCGACTGGTTCGTGGAGGAGCAGGGCGAGGAGGAGACCAACGCCCGCGACATGATCACCAACATGAAGCTCTTTGGCTGCGATCCCAAGGGCCTCTACGACCTGGACCGCGAGTACCAGGCGCGTACCTACGTGCAGTCGGCCTCGCTCAACCTCTAGCGGGCGAACGATCTTCTCGGCCTGTGAAGAGTTTCTGAATCACGTGCGCGCCGGGACCGGGCGAGAAAAACCTCTTGCCCGAGACCGGCGCGCGTGCTAATGTTTCCCAGTGTGCGTTTTGCGAAGCGGGGCGAGAGCCCCCACCTACACGGCGCCTTACGGCAGCTGTCTGGTCAGACAACGTAGTCACCGCCTCACGCAGGGCGGTTGCTGTCTCCTGGATGCTGCTTGGCGCCAGGGGCTTTTTTATGCGGCGCGAGCCGCGACGAGAGGAAGGTGTGAACGATAGCCAGAAACGACGGTCCTCGCATCAATGAGGAGATCACATCCCGCACGTGTCGCCTGATTGGCGTCGACGGCTCCCAGATGGGCCTCTTTGGCGTGCGCGACGCCCTGCGCATCGCGGGCGACCAGGGTCTCGACCTCGTGGAGATCGCACCCAACGCCGATCCTCCCGTCTGCAAGATGCTCGACTACAAGAAGTTCAAGTACGAGCAGGACCGCAAGGCCAAGGCCGCCCGCAAGAACCAGGCCAAGGTCGAGATCAAGGAGATGAAGTTCCGTCCCAAGATCGACGTGGGCGACTACGAGACCAAGAAGGGTCACGTCATCCGCTTCCTCAAGAAGGGTGCGCGCGTCAAGATCACGATCATGTTCCGCGGTCGTGAGATGGCCCACCCGGAGCAGGGTCGCCTCGTGCTCGACCGTCTGGCCGCCGACCTCAAGGACGTCGCGACCGTCGAGCAGAAGCCGCTCATGGAAGGCCGCAACATGCACATGACCATCGTCCCGATCAAGGGTGCCTTTGACAAGAAGGACGAGAAGGACGACGAGGCAGTCACGGAGAAGGAGAACTAGCATGCCCAAGATGAAGACCCACAAGGGTACGGCAAAGCGCTTCCGCCGCACCGGCTCTGGCAAGATCATGCGCGCCAAGGCGTTCAAGAGCCACATCCTCACCAAGAAGTCGCCCAAGCGCATCCGCGGCTTCCGTCAGGAGACCGTCATCGCCGACGCCGACGTCAAGACCGTCTCCCAGCGCATGGGCTCCAAGTAGTCCGCCGTTCGAGTGAAGTTTCCAACGAGGAGTTGATCAGATATGGCACGAGTCAAGCGCGCCGTCGCCGGCCGTAAGAAGCGTCAGACGCTCGTCGAGCGCACCAAGGGCTACTACGGAGTCCGTTCCCGCACCTTCCGTGGCATGAAGGAGCAGGCGCAGCACTCCGGTCAGTACGCCTACCGCGATCGTCGCAACAAGAAGCGCGACTTCCGCGCCCTGTGGATCCAGCGCATCAATGCCGCCGCCCGCATGAACGGCCTGTCCTATAGCAAGCTGATGCACGGCCTCAAGCTCGCTGGCGTCGAGCTTGACCGCAAGGTCCTCGCCGAGATCGCCTACAGCGACGAGCAGACCTTCGCCGACATCGCCGAGGTCGCCAAGAAGGCCCTCGCCGACGCCGAGTAGATGTGACAAAGGGACAGTCCGTTCGTAACATTTTTCGCCCCGGGCGCCGAGCCCGGGGCGTTTTTTGTCGAGAAGGACCGTGTCGCGGGCACGTGTATAACGTTCGCGACGTGACGAGACGGCCCGCTGCGGCTACGATGCCCCCAATGCGCCACGGACGGGAGGCAGCATGGATGCGAAGACGGCGCTTCGTGGGACTGCGTGGGCGGCAGGGGGGATCGCCCTGCTGCTGGCGCCTGGGGTGGTACGGACGATGGGGGAGGGCGGGCACCTCCCGCTCGGATACTACCTCTGGACGTCGGCGATACCGCTGGCGTTCGTAGCTGCGGCGCTCGCCTGGGCGCTCCGTGACCGTCTGGGGCGCTGGCGTCGCGCGCTGGGGGCGGCGGCGCTCGCGGCCCTTCTCGCCTACCTTGCGGTGCTCTGCGCGAGCTGTCTGGGGACCATGAGGCTCGGCGCGGCCCTGCGATGGCCCGAGTGGGCGCTGCGCTACGCGGCGTGGGCGCTCTGGGGCGTCGCGCTCGCCGTGTGGGTGCCGCCTGCGGACGACGCGGGGAGCCCGTCGCCGCTCGGTTGCCGCCCCGGTGCGGAGACGCTCACGGAGCGCGAGCGGGAGGTGGTCGAGGCCCTGGTCACAGGCAGCACGCAGGCCCAGGTCGCGGAGGCGCTGGCGATAAGCCCCTCGACGGTCGCCACCTATCGCGCGCGGGCGTGCGAGAAGCTCGGTGTGGCATCGCTCGACGAGATCGCACCGCGTGAGGTCGGCGCCGCCGTCGTCCCGCCCGCGATGGGCGTCACGTCCTCCGGCGCGCTGCCGCTCATGGCAATGGCGCTCTGCGCGGGGCTCACGCTGCGGCTGCTGACGCGCGTCGTCGTGTCGAGCGAGCAGGCGCTCTCCCAGGCCCTGGGCATCCTGGCCGTTTTGGCGGCGCTCGTCGTTCCGTGGCTCGTCCTTCTTGGGTACGCGCGCCTGCGTGACATGCGGGTGCGCCCCCGTCGACTCACGGCGGGGCTCTCCGTCGTGCTTCTTGCCCTCGCCGCCGCCGGCATGCTCGTGGGCGGGGGCTGGTACGGGCTCGAGGTGCGCCTGGGCTCCGAGACGCTGAGCGTGAACGCGTTCGCGCCGGTCGCCCATGCGGTCGCCCTCGCGCTGCTGGCGCCGCACCTGCTGTGGCCCAAGACACGGGAGGCCTTGCGGCTCGATGAGGAGCGCTGCGTGCTCTACCTGCGTGGTCGGGGCGCCGGCGAGCTGCAGGCGCACGTTCTGCTCAAGATCGCACTCGGGCTCAGCACCCCTGAGGTCTGCGAGGCGCTGCATGTGGCTGCGGGTACCGTGAACGCCTATCGGGCGCAGGGCTATGAGCTGCTCGGTATCCATTCGAGTCGCCAGCTTGCCGATCTTCTCGCCCGTGACGTGGGGTTTGTGCCGTCCGCCGGCAAAAACGGACCGCCTGCGGACGACTCTGATACGAGCGTGTAAACCCCGCTTGCGCGGGAACAAGGTGAGTAAGCAAGGGCAGCGTCGCTACAAACCAGCGACCGTCAGAGGGAGGCGAGTCCAATGAACAGCGAAGAGAATGTGCAGTTTGGGCCCGCCGACCGTGCGACCGAGGTCCTATAACATCTGGGGCGAGCGCACTCGCCAACGTTCTCCGAAACGCATTTCGGAACGGACTGATGACAGGAACACTCGAAGCGGGCCCAGGTTGAATACCCAGTTGTCCATCATCGATTCGTAGAGACACGGGTGGTTCCAAAGTACAGACGAGGCGGGGCGGCGCAATGGGGCGCCGCCCCTTTTTCGTGCGCCCGCACCGTGGAGCACAACGCCCCCGCTCCCATCGAGACGGAGGAATGACGCAAAACCGTCCCTTAAAACGGGCCGATTTGCGTAATTCCTCCGTCTCGACGATCTGGTCGGGTGGGAGGGCGCAGCCTGCCGGCGTATTGGAACCCTTTCCAGTTTTAGTCGTTGTTTCGCGAACGGTAGTAAAACGCCGTCAGCCGGTTCCTGAAAGAAATACCAGTTGAATGTCATTCTTTAGCGTGCTCTAATGCACCTAACGGAAATGAAACGTTTCCAAATGCTGCCCTCGGGGAGGGAAGGAAGCGTTTCGGAGAAGCGGTAGGAGGGAGCACGTCATGTTGATGAAGAGGCGTCAGTTCGTGCAGGCAGGCCTCGGCCTCATGGCAGGTGCGGGTGCGGTCGCGCTCGCCGGCTGCGGCGGCGAGCAGAGCGGCGGCGGAGACAAGCAGGCCGCCGGCAAGGTCTACTATCTCAACTTCAAGCCCGAGCAGGACGAGCAGTGGCAGGAGCTCGCCGAGCTCTACACCGAGGAGACCGGCGTGCCCGTGACGGTCATGACCGCCGCCTCCGGCCAGTACGAGACCACGCTCAAGTCCGAGATGGCCAAGACGGACGCCCCCACGCTCTTCCAGGTCAACGGCCCGGTGGGCCTCGCCTCCTGGAAGGACTATTGCTACGAC
Organism: Candidatus Olsenella stercoravium; assembly: GCA_019116265.1. Taxonomy (GTDB): domain Bacteria; phylum Actinomycetota; class Coriobacteriia; order Coriobacteriales; family Atopobiaceae; genus Thermophilibacter; species Thermophilibacter stercoravium. The sequence goes on along the minus strand of DXBZ01000146.1, from coordinate 206 downwards.
CTCGATGACACTGACATCATGGGCCAGCTCACCAAGGACGACTACGCGCTCAAGGGCGACGACGGCAAGGTCAAGGGCATCGCCTACGTCATCGAGTCCTACGGCATCATCTGCAACACGTCCCTGCTGGAGAAGGCGGGCTACACCACCGACGACATCACCAACTTCGACAGCCTCAAGGCCGTCGCCGAGGACATCACCGCCCG
>DXBZ01000145.1 GCA_019116265.1 Candidatus Olsenella stercoravium | reverse complement strand
CTCTTCCGATCTCGAGGATCTGAATGAAGGCACACCCTGCGACGACAAACGAGCAGGGCACAATCAACCTGCCGATGAGCGTGAGATAGGGAGCGACCGGCGAGGAGTAGAGGAAGTTCTCGTGCGGGGTGTCATAGTGGGCCGCGATCACGATCGTGCGGCTCCCCTTGGTCACGAGGGGGCCCGTAGCGCGGTGCACCGCGACGACGTTCTGGCTCTGTGCCTGGGGGCCGAGCGCAAGGCGGGGGGCACGTCCAAAGAGGCGCAGGACCGAGATCGCCGCAGGAGCGACGGCAAGGACGAACCCGATCAGCGTGAGGGGGAGCACCCCCACGCCCACCAGCACCATGCCCACGAGCGACGCGGCGGCGAGCAGCGGCGACACCAGGCCGGACACGACGGGGGCGCTAAACTCCTCGACGCTCGCCTCGACGTCGTGTCGTCCCATGAGCTCGGCGATGACCTCCGCAGCCTGGAACTCCTCCTCGCTGTTGGCAGGGGAGATCGCGATCTTCTCGTCGAGGAGGTCTAGATAGTCGTGTGTCATGGCCATGTGAAGCATCCTTTTCACAAGTGTCGCGAGCGTCGTCACGAGCCGTGCATACAATCAAAAGAGTATACGTCTTGTCCCTGCCTCACGCAGGAAAGATACCGAAAGGCTCAATGAGCGGGAACATGAAAGGGGCGGGAGGCGCCGTGAGGCTCACGCGTGACGACGACCGGGCGAGAAGGATCTGCTCCCTCGCGCTCGACTTCATGAACGCCAGCTCGCCCCTGCGGTCCTCGGAGATCGCACGCGCCCACTACCCGGGGCTCTCCGCCGACAGCTTCAGGCGCGCTTTCTCCCGCGACCGCTCGGTGCTCGCCGCCTGCGGCGTCGTGGTCGCCGAGCGGCGCGTCCCCGGGGAGGACTCGCTCTGGGAGGCCGACCACGCCCGCTCGTTCGCGCGGGGCGCCGAGCTCTCGGCGACCGAGGCGGCGGCGCTCGAACTGGCATGCCGCCCGCTTGCCGACGACCCCACGTTCCCGCTCGCCGACGACCTGCGCCTCGCGCTCGCCAAGGTGTCCCGCGCCTTCTCCGAGACGCTCGCGGTGGGGCGAGCGCGCGACCTCGCCCCCTCCCGCATACTGGAGACGCTCTGCGCCTGCCTGACCGACCAGACCGCTGCGCTCGCGACCTACGTGGACGCCCGGGGGCGCGCATCCGAGCGCACGCTCGCGCCCTACGGCTTCTTCGGACTCCGGGGAAGCCTCTATCTCGTGGCCGCACGGGTCTCCGACGACGGCAGCGCGTGCGAGAACCAGACGAGGACCTACCGAATCGACCGCTTCACTGCGGCAAAGGCCCTCAAGGGGACGTCCTTCTCGATTCCCGAGGACTTCTCCGTCGCCGACTGGAGAAGGCTCCCGTTTCAGATGGGGGCGACCGCCTGCGAGGCTCGCTTCCTCGTGGACGGGGACCGTCTGGAGGAGGTTCGCCGCGCGGCAGGCTCCCAGAGCTCCTTTGAGCAAGTGGGCTCCGGCGCGGTCTGGGCGGTCGACGTCAGCGACGTGTCCGCAGCCGCAAGCTGGGCGGTTGCGATGGGCATCCGGCCGATCGCGCCGGAGCCGCTCGTCGCCGCCTGGCGCGGCATCCTCGAGGGGGTGACCCACGATGTCGGCTAGGTCCACCGGTGCCGGGCGCCCGGGGTCGCTCGACGAAGCCCGCGAGCTCGTGGCGCTCGTCTCGAGCCTGAGCGAGGCGGGCGACGCCCTCAACGCGGCGGCCGTCGCCGAGCGGCTCGGCGTGAGCGAGGAGCGGGGCGAGAAGCTCGTCGGGCTCGTGCTCTGCTCGACGCTCGTCGGGGGAACGGGGCTTCCGCTCGTCTCGGACGAGGGCGGCCTCACGCTCGTGGGGGCGGACGGAGTCCGCGGGCGGCGCCTGCGGCTCACCCATGCCGAGACGCTCGCCCTCGTCGCCGCGCTCGAGCGGCTGGGCGTCCCCGGCGACGACCCGCTCCGCGCCACGCTCGAGGAGTCGCTCTCCTCCGAGCCCGTCGGCGAGGAGCTCGTGCGGCGGCTCATGGCCGGCAGGTCCGGAACCGGCCCGCTCGCGGCTGTGCTCTCCTGCTGCGCCCGGGCGATCGCGTCCCGTCGCGAGCTCCTCTTCTCGTATCGCAAGTCGGGCGAGAAGGACGCGGAGCGGCGACGCGTCGTGCCGAGCGCCCTCAGAACCGAGGACGACGCATGGTTCCTCGATGCCTTTGACCTCGCACGCGGCGGGGAGCGCACCTTCCGCCTCGACCGCATGGAGGACGCCTCCGTCGGAGGGCGCCCGGAGGCGCCGCAGCCGGAGACCCGGGGCCCGTCGGCGCGCCTGGTCGACGTCTCGTTTGACGACGCGTCCTACCTCGACCTTCTCCCCTGGCATGACCTGCAGGTCGTCTCCGCCCCCGCAGGTAAGCCGGTCCGGGCCAGGATCCCCTACTACGGCGGCATGTGGCTGCCGCGCATGATCGCCGCCTGCGCCGGCTCGGCGCACTGCGACGACCCGGAGGTCGCGGCCCTGGTCAAGTCATACGCCCGGGAGCAACTCTGAGGTCACCCTCGCTCGTGGCTCGAGCGCCAGAGTCGTATGTAGCGGCCGACGTTGGCCGCCTCGAGCCGGGAGACGCTCTTCGACGGAAGCGACTTCACGAACAGGCTCCCGTAGCGCTTGCTCGCCACGCGGGAGTCCGCGAGCACGAGCACCCCCGTGTCGGTCGAGCTCCGGATGAGCCGACCGGCCGCCTGCTTGACGGAGAGCACCGCCTCCGGCAGCGAGTAGCGCCACCACGCGCGGTCCTCGCGCGCCTCGCGCTCGCGGACCAGCGGGTCGGTGGGGCTCGCAAAGGGGAGCTTGGGGATGACGACGCAGCGCAGGGTGTCGCCCGTGGCGTCAAAGCCCTCCCAGAACGACCGCAGCGCCATGAGTGAGAGGCTCTTCTCGGCCATGAACTTGGTGCGCAGGCGCCTCGGCGAGCTGCCGCGCTCCTGACAGGCCACCTCGAGCCCGGCGGCGGCCAGGCGCGGGCGCAGCCCCTCGTAGACGCGCTCCATGTCACGGCGGTTGGTGAAGAGCGTGAGCACCGAGCCGCCCATGGCCACGTGCACGTCGAGGAGCAGGTCCTCCAGGGCGTCGAGGTAGCCGCGCTCGTTGGGCGCCGGGAGGTCGCTCGCCACCACCACGGACATGTGGCCGTCAAAGTCAAAGCTGGAGTCGAGCCGCACGTCGCGGTGCGACCCCTCCGGCAGCTCGGCGAGCCCCACGGAGCGGTCGAAGTGGGAGAAGTCGTCGCCCACCGCGATCGTCGCGGATGTGAAGACCACGCTCTCCATCTCCGGCAGCCAGCGCCGCGCCAGGTCGGCGCCCACGTCGAGCTTCTCCGCGACGAGCCGCTCGGACGAGATGCGCTTGCGCGAGCGCGAGAGCTGCGCCGAGTAGACGTAGCTCTCGTCCGTCCCGTCGCAGATGAGCCGTATGCCGGCGAGAAGATCGCGCAGCTCGCGCGCGTGGTCGGCAAGGTCGGCCGCCTGCTGCGGCGCCTGCGCCTCCAGCGCCCCGACCGCGTCGGCGAGCGAGCGGACGGTCTCGTCGAGCGCGTCGTCGGCCGCAGCGGCTGCTGCACGAACCTCGCCCCACGGCGCGCTCGCGCGCACGGACGCGTCCAGCCACAGCGTCACGGTGTCGTAGCCGCCGTCGCTGCGGGCGATCCCGGCGAGGGCGTGGACCGCCTCGAAGAGGTCGGCCGTCGCCGTCGTCGAGCGCGCCGCCGACGCGGCGGCCTTGGTGAGCAGGCCGACCATCAGGGTGGAGCCCTCGAGCTCCATCGCGGCGACCATGGCGGCGTGAATCGCCCCCGTCTGCGTGCCGCCGAGGCGCTCAAAGGCGGCGCGCGCCTCGCTCCCGGAGACCTCGACGGCCCACTGCCGGCGGGCCTCCGCCTCAAAGCCATGGGCCTCGTCGACCACCCAGTTGCGAACCGGCGGCAGAATGCGCCCGTCTGCCTCCACGTTGCGCAGGAGCAGCGAGTGGTTGGTCACCACCACGTCCGAGCTGCCCGCACGGCGGCGGGCGCCGTGCAGCAGGCACGTCCCGGGAAAGTACGGGCACCGGCCGTGCAGGCACTCGCCCGGGGTGATCGTGAGCATCTGTCGCGGCACGTAGCGCCAGCGTATGCCGAGCGCGTCGAGGTCCCCCTCCACGGACTGGCACGCAAACGCGTACGTGACCGCGACCGCGGTGAGCATGTCGCACGAGACAGCGTTGTCGGAGCGCCCGTCGTGGGGCACCTCGTCAAGCGGGAGCGGCTCCTCGACGGCGCGGTCCAGGCGGCGGAGGCAGGGGTAGTGGTCGTACCCCTTAAGACTCGTGAACGTGAGCCCGCCCGGCAGCGCCTCGGCGAGCGCCGGCAGCTCGTGCGAGACGAGCTGGTCCGTGAGCGCGTTGGTCTTTGTCGCGACCCCCACGCTGACGTGGTTGCGCTGCGCGTAGAGAACCTCGGGCAGCAGATAGGCCACCGACTTGCCCACGCCCGTCCCCGCCTCGATCGCGCGATGCGTCCCCGTGGCCAGCGCCTCCGCGACCTCGCGCGCCATCGCCACCTGCTCGGGGCGCCGCTCCATGTTCTCGTACATGCGCGAGACCGCCCCGCCCGGGGCAAACTCCCGCTCGACCTCATCGGCGCTCGGCGCGTCGCGGCGCTCGAGCTCCGCAGCGTCAGCGCGGACGTCGGAGCCCCTTCCCTGCAGCAGCTCCGCGCGCAGGTCTCGCAGCGAGAAGGGCCCATGGTCCCCCTGCGCGCCGTCGGACGACGCGAGGTAGGAGAGAACGGGCCTGAAGGGCCAGTCCACCTCGGGGTGCATCGCGGCGAGGCGGGCGAGAAGGGCGTGCGGCAGGTCGGAGAGCGCCAGCAGCAGGATCCTCCACATGCCGCAGAGCGCGTCCACGTCGTCGGAGGCCCGGTGGGTCACGGACGCGCAGCCAAAGGCCTCGGCCATGTCGGCGAGGCGATGGGTCGAGAGGCGCGGCAGCGCGATTCGCGAGAGCGCCAGGGTGTCGATCCAGGTGTCGCTCACGTTGGCGCCACCCGGGACCGCCTCGATGAAGGTGCGGTCGAACGTGGCGTTGTGCGCCAGCACGGGGCTGCCCGCCACAAAGTCGGCGAGCGCCGCGACGGCCGTCCGGGCGTCAGGGGCGCCGGCGACGTCGATGCTGCGGATGCCCGTGAGCTTCTCTATCTCGGGCGGGATGGGGCAGCCCGGGTCAACGAAGGTCTCGAAGCGGTCCACGACCTCGCCGCCGCTCATGCGCGCGGCGGAGATCTCTATGAGCTCGCAGTCCTTGAAGGAGAGGCCGGTGGTCTCGGTGTCGAGCACCACCACGTCCTCCTCGAGCGGCCCAAAGTCAGCGGAGGCTGCGCGCTCGGCGAGGCTGAGGTAGCGCGCCCGCACCTCGTCGGGCGTCCCCGTCAGGATGAGAGAGGCAAGGGAGCGGTCCCCCTCCATCACGCGCGGCCCTCGAGGGCGAGCTCGACGAAGCGTGTGCAGAGCTCGGGGAACTCGATCCCGCCGTGACGCGCGGAGTCGGGGAGCAGGCTCTGGGCCGTCATGCCCGGGATGGTGTTGGTCTCCAGGATGACGGGGGTGCCGTCGGCGCGGACGATGAAGTCGCTGCGCGAGCACCCGCGACAGCCCAGGGCGCGGTGGGCGCGGACGGCGAGCTCCTGCGCGCGGGCGTACACGCCCGGCTCCAGTCGGGCGGGGATGACGTGGTGCATGGCGGACGGCTCGTACTTGACCTTGAGGTCGTAGAACTCCGCCCCCGTCACGATCTCGACGATCGGAAGCGCGTGGGCGTCGTCGTTCCCGATCACCGGGACCGTGATCTCGGTGCCCTCCACGCAGCTCTCGATCAGGACGCGGCCGCCCTCAGCCCCCGCCGCCTCGATCGCCGAGGCAAGCTGGCCGCGCTCGGTGACGCGCGTGATGCCAAAGCTCGAGCCGTTGGCGGCCGGCTTCACAAACAGGGGGAGTCCGAGCCGCTCCACGAGCGAGTCGACGCAGGCTTCCGAGAGCACGGTGCCCGCCGGGACGTCGACGCCCTCCGGGACGGGAATCCCCACCTCCTTGAAGACCGCCTTGGCAATCTGCTTCTCCGCTGCGGCCGACGAGGCGGAGACGCCCGAGAAGGTGTAGGGGATGTGCAGGATGTCGAGAAGGCCCTGGATGCTGCCGTCCTCCCCGTAGCGCCCGTGGAGCGCGACAAAGGCGACGTCGTAGCCGCCGCCCATCAGCTGCACCACGAAATCGTGCGCGGCGAGGTCGAGCAGGTCAACGGTCTCGAACCCCGCCTCCGTGAGAGCCCGCCGGCACTCCGTGGCGGAGCTGAGAGAGATCTCCCGCTCGTCCGACCAACCTCCCCCGATCACGACGACGCGCGTTCTCATCAGCTGCTCTCTGTCCATCGACGCCCCTTTGGTACGGCACTCTTGCGCTAGACTCGCTTTCTGTAACACCTGCAAAAGAGGATACTCCAAGGACGCGACACAAGACGGGGGCGACATGACGAGCGCAAACAGCAGCACCGGGGCCGAGAAGAACGAGCGGCGCGACATACACGCGCTCACCCGCGGCGAGCTTGCTGAGCTTCTCGCCTCCCTCGGCCAGCCCACGTTTCGTGCCAAGCAGGTCGAGGAGTGGGTCTGGTCCAAGAACGCCCGCAGCTTCGACGACATGACCAACCTGCCGAAGCCCCTGCGAGAGGAGCTCGCGCGCCATCTAACGCTCGGGCGCGTCGAGGAGGTTGCCCGCCAGACCTCGATAGATGGGAGCAGGAAGTACCTCTTGCGCCTCTCCGACGGCGTGAGCGTCGAGTGCGTCGGCATGCCCGCGCGCAACCGACTCTCCGTCTGCGCCTCGACCCAGGCGGGGTGCGCCATGGGCTGCGCCTTCTGCGCGACCGGCGGGGCCGGGCTCACGCGCTCCCTCACGGCAGCCGAGATCTACGAGCAGGTCATGCACGTGCGCGCCGACTTTGGCTCCCGTGTCACGAGCGTCGTCCTCATGGGCCAGGGCGAGCCCTTCATGAACTACGACGCCACCCTCGAGGCGCTCCGCCGACTCAACTCCCCGGATGGAGGCGGCATCGGCGCGCGTCACCTTACGGTCTCCACCTGCGGCATCATCCCGCAGATCATGCGCTTTGCCAACGAGCCAGAGCAGTTCACGCTTGCCGTCTCGCTCCACTCTGCGGTGCAGAAGACGAGAAATGCCCTCATGCCCGGCGTGCGCAAGTACTCGCTCGTGAACCTCTACAACGCCATGGGCACTTATGTCACCAAGACGGGACGCCGCCCCACATACGAGTACGCCCTCATCGGCGGCGTCAACGACACCGAGAGCGAACTCCAGGCGCTCTGCGACTTCTGCGAGGGCACGCTCGCTCACGTCAACCTAATCCAGCTGAACGAGGTCGAGGGGTCAAAGCTTCGCCCCTCCACCCCCGAACGTGCCCAGGACTTTGTCCGCGCGCTGGCTCGGGTGGGTGTCGAGGCGACGCTCAGAAACTCGCGCGGCGCCGACGTCGACGCTGCGTGCGGTCAGCTCAAGCAGCGAATGGGACGGACCAGGTAGCCCTCGGTCCTACTTTTAGAACATATGTTCGTTAATAGCCGAGCGCGTTCCACATCTCTTCGGTCCGCTGTTGGTTGGAGAGCACCGCTTCTTCGTCGTTTTGCCTCTCTCCGAGTGTCTCGTTGAGCGTTTGTGCGGTGTTACGTACCTCTCTCACGCTTCTTCTTAGTGAGGCTCTCGCTTCGTCGGTCAGCAACAGACGATAGGCTGCGGCGCCCAGAATTGCAGCAGCTGCAGTCAGTGCAACAAGGCCCCGAACTCGCCTCGTCACTCGGACCACGTCCCTGGTCCGGCGAGAAGATCGACTATATGAGCGAGCTGCTCCTCATCTGAGAACTCGATCTCTATCTTGTTCTTGCCACGGACGTTCTTCACCTTGACATTGGTGTCTAGGGCAAGCCTCATCTGTCGTGCCGCACGCTTGTACGACTGAGGAAGCGGGACCCTCACTGCACGCTCCGTGCTGTCTGTGACAGAAAACAGTGGAGCAAGACTTTCTGTCTGACGCACCGACAGCCGCTCGTCGACGACCTTCTTAGCAAGCTTGATGCGACCGTCCTCGCTCGGCACGGCAAGAATCGCGCGCGCATGTCCAGCAGAGAGGTTCCCCTCATCCACAAGCTCCTGGACCTCCTTGGGAAGATCGAGGAGCCTTATCGTGTTGGTGATCGCAGAGCGAGACTTTGAGAGAATCTTTGCCAGCTCCTCCTGGGTGAGCCCCTTCTCCTTTATGAGCTGACGATACCCTCGCGCCTCCTCGAGTGGAGTCAGGTCAGAGCGCTGCAGGTTCTCGATGAGGGCAAGCTTGAAGACATCATCATCCGAGATGTCACGTATTACAACAGGAACCTCAGTGAGTCCAGCTGCACGGGCTGCCTGGTAGCGACGCTCGCCGGCGACGATCTCATAGATTGCCCCCTTCTTTCGTACCAAGAGCGGCTGAAGTATCCCGTTCTGCTTGATTGAGTCAGTAAGTTCGGCAAGGTCCTCTGCCTTGAAGGTCTTTCTCGGCTGACTCTTGTTTGGTTTGATTTGGTCGATGGGGAGTGTGGAGTCTGGCCGCATTCCCGCTGTTTCCGCATCAGCCTCGCCAACGAGTAGGCCAAGTCCCTTACCCAGTCCGCTTTTCTTAGCCACGAGCGACCACCTCTTTCGCCAACTTCATGTAGGCCAGAGAACCCTTGCTCACACGCGCATACTGAATCACCGGCATTCCGTGGCTGGGTGCCTCGGAAAGCTTCACGTTTCTGGGAATAATAGTCTTGAACATCTTCTTGCCGAAGTAGTTCTGAACCTCGTCAACAACTTGCTTCGAGAGTGTCGTTCTGCTGTCGAACATAGTCATCAGAACGCCAAAGATCTCCAGCTCCGGATTCATCCGCCTCTTTACCATCTGCATTGACTCAAGGAGCTTTGCGACACCCTCGAGGGCATAGTATTCGCATTGAATAGGGATGAGGAGTGAGTTTGCAGCTATCAGAGCGTTTATTGTTAGAAGACCAAGTGACGGGGGACAATCAATCAGAATGTAGTCAAACTCGTCTCTGATGTTTGCAGTCGCGTCCTTGAGGACCGACTCACGCGCCATGGCGGTAACAAGCTCAATCTCTGCAGTTGCAAGCTGAATCGTTGCCGGAGCTATGAAAACGTTGTTCTCACACGTCTCCATGATTACATCCTCAATCGGGTAATCGTGGAGAATCACATCATAGATATCGTGTTCAAGCTCCTCTTTTTCAACTCCATAACCACTTGTTGAGTTCCCTTGGGGATCAAAGTCAATAACAAGAACCTTCTTCTTGCTTTCACCCAGACAGGCAGAGAGGTTAATAACCGTCGTGGATTTTCCCACGCCCCCTTTTTGGTTAATCACTGCCATAACACGAGTATCACGTTGTGGAAGTCCTCTTTTTACGTCTTTGTAGCTCATTTATCCTCCATATGTTGTCTGGGAACTTCTCTACACTGCATCATACGGCATGTTTCACGTGAAACCCACTGCAATGGAAAAGTATTTGCTCGACTTTGGTTGTACTGATAGTTTCACGTGAAACTATTGACGCACTCCAAGAGGTTTATTTCGTGCCATACCGACTTTTCTAGGCAGCGGAATCTTGCTCCGAGCGACCTTCTTATATATGAGTATTTCTCGATGACCCAAGGAGCGGGGAAGCTCAAACGTTTCACGTGAAACAAGTCTAACTCCGCAGATCGATGCAGCAGCATCCGCCTCAGAAATCTCAGTCTCATCTGGACGCCCCTTCTCAATAACAAGAAGACCGGACTTCTTTAGGAAGGGAGTTGCATACTCGATAAGCACATTGGTTTGAGCAACTGCTCGTGCAATCACATAATCTTGAGAGTTAGGCATCACTTGAGCAAGATGCTCCAGACGTGCGTTCTGGGTAACAACATCTGGGATACCGAGCTCAGATACAAACTCAGCAACAGCGTCAACTTTCTTGCGAACAGAATCTACCAGCATTGTTGTGCAACTGGTCGCAACAGCAAGCGGCACACCAGGAAACCCAGCGCCGGTCCCCATATCCAGGAGTGAGTTATCTCCGTTGATCTGGCAGGTGTCACATGCCAGCGGAAGCAGCGAGTCGACGAGATGGAGAGTCACTGCCTCTGCAGGGTTAGTAATGCGTGTGAGGTTCATGGTCTTGTTCTTCTCGATCACAAGATTGAGATACGAGATAAGAAGCCTCACTTGGTCATCACCAAGTGAGATTCCAAACATGGATAGCTCATCTATAAGCTGTTGCTCAAGCTCTCTCGACATCACAACCTCACTCTGACAAAAACCTACGGACCAAGAAGTATTGGCACAAAAAAGGGAGGGCACTCGCCCTCCCTTATATACCATAGTGGTTGTGTGCTGTTAGCGCACGGCAGTAATCACTACTCTGCGCTCGGGCTCCTCACCCTCGGAGTGGGTCACGACACCGTCGTCGTCCCGCAGCGTAAGGTGAACGATGCGACGCTCGTAAGCGTTCATGGGGGACAGGGTGACCTTTCCCTTGCGCTCCTTCGCACGAGCGGCTGAGCTTCTCGCCATGTCCTCAATCTTCTTGCGACGACGGGACTTGTACCCTTCGATATCCACGACGATTGGGTAGTAGAACTTGATGCGGCTGCTCATGAGAGAGGTCAGCACCATCTGGAGGGCGTCGAGCGTCCTGCCGTGGCGACCAATCAGAACGGCAAGGTCACCACCGTTGACATCAAGGATCAGCTCACCGTTCTCACCATCGTACTCATCGATAGAGGAGCCAGTCTCACCAAAGAGGGAGA
>DXBZ01000144.1 GCA_019116265.1 Candidatus Olsenella stercoravium | reverse complement strand
GCCGGTCTCGCCGGAGCTCCTGCCCGCCACGGGCGACGGAAAGATCGCGCAGAAGACCGAGGACCTCGTGGGCCCCTATGAGCTGCACGACTTCTTCCTCTACGAGGTCCTGCGCCGTGGCACCAACCCGGCCAAGGTCTACCGTCTCGCCCGCTATGCCCTGGGCGAGAAGTACGACGACACCACGATCCTCTCCTGGCTCAAGGTCTTCTATCGCCGCTACTTTGCCCAGCAGTTCAAGCGCAGCTGCCTGCCCGACGGCCCCAAGGTGGGCTCGGCTGCCGTGAGCCCGCGCGGCGACCTGCGCATGCCCTCGGACGCCTGCTCAGCCCTCTGGCTCGCTGAGCTCGAGACGCTGTGATCCAAAGGGGGTCAGACCCCTTTTGGATCATCGCACGGTGAAGGCGTAGACGGCCTCGCCGCCGTCGAAGTATGCCTCGACTGCGTAGCGCCAGCCCGGCTCCACGGTGAAGACGACGTTGCCATCCACGATCTTGCGGTCGTCGACGGTCCAGGCGTCTCCCTCGACGCTGCCGATCTCGACCGCCTGGGCAGACCCCGCTGCCTCCGCCGCCGCTTCGAGCTCGTCCTCGGGCCAGCGAACGATGCCCGCCGCCGTGCAGGGCACGTCAAAAGTCACGGTGACCTCGGTGGGGCCGTCCACGCGCGCGTCCGAAAGCTCGGCCGCCTCCAGCTGGGTGGGGTGCGGCGCGTCCGCGGTTACGGTCTGCTCCGAGCCGTTCTCCTCGCAGCTCCACGTGTAGCCGTACGTTCCGAGCATGACGGACGTTGCGGCCAGCTCCGTCGTGTACTCGAGCGAGGCCAGCGGCGGCTCGGACGGATCCTTGGGCTGCCAGATCTGCGTCACCAGCTCGTCGTACTTCTCGGCGTCCGCGGGCGTTCCCTCCTCGATCACCTCAACGTCCGTGATTCCCGGGTATTGCGCGGGGTAGCTCTCCAGCATGATGCCGTTGCCGGTCACGCGCACGATGTTGCCAGCTGCGAGCTCGGGGGCGTCTGATGGCATGTTAGTGGGGTAGTAGGGGGTCCCGGTCTCCTGGTCCACGAAGAGGACCTCGCCACCGCCAAACGTGACGACCATCGCCGTGCTCACGAACTCGTCCATTCCCGCCCTCTCGGCAGTGCTGTCCGCGGCATCCTCCGTCTCGGAGTGCATGGCGCTCGTGGGCCGTCCCTCCTGTCCGCACGCCACGAGCGCAAGGGCGCACGCGCAGGCGAGAAGAACGTGGGCGGTTCGGGCGGTTCGGGCGGAACGGCTCTTCATGGGTCTGTCCTCCGAGGTCGAATCTGAGTTTATGGTACTAGACCGGGGTTCTTCTTGCCGTGCGCGCACGCGCCTCAGAAAATCTAAGTGCGAGTTGTAAGATTTTTTCACGCATGGTGGTATAAGTCCGCGCGTCTGGGTATCATTCTCAACGTTGGACAGGGCGGCGCACTGCGCCGCAGACGCGTCCTCCCGGACGCACGAAGGAGGTTCTCGAACATGACTCTCAAGCCGCTTGGTGACCGCGTTCTCGTGAAGCCCGCCCCCAAGGAGGAGAAGACCTCGACCGGCCTCTACATCTCCAGCGGCGCGCAGGAGAAGCCGCAGCGCGGCCAGGTCGTCGCCGTGGGCGCCGGCAAGACGAACGACAAGGGCGAGCGCATCGCCATCGACGTCAAGCCCGGCGACGAGGTCTACTACGGCAAGTTCGGCGGCAACGAGGTGAAGATCGACGGCGAGGACTTCCTGCTCCTGCGTGCCGACGACATCTACGCCATCATCGAGGACTAGTTCCGCAGCGATGATACAAGGGGACAGTCCCTTCGTATCATCAAGGAAGAAACGATACAAAGGGACTGTCCCTTTGTATCATCGGAAAGGATAGGAAGAAATGGCTAAGGACATTCTTTTTGGCACCGACGCTCGCGCCAAGCTCGCCAAGGGCGTGAACACCCTCGCTGACGCGGTGACCACCACCATGGGCCCCAAGGGCCGCTACGTTGCCCTGCAGCGCTCCTACGGCGCTCCCACCATCACCAACGACGGCGTCTCCGTGGCCAAGGAGATCGAGCTCAAGGACCCCATCGAGAACATGGGCGCCCAGCTCGTGAAGGAGGTCGCCACCAAGACCAACGACGCCGTGGGTGACGGCACCACCACCGCCACGCTCCTCGCCCAGGTCATCGTCAACGAGGGCCTGCGCAACGTGGCCGCCGGCGCCAACCCCATCGCCATCCGTCGCGGCGTCGACAAGGCCGTGAACGCCGTCGTCGAGGAGATGCGCAAGAACGCGCAGGAGGTCTCCACCAAGAAGCAGATCGCCTCCGTCGGCACCATCTCCGCCTCCGACCCCGAGATCGGCGCCAAGATCTCCGACGCCATGGAAGTCGTGGGCAAGGACGGCGTCATCACCGTCGAGGAGTCCCAGACCTTCGGCATCGACATCGACACCGTCGAGGGCATGCAGTTTGACAAGGGCTACATCTCCCCGTACTTCTCGACCAACAACGAGACCATGACGGCCGAGCTTGACTCCCCCTACATCCTCATGACCGACCAGAAGGTCTCCAACATCCAGGAGGTCCTGCCGATTCTCGAGGCCGTCCAGAAGCAGGGCGCGCCGCTGCTCATCATCGCCGAGGACGTGGACGGCGAGGCCCTGGCCACGCTGATCCTCAACAAGCTCCGCGGCGTCCTCAACGTCTGCGCCGTCAAGGCCCCCGGCTACGGCGACCGCCGCAAGCGCATGCTCGAGGACATCGCCATCCTGACCGGTGGCCAGGTGGCCATGAAGGAGCTCGGCGTCCAGCTCACCGACGTCACCGCCGAGATGCTCGGCCGCGCCAAGTCCGTCAAGATCACCAAGGACGACACCACCATCGTCGGCGGCGCGGGCTCCAAGCAGGCCATCGACGAGCGCATCGCCCAGATCAAGGCCGAGTACGACGTGACCACCTCCGACTTCGACAAGGAGAAGCTCCAGGAGCGCCTCGCCAAGCTGGCCGGCGGCGTGGCCGTCATCAAGGTCGGCGCGGCCACCGAGGTCGAGCTCAAGGAGATCAAGCACCGCATCGAGGACGCCCTGCAGGCGACTCGCGCGGCCGTTGAGGAGGGCATCGTCGCCGGCGGCGGCGTGGCGTTCCTCGAGGCCTCCAAGGTGCTCGACGGCGTCGAGACCGTCGACTCCGACGAGAAGATCGGCGTGGAGATCGTCCGCAAGGCGCTCGAGGCGCCCGTGAAGACCATCGCCAACAACGCCGGCTTCGAGGGCTCCGTCGTGGCCGAGAAGATCAAGGGCCTCGACGCTGGCCAGGGCCTCGACTCCGCCACCGGCGAGTACGGCGACATGATCGAGATGGGCGTGCTCGACCCGGTCAAGGTCTGCCGCGTCACGCTGCAGAACGCCGCGTCCGTGGCCTCTCTGATCCTCATCACCGAGGCCACCGTCTCCGACGAGCCCAAGAACACCACCATCGAGGAGGCCATCTCCGCGGCGGCGGCCCAGGGCGGCCAGGGCGGCATGTACTAGGCCCGCGCCCGAGTCAACCCAACCGACTCGACGAGCCCCCGGTCACGTGACCGGGGGCTCTTTTCGTGTGCGCGCACAAAGGTGTCGACTTGCTGGCGCTCCGCCTCGGCGTGCAAGGAGCGGGCATTGGGCGCGGGGTTCCTCCACCGAGAAATGGGGCTCGTTGCTGGAGTGGCCCGGCGGGTGGCGTGGTAGCCGGGCTATCATGTCATTGTTGGCGAGAAGAACGGTGGAGCAGATGTTCTGCAGGCGATGTGGGGCACAGGTTGCCGATGGGTCCGCGCGCTGTCCGCGATGCGGGGAGAGACTGTCTGCAGTCGCACTGCCGCGTCGACCGGGCCTCCCCTATGAGGTGCTCGGCATGCTCGCGCTCGTTGCCATGCTGGTGCTGACCGTCGTTCACACGGTCTCATCGGTCGGGCAGATCATGCGGGTGTTCCCGTACTACGAGGCGCCGCTCGCCGCTGCGGCGACTGCGGTCTTTGCGACGTGCGGCCTGCTCATGGGCGGAATCGCCGCGCTGGGTGCGGCCCTGCTCGCCCGCGACCTGCGCGCCCGCAGCCCGCGCGGACGCGGCCCATTCGTGCGCGGGGCGGTCACGGCCGGGCTGCTCGTCGTCTGCTGCCTGGCCCTGCTGG
>DXBZ01000143.1 GCA_019116265.1 Candidatus Olsenella stercoravium | reverse complement strand
GTGCCCTAACGTCGCCAAAGACGCCTCTCCTGAATTCACGAACGCCAAGTTGCCGCAAGGGGGACATCTTCCCGTGTTGGGTTGCGCCATGATCCGCCTTCGTCAGAGTTGTGAGGGCCTTCCAATCTTTCGCTCATCTTGTTAACCGCATAGTTTGGAAGAAGCACCAGCTATCTGTCGTCGCCGCAAGCCAACCTATACTAGGACTGAATGGGTATCTTCTTACATAACGGAGGTATAACATGCTGGCGTTCTCTTCATTTGACGGCAAGCTGCGATACACAGATAAGCTGCAACTTGATGGAGCCTTTTCCGCCGCACACATCAATTACGGCATGTCGCCAGAGTTCAATGGTCTCGACGGAAAGTGGCTCGCGAGGGATTCGCGGTCAAACAGCATTTCGATGGCCGACAAGCTGGAAGACGTCTTTGCAGAATGTCTGAAGTTCGACGGAACGGAGGAGGGCTGCAGCGAGTCTGATCGTTTGGGGCTTTGGGAAAACTATTGGCTGGAATACACGCGAGCCTTTGACCTACTAGCCGCTCAAATGCCAAGGTCCGTCGTTACGGCGTACGTCGGTCGACACGCCCTAGAGCTTGGTTTCAAATACATAATCCTCAAGAGGGGCGAGAAGTTCCAGCTGGTTCATGAGCTGGGCAAACTGTCTCGTATGGCTATTCCGGAAAGTGTCAATCAGGATCCCTATTTTGACGAGGTCGTAGGGTTTTGCGAACGGTACAGTCAGCACATCGAAGGCGGGAAAGTCGAGTACTTTCGATTCCCCGATTATGGGGGTGAGCGATTCTTCGCGGGGAATCGATTGGACATAAACTGGCTTTCGTATAACTTCGCCCTAATCTTGCTGAAATTGATTCACTACGTTGGCCTGGACGAGAGGGCTTCGTCTTAAGTATCTCTACTCTCTACCTTAATTATCTCGGAGCCATTCATTCGTGCGGACTTTTGACGATTGATCCCATTTATCGTTGTGTGCGCGATCGCCTAGCTCAACGTGGAGGGTGGTCTTCGCCGCGCTCGAGCGGGGCCGCGGGAATGAAAGCATACCTACCAAGGTTGTGATACTCGTCCAACTTCACATTAGCATCGTGGACTGTGTTGTCTGGCGAGGGCACCAGGGAAGGGTATGTCCTCTTAGCGAAGCCAGCATGATATCTCCTGTTGCTATCAAAGTTCGATTTCGTACGCGTCCTAGAACGGCTCTGAGAGAATTGCTTCTTAGACAATCTGGCTTATGGACAACGTCCAGAGTGTCATGCGAAACCTCTTCTAGATCGTTTCCGAATGGTCTGCTTGAAAAATGAGGTCGTCCAGAGATGCCCGCATGTCCACAACCGTGTTAACGAGTTCGTGGAGACCGTCGGAGAGGAATCGGAGGCGAGGGGAGAGGACGGTGAGCATCTTGAGAGGTGTCAGCTGCTGCTCAAGATCGCCGATCTGGTCAAGCTGAGCTCGTGTTGCCGTGAGTTGCATCCTGAGGTCCGAGATGTCCAGAGGCTGACCCCCTGCTTTCATAACGGCTGTGGCCCTAATTAATGCCTTGGTCGTATCACAGACGTCGCTCCATGCCTTACGTGAATCAGCGAGCTTCTCTCGCATTGAGCTGACGTGCGCCTTAGTGTCTCGCTCAATTCCTTCGCACCAGCTTCTCAGTGCGTCGACATTTCCCGTCTGTGGTGCGGGATGGGCGTTGATGGCGATTTGGATGTTGCTGAGTTCGAGTGTCGTAGATTCAAAGCTTGTCTTGAAGATGTTCAGTGAGTCTCCGAGGTTCGAGACCCTGTCAATGAGGCCTATGGGTTCATCAGTTTCATCATCGGGCTGAGCCTTTGACGTTGCGAGAGTCCCAGACACCCTGTCAGCATCTGCTAGGACAGCCTTACGAATCTCCTCCGCAAGTTCTCGAACACGCTCTTTGTATGTCCTGTCTGTGGAATCGACGTCTCGCAGGTCTGAGACATCCTTGTATTGGTATCTCTCAATGGTTTCAACGATTGACGGGTTTTGGGCGGCGGCTGGTGTTGAATGGTATTTCTGCCAGATGAGCGACAAGACGTGGCCGTTGGCAAGGTCCTCCCCGCGGCTCACGAACGTCTGAAGCTCTTCTCGGCAGGCTTGACTTGAGAGGTAGCCTGGGGTCACAGCAGGCATGATGAAGGTGGTTGCGTCGACTGCAGAGCCGAGCGCAGACTGCCACTCTTCACCCCATGAAATCGAGCGAGTGTCGACGAAGACCTCCAGACCGGATGACCCGGACTGGAACTTGTACTCGCGAGCAATGTCGTCCGCAAGTCGAATGATCGCGCCGTCGAGATACTCATTGTCCTCATGTCGGTAACTGAGGAAAAGTCGGGCGTCGAATGGCTGATCGGAAGACGGTTTGACTGAGGGCAAGGTGACAGCGCGCTGCACCTGCTCGGGCGATGTCTTCTCGGAAGGCTTCAGCAGGACTCCTTTCTCCCAAAGTGCCGAGACGGGTAGAGCCCAGAGGTTGTGCGCCTCCCTAACAATCGTACCGCCTGTATAGATGACAAAACCTCGCTTGAAGCGGGGGTCTGACGAGAGCGCCCTGAGGCCTTTGAAGTCGGATGCATCGATGCTGCTGGCCGCCTTCACCTCGATTCCGACGAGCTCCTGGCCGCTAACAAGAACGAGGTCAACCTCGTTTGGTTTCGAACCGCTCTCCCTCCAATAGAAGCTATCCGGCAGATGACGGGACCACTGCGCGGCAGCTACTAGCTGGTTCACGACAAAGGATTCAAAGATTCCTCCGAACAGGGCGGGCTCGGAGAGAGGGTCCTTTCCGGATTCGCTGAGGAGTTCGCAGCTGAACGAGGTGTCTACTGGGTGGATTTTCGAGTGAGCGACGTTTTGTTTGTGGGCTGCAAGCCTGAGGTTGGGGAGCGAGTGAATGAGAAAGCGGCGCTCAAAAATACCAATGTATCGACTGATGGTCCTGCTGTCGTAGCCAAGCTCATTGGATATCCTGCTAACCTTGAGTATCCCACCCGGGATGCCGAGAAGGCTTCTGAGTACGGCATGGGCGATGGTTTTGTCGAGCTGCTCGCCGGGGAGGATGGTGTCTCCGAGCACACCATCTATATCATCTTTAATCGAAAGATAGCGTTCCCTCGGGCTGGTGAACTGCGTTCCAAGCGCGTACTGGGGGAGGCCTCCGAGTGCGATGAGGTCGTAGAGATCCTTCCTAGACATGTTGGACTGGAAGGATTGGTCGATGATTCCCTCCCAGAGGTCATCCACGATGCTATCCGGGTTATGGGCAATTTCCCTGCGTGTTAGCGGGTGGAGGGTATATCTCCTAGAGCGCCTCGCCAGAGGATCTTGTCCTTCGAGTCCCTTTCGATTGATTGACGCCGAGCCAGTTAGGACGATCTGGAGGCTTGCATTAGGAAGGCGGTCTACTCGCTCCTTGACTGCAAGCGGTAGGTCGGGGATGCGCTGTGCCTCGTCGATTATCGCTGGTAGTTTGAGTCCGTTGACCCACTCTGAGAGATTCCTTGATGCGTAGTTGTAAGTTTCCTGCTCAGCCAGGGTGTAGTAAGCGAAGCCTCTAGACTCCAACTCATTGTGGGCCAGGGATGTTTTTCCGACTGCTCTAGCGCCCTCAATAATGGCGACTTTGGTGTGGCAGGACAGGATTGATGAGACTAGTGAACGCTGAACATACATGGTTTGCCCCAAACCTCGGAGTCAATGTAGGAAATTTATAGCATCGAACGTAGAAAAAATCAACAGACCGACAGACGGGGCAGGAGGGGAGACAAGAGATTCCGGCAATCTCGAAGCGCAGGATGGGACATCAATGAGACGTGCTCGAAGGCGATTGCTCACGAACGGGAGTGCGGTTGTGGCCTGCAAGTCCTTAATCTGACAACGGGGTCTCCGCGCGGTCTCTCGGACATATCGCTTGAGCCTCTTACCGTTCAGCCTGTCCGCCTGCGACCTCACGGAAGACTTCCCGAGAGAGCGGTATATTTTCCAAAATGGATGTCGGCTTGAGGGGGCGTTGTAATGGCTGATAAGAGCAGTGGATTCTCTCCAGATGATGCCAATAGGCTCAGGGGCTGGCAATGTCTCTCGATTGTTGTCATCTCAGTCATCTCGGTGGTGATGATTGTTATTGGCGCGCTGCCTACGTTTGCGCCGCCCGAGCATGCGCCTTCGTTTGCGCAGACCGTCCTGTGCGTCCTGCTAATGCTCTCTGGCGCATTCATTCTGTATTCGGTTCTATTTAATATTTTTCGCATTATTGAGCGCAACCAGCGGAGAACGTACGAATGGGAGCGGGATAGGGCAAACGGGTGCGGCGTATCCGAGGATGGCGAGGGTACGGGTCGGAGGTAGGGGATGCGCTCGGTCTTCCGTATGGCTCTAGCCAGCCTAAGGGGCGTTAAGAAGGAGCAGCCATCTTGGCGTATCGCCTCGTATAACCTTGGCGAATTCATCGCCTCTCGCCTGCTACCATTTCTCAAATGGGTAATCATCTACCTCGTGATCTCTTCAGCGGTTTCCGCTGTCTTCTCTGTGGCATACGTTGCAGTAGCGCTGAATGTTCCCGCAGTTGATCCCGTCGAGCTTCCTGGAATTGGTGTCACCTTCCGTGACAGCTTCCTGGTGTTCGAAAACCTTCCCATCTTCACGGAGGACGGCCGCCCAGAAATCGTGGCTGCGGTTGCCTCTGTCCTCGGAGAGTCACGTGCGCTCGAGACACTATCCGGACTCATGCTCGCCGAGAGAGTGCTTGGAGTTCTTGTCAACGCGATATTGATAGCCACCGTTACCTCCATCGCCATGCAGCCAATCAACCCGCTGTGGATCGCGCCTCGCTTCATCCTTAATGCTCAGAGAGCTGGTGGTGGATGCCTGGCATTCAAGTACTGGATTAGGTATCCAGAGGACAAGTGGCTTCACAGGTTTGTTCTTACTGTTCGTATCCTTTCGGACAGGGCTGATCGCTCTATTGAGGACAAGAACGAGACGGAGTTTGAGGAGAGATTCGAGCGCATTATTCGCCGCGGCATGTGCGAGTATCAGATTCCTTTCAGGGATGGGGTGGTCACTGAGAAGGGTGAGTTGCTTCTGGACATTCTTGGGAAAATTGCCGTTGCGAGTTATGGGATTCCGGGCAAGCTCTATCCCGTTTGGAGTTCAGAAGAGCATCGGATTGTGGAGAGGGAGCCGGAGTCGCTCAGTGACTACAAGGACTATCAGATTAACTTTCGTATTGCGGGCACGACAGACGACGGTCATGAGGTCTCTGCGGAGATGAAGTACTCGATTGATGACCTGCTCTACGACTATGAGTTCATGCCGGCTGAGGTTCCTGCTGAGGACGCGGAATTGACGCATGCGCGCGTCGTGGGGCTTCCCTGGAGGGAAGACGAGCACTATCGTTTCTTCTACCGGAACATATGGAAGGTCGTTCCTGTCTCAGGGGGGCACGCGATAGCTCGCCATCCAGGCATAGACATGACCAAGATTGGGCATAGCTACAGGCACGGTGAAGACTTGCTCAAATTCCTTTCGGGGCTCGTTGAGCGACTAGACCGCCAGTACAGAGAGCAACGCGGGAAAGACATGGGTGCCACTTCGGAAGAGTTTGTTTTCAAATTTGCCACACCGGACGATGCTGATGCGATTGCAGGCTTGTCCAAACAGGTTCAGGCCTTGCTTCCCTGCCCAGACTTCTTTGTAATTAGCAACCGGAATCGGATTCGTTGGAAGCTCGAAAACAACTCGTTCGCGCTTCTCGCCTATGACGGAGACGCTTTAGCGGGATTCTACCTGTTTGAGATGCCTGGTTTCGACCCCAAGGAAAACCTCGGATATGACATCAACCTCGACACATCCGAGCTCGAGAAAGTTTTGTGCATGGGGTCGGTGGCGGTCGCTCCGGCATATCGTGGACATGGGTTGCAAAGACGCATGGCGAAACTGGGGGAAGCCGAAGGATTGCGTCGAGGCTACACAATCTTTATGGCGACGGCCGACCCGAGAAACACCCCAAGTGTCAGAAACTTTCTCCTTGGGGGTTATGACATCGTATGCGTCAAGGAGGGATACTACGAGCCGGGTGTTCCTCGGGCCGTGTTTATGAAGCGCGCTGACGGTAAAAAGGCCCAGTTCCCTTCGGTGTCGGACGGCCTCGTTCTCGACGCTATACCAAGTACTGGCTAAGGCGTCGTCGCACCATGCGGCATTTTTCTCTCACCGACCGCGGCAACGCGGCGAACGAGGACTTTACGTTCTCGACGGAGCGCTTCGGAGTGCTGATCGACGGGGCGACGGGACTGGCGCCTCTGCCGCCCGTCTCGACGGACTTCGCCACCAACGCACAGTGGTTCGCGCGCTCGACGGGCGCCCGGCTGTGTCGGGCTCTCGAGGCGGGCGCGCCGCCTGAGCAGGCGCTCGTTGACGCTGTTGGTGCCGCGCGCGCCGAGCTCGAGGCCGCGCTGGGTCGCTCGCTCGATGAGCTCGACTCCGTGGCGGTTCCGTCGGCCACGCTCGCGCTCGCCGTGGTGGGCGAGAAGAACGTCGAGCTCTGGGGCCTCGGCGACTCGCCGCTCGTGGTGCTCACGCGCTCCGGCGAGCTTATCGTCTCCACCGACGAGGCTCTCGAGTCCCTGGACGCCCGCGTGGTCGAGCTCATGCTCGAGCGCTCCGCCGGGCGCGACCTTACCGTCGCGGAGCGTCGCGCCCTCGTGCGCGACGAGGTGCTCGCCAACCGGCGCCTGCGCAACACGCCGGGCGGCTACTGGTGCCTGGACCCGTCGGGTGCCGGACTTTCGCACGCGCGCCGGCTCACGCTGCCGCGCGCGGACGTGGTCGCGGTCGCCGGCATGAGCGACGGGCTCTTCCGAGCGTTCGGGCAGTACGGTCTCGCGCCGCTCGCGGCGTGGATGCGCGACGCCACGTACTTCTCGGCTCTTGAGCTCTGCGACCGGATGCGCGCGCTGGAGGCGTCGGACGCCCAGCTCGCACGCTTCCCGCGCATGAAGGTCGGTGATGACGCGAGCCTGTTCCGGCTGGGCCTCTGACGCCCCGTCCTTCTCGACCCTTTGTCGCGGGTCCCCGCTCGTGAATTCACGGGCGCCAAGTTGCCGCAAGAGGGGCCCCGCCGCGCCCGCGCTACAATGGACTGCCGAGAAGAACGGAGGCCCGCCACCATGCCCTACGCGAGCGTCGTGCTCGACATACCCACGCGCGCGCTGGACGCGGCCTTCGACTACGCCGTGCCGCCTGAGCTCGCCGCCGAGGCCGTCGTCGGCGCCACGGTGCTCGTGACCTTCGCCAACCGAGCCGCCGTGGGCTACGTGGTCGCCGTCCGCGACGAGCCGCCGGTGGGCGTTGCGCCCGAGAAGATCCGCGCGGTCGAGCAGGTCCTCGCGCCGAGCGCCTTCGACGACGTCGCCGCCCGCGTGGCCGCCTGGATGGCGCGCGAGTACGCCTGCCCGCCGGCGGAGGCGATCCGCCCGTTCCTCGCGCCCGGCCAGAAGGTCCGCGTCACGCGCGCGGCCGACGACGCGCCCTGGGAACTGCAGACCGAGCGCGCCGGCGCCGTGGACGACCGCTGGGCCGCCCTCACGCCCGCCGCCAACGACTACGAGCCCGCGCGCTCCGCCTCGCGCCAGCGCGCCGTGATCGAGGCCCTGCGCGAGGGCCCGCAGCGCGTGGCCGAGCTCTCCGCCACCATCCCCGGAGCGGCCGCCGCCGTGACGGCGCTCGCCAAACGCGGCGTCGTGGACGTCACGCACCGCCGGCGCGTGCGCGGCACCGATGACACGACGCTCTCCTCGGCCGCCGCGCCGCGCCCGGAGCGCCTCACCGACGGCCAGCTCGCCGCCCTCGACGCCATCGAGCGCGCCCGCACCGCCGGCCGCGGCGACGTCGTGCTCGTGGACGGCGTCACCGGCTCCGGCAAGACCGAGGTCTACCTCGCCGCCATCGAGCGCGCGCTCGCGGACGGCCGGGGGGCGCTCGTGCTCGTGCCCGAGATCTCCCTCACGGCCCAGACTGTCGGCCGCTTCCGCAGCCGCTTTGGCGATGAGGTCGCCGTGCTCCACAGCCGCCTCTCTGCCGGCGAGCGCTTTGACCAGTGGGACCTCGTGCGCGACGGCCGGGCTCGCGTGGTGGTGGGCGCGCGCTCGGCGCTCTTCGCGCCGCTCGCCGAGGTCGGCCTCGTCATCATCGACGAGGAGCACGAGCTCTCCTACAAGCAGGACAAGTCGCCGCGCTACCACGCGCGCGAGGTCGCTGCCGAGCTCGCGCGCGAGCGGG
The DNA here is from genome assembly GCA_019116265.1 of Candidatus Olsenella stercoravium. GTDB lineage: Bacteria > Actinomycetota > Coriobacteriia > Coriobacteriales > Atopobiaceae > Thermophilibacter > Thermophilibacter stercoravium. The sequence goes on along the minus strand of DXBZ01000143.1, from coordinate 2,621 downwards.
GCGCGGCGCTCGTGCTCGGCTCGGCCACGCCCTCGCTCGAGAGCCTCGCGCGCTGCCGCGACGGAGAGTTTCGCGGCGTTGCGTGGACGCGCGTCGAGATGCGCGAGCGGGCGAGCGGGGCGCGCCTGCCGGAGATCGTGGTCGCGGACATGGCGGAGCAGTTTCGCGGCGGCGGGCGCTCGGTCTTCTCGGCCCCGCTCGCCGATGCCCTGCGCGACGTGGCCCGACGTCGCGAGAAGGCGGTCCTGCTGCTCAACCGTCGCGGCTTTGCCAACTTCCTCATGTGTCGCGAGTGCGGCTGCGTCCCCGAGTGCCCGCACTGCTCGTGCGCGCTGACCTACCACGAGCGCGGCCACCAGCTCGTCTGTCACAGCTGTGGTCGCAGCTGGCCGGTGCGCGCCTTCCCGGACCCCTCGACGAGCTGCCCCAACTGCGGCAGTCGCTACCTGGCCGCCTACGGCGTGGGCACCCAGCGCGTGGAGGACGAGCTGCGCATGTTGCTGCCCGAGGACGTCGAGGTCATCCGCATGGACGCCGACAGCACGCGTGCCAAGGGCGCCCACCAGGAGCTGCTCGAGCGCTTTGACGCAGCGGAGTGCGCGGTGCTCGTGGGTACGCAGATGATCGCCAAGGGACTCGACTTCCCCGAGGTCACGCTCGTGGGCGTCATCAACGCTGACACGGTGCTCAAGCTGCCGGACTTCCGCGCCGCCGAGCGCACCTACGACCTCCTCGAGCAGGTGGCCGGCCGCGCCGGTCGCGGCGAGCGCCCCGGGCGCGTGATCGTGCAGACCTACTGGGCGAGCCACCCCGCCATCCGTGCCGTGGCGGCCCACGACCGCGCCGTGTTTCTCGATCCCGAGCTCGCCGAGCGTGCGGAGGCCAACTACCCGCCGTTCGGCCGCCTCGCCAACGTGACCGTCTGGGGCAGGGTCGAGAAGGACGTGCGCGCCGCCTGCGACGTCCTGGCGTCCGCCCTGCGCGAGCGCGTGGGCGGGACTGCCGGCTGGGAGGTGCTCGGCCCCGCCGACTGCCTGCGGGCGCGTGCGAAGGACCGCTTTCGCCGGCACGTCATGGTGAAGGCGCCCGTGGGCGCGGACCTTGGCGGCGTGCTCGGCGCGTGTGCGGGCTCGCTCGGACGGCGCGTGGGTATTAACATGGCAGTGGACATAGACGCCTACGACCTCATGTAGGCTCGAGCTGCGGCGCCGCCCGGCGTCCGCCAGAAGGAGGAACATGAACGAGCTCAAGGACATCGTGCTCTCGCCCGACCCGCGCCTCGCGCAGGAGTGTGCGCCCATCGATGAGATCACCGACGAGGTGCGCGCGCTGGCCAAGCGCATGCTCAAGGTCATGTACGCCGCCGACGGCTGCGGCCTGGCCGGCCCGCAGATCGGCGAGATGCGCCAGATCGTGGTCATCGACGTGGACTGGGCAGGCAAGGGCTCCAAGAAGAACCCCTACGTGCTGATCAACCCCCAGATCGTGACCGCCGACGGCCCCGAGGTCGAGGGCAGCGAGGGCTGCCTCTCCTTCCCGGGCGTGAGCGTGCGCGTGCGCCGTCCCTCCCACGTGGTGGTGCGCGCCCGCAACCTGGACGGCGAGCTCATGCAGTACGAGGCGGCGGACAACCTCATGGCCGTCTGCCTGCAGCACGAGATCGACCACGTCCACGGTGTGACGATGTTCGACCACCTGGCGCCGATCGCGCGTGCCGAGGCCGAGCGCGAGTACGAGGCCGCGCTCGCGGCCGGCGCGCGTCCCGGCGAGACCGAGGTCGAGTAGGGGGCAGGCATGCGCGTCGTCTTCATGGGAACGCCGGACTTTGCCGTGCCCTCGCTCGAGGCGCTGGCCGAGAAGCACGACGTGGCGCTCGTGCTCACGCGCCCCGACGCGGTGCGCGGCCGCGGCAGGGCGCTCGTGCCGTCACCGGTGAAGATCCGCGCGCTCGATCTGGGTCTTCCCGTGATCGAGACCTCGCGGATCACGCCGGAGGTGGCGGACGCCCTGCGCGCCGCCGCAGCGGACGTCTTCTGCGTGGCCGCCTACGGCTGCATCCTGCCCGACGAGGTGCTCACGATGGCGCCTGGCGGCTGCGTGAACGTGCACGCGTCGCTGCTGCCGCGCTGGCGCGGCGCGGCGCCGATCCAGCGTGCGATTCTGGCAGGCGACGCCGAGACGGGCGTCTCCATCATGCGAATCGGCCACGGCGTGGACACGGGCGCCTACTGCGCGCAGGCGTCTGTGACGGTCGCGGAGAAGGACGCCGAGGAGCTCACGGCCGAGCTCGCGCGCGTGGGTGCGGAGCTCCTGGTAAAGACGCTGCCGTCTGTGCTGGACGGCACGGCGACGTGGGTCGAGCAGGATGAGGCGCTCGTCACGCATGCGGCAAAGATCGCGAAGGCCGAGCTCGCACTCGACCCGGCGGACGGTGCGCGTGAGAACGCGCTGCGTGTCCAGGCGTCCGGCGACACCGCGCCGGCGCGCTGCGCGGTGGCCGGTCGCGGCGTGCGCGTGTGCGCGGCGCGGGTTGCCACGGGCCAGGATCACGTGGCGGACGGCGCCGTGGCGGTCACGCGCGGGCGCGTGTGGCTCGGCTGCGTTGACGGCGCGCTCGAGGT
>DXBZ01000142.1 GCA_019116265.1 Candidatus Olsenella stercoravium | reverse complement strand
GGTGCGGGGAGATGAGGATGGCGTTGCGGGTCTTCAGGGAGATGAGCGTCTTGAAGATCGCGGTGGAGGTGGGGTTGGTCGTCGGGATGACGGCGGCGACGATGCCGAGCGGCTCGGCGATCTGCTTGTAGCCAAAGGCGGGGTCGTCGGAGATGACGTCGCACGTCTTCATGTCCTTGTACTTGTTGTAGATGTACTCGGAGGCGTAGTGGTTCTTGATGACCTTGTCCTCCATGACGCCGTAGCCGGTCTCCTCGACGGCCATCTTGGCCAGCGGGATGCGGGCCTTGTTGGCGGCCATGGCGGCCTCATAGAAGATCTTGTCCACCTGCTCCTGGGTGAACGTTGCGAACTCGGCCTGCGCGACGCGCATCTCCTTGATGCGCTCCTGCAGCGCCTCGACGCTGTCGATCGGGGTCCTGACGATGTCTGCCATGCGTTCCTCCTATTTCTCGGACCGAGCGACGACGCATCGTGGCACGGTCGTACAAAGGACAGGGTAGAGCACTGCGGGTCGGACTCGCATGCACGCTCCGTGCATACGTGGTTGAGTATAGCATGACGCAACGCGCGCCCGACCTCGACGGGCCGAGCGCGGTCGTTTACCGAGCGAGCGAGGTTCCGAGGGCGCGCTCCAGCTCCATCACCTGCTCGCGCGCGTCTCGCTCGTCGGCCTCCCAGAGCCTCCACTCCCCCGCCACGCGATACGCGACACGCGGGCCAAAGCCGCCCACGAGCGTGTTTGCCGCGCGGGGAAAGTCGGGGTCTGACTTGAGGCCCGGGTAGCGCACGGCCTCCACACGCGGGTGGCACGCGAGGTAGTTGGCAACCACCTGCGCCACGTCCGAGAGAGCGCGCCAGCGCTCCCGTCCCAGCTGGGACGAGAGCGCCGAGAGCGCATCTATGTCGAGGTCCTTCTCGCCCACCTAGCGGCGCTCGGCGATCTCTGCCGTTACGTCGGCGATGAACTCGTCGAGCTCGCGGGAGACGGTCTCGTTTGTGCGGTCGCGGACGGAGATGGTGCCGGCCTCGACCTCCTTCTCGCCGAGGATGAGCATGTAGGGCGGACGGTCCACGGAGCGGGCCTCGCGGATCTTGTAGCCGATCTTCTCGTCGCGCTCGTCGAGGACCGCGCGGATGCCGGCGGCCTCGAGCCTCTCGGTGACGGCGCGCGCGTAGTCGCGGCTCTTCTCGGAGACGGGCAGGACCTTCACCTGGCACGGCGCGAGCCAGGTGGGGAACTTGCCGGCAAAGTGCTCGATGAGGATGCCGATGAAGCGCTCGATGGAGCCAAAGCACACGCGGTGCAGCATAATCGGGCGCTGCTTGGATCCGTCGGCGTCCGTATACTCCAGGTCAAAGTTGATCGGCATCTGGAAGTCGAGCTGCACGGTGCCGCACTGCCAGGTGCGACCGAGCGAGTCCTCCAGGTGGAAGTCGATCTTGGGACCGTAGAAGGCGCCGTCTCCCTCGTTGACCACATAGTCCTTGCCGAGCTTCTCGAGCGCGACGCGCAGGGCCTCCTCGGCGCGCTCCCAGTCCTCGTCGGAACCCATGGAGTCCTCGGGGCGCGTGGAGAGCTCGAGGTGGTAGGTAAAGCCAAACTTCTCGTACACCGAGTCGATGAGGTTCACCACGCCCACGATCTCGTCGGTGAGCTGGTCCGGGCGCACAAAGAGGTGGGCGTCGTCCTGGTTGAAGCAGCGCACGCGGAAGAGGCCGTGCAGGGCGCCGCGCATCTCGTGGCGGTGCACGAGGCCGATCTCGCCGGCACGGATGGGCAGCTCGCGGTAGCTGTGCGGCTTGGAGGCGTAGACGAGCACGCCGCCCGGGCAGTTCATGGGCTTAACGCAGTACTCCTCGTCGTCGATGATCGTGGAGTACATGTTGTCCTTGTAGTGGTCCCAGTGGCCGGAGGTCTTCCAGAGCTCCTTGCTCATGATCATGGGCGTGGAGATCTCCACGTAGCCAGCCGCGCGGTGGATCTCGCGCCAGTAGCTGAGCAGCTCGTTCTTGAGTGTCATACCGTTGGGCAGGAAGAACGGGAAGCCGGGGGCCTCGTCGCGCATCATGAAGATGTCCATCTCGCGGCCGATCTTGCGGTGGTCGCGCTTCTTGGCCTCCTCGAGCAGGCGCAGGTGCTCGTCGAGCTCCTCCTTCGTGGCGAAGGCGGTGCCGTTGACGCGCGTGAGCATCTTGTTGTCCTTGTCGCCCTTCCAGTAGGCGCCCGAGACGCCCGTGAGCTTGAAGGCCTTGAGCGCCTTGGTGTAGGTGAGGTGCGGGCCCACGCACATGTCGATGTACTCGCCCTGCTGGTAGAAGGTGATGCGGGCGTCGGGATCGAGGTCGCCGATGTGCTCGACCTTGTACTTCTCGCCGCGCTCCTCCATGAGGGCGATGGCCTCCTCGCGCGGGAGCTCGAAGACGGTGAACTTGAGGTTCTCCTTCACGATCTTCTTCATCTCCGCCTCGATCGCGGGGAAGTCCTCCTCGGAGATCTTCTGGCCCTCGGGCAGGTCGATGTCGTAGTAGAAGCCGTTGTCGGTGGCGGGACCGTAGGCAAAGTCGGACTCGGGATAGAGGCGCTTCACAGCCTGCGCCATGATGTGCGCGGCGCTGTGACGGACGACGTGAGTAATCTCGTCGGCCGGGCACTCGTCGATGTGACCGTCGTTATACAGGACCTTCATGGGAAACCTCTCTCTTGCGGGTCGTGAACATGAAAAACGCCCGCACGTCGCTACTGCGACGTCGAGCGATATGCGGCGCCTGCCCGGGGCCTGCCGGCCGGGATGGACAGACGCCTAGATAGTCTGCGTTCGGGAGATATGTACGACAAAGCGCTGCATCTGCGCGCCGCCTTTCGTAATCGGTCCTGTATAGGTTTACCACAAGTCGGCCCCTCACATACACGAGGGCATCGTCACGGGCGCGGGAGAGCGCGCCGGAGGGCCCCGCGAGCCCCCGGAGGCAGAATCAAAGCGGTCCTGTGTCACTTTGGGCCTCATCTGAGGGGACTGTTTTGGCCGCGCCGCGCGTAAGGTGAAGCTCCCAGTGAAAAACACCAGTTGAAGCTAAGACGCCGTGCCTCTGCACGGCGGCAATCCCCTCAGATGAGGCCCAAAGTGACACAGGACAGGCCAAAATAAAGCCCCGCCGAAGCGGGGCTGTCTGATTCGCTGGAAAACGAGGTGGGCGCCTTACTGCTGGATGCGCGTGCGACAGTACGGGCACACCTTCCAGTCGGCGTTGAGCGGCCGGTGGCAGGTGGGGCAGACGTTGCGAACCTGCGTGTTGCAGATCGGGCAGACCACAAAGTCGCGGTCGATCGGCGCGCCGCACTTGGGGCAGATGCCGTAGTGCGAGAGCTGGTGCTCGCGCAGGGCGATGTCGAGGTCCTGCTCCTCGCGGTCGATGAGATAGGAGCTGGGGCGCAGGATGACGTAGGCGAGCAGGCCCACGATGGGGATGACCGAGATGATGGCCCACATCCACCAGGGCTCCGCACCGCGGCGCTGGGCGTCGCGGATGACGTAGACGATGGAGAGGATGTAGAGCATGACGACGCACACGACCATGAGGTAGAGGACCATGCGGACCTCGGGGGTGATGAGCTGGTCGAGAAGTTCTTGCATGTCGGGGACTCCTTCGGACTATGGGCGCGGCGCACTGCCGCCACATACAACCAAGATTGTAGCAAAAGCTACAAAAGGAGGCCGGCCAGCTCGCCCGCAAGCGTGATGGAGCCGCACGCCACGTACGATTCTCCACACAATGCCAACGTCGCGGCCTCAACTGTTGGGTACGTCCCGACCACCTCGGCCCCGGCGGCGGCGAAGGAGGCGGCGAGCTCGTCGGCCGGAAGGGCGCGCGGGCTCGAGGTCTGCGTGACCGCGACGCGCGGAAACGCGGCGGCGAGAAGCGCGACGATGCCCTCCACGTCCTTGTCGGCAAGAACTGCGGCGAGAAGGACGGGACGCCCGTCACGCTCCGGGGCGACGTCGGCCAGCGCGTCGAGGAACGCCTCGACCGACTGCGGGTTGTGGCAGGCGTCGATCAGCACCGGCGGCTCGGGTCGCAGCAGCTGGAAGCGGCCGGGCGTGGGGCACTGGACAACCGACGTGAAGAGGGCGTCGGCGTCGAGGGCGCGGCCGAGGTACTCCTCGCTGAGCGCCACGGCGCAGGCGATGTTGGCCGCCTGGTACGCCGGCTTGAGCGCCGCGAGCTCGGCATAGGTCGCGCGCGACGTGACGACGTCGAGCTCGAGCGGCGCACCCAGGCGGTGCGGGCGCTTGGTGACCTCGAAGCCGGGGCGCACGGGCGTCACGCCCGCCTCGCGCGCGCGGACGAGAAACACGTCCTCGACGCTCTTGGGCTCGGCGGTCCCGGCGCCGAGCACGCACGCCCGGCCGGGCTTGATGATGGCGGCCTTCTCGCCCGCGATCTCCTCGAGCGTGTCCCCCAGGACGCGCATGTGGTCGAGACCGATCCCGGTCACGGCGACCGCGCGGATCGACTTTGCCGCCGAGGTCGCATCCCAGCGGCCGCCCATGCCGCACTCGAGCACCGCGACGTCGACGCCCGCCTCCGCGAAGACGACCATCGCCGCCACGGTGAGCGTGTCGAACTCGGTGATGTCATAGGGGC
>DXBZ01000141.1 GCA_019116265.1 Candidatus Olsenella stercoravium | reverse complement strand
TGCCGGGCGACCTGTCGCTCGTAGGGTTTGACGACACGTCCTTCTCGCGGTTCTCTGTGCCCCGGATCACGACGATCCGCCAGGGCTCCGAGCGCCTGGGCGAGCGTGCCGCCCAGATCCTCCTGGATGCGCTGGACGGCAGCCCAGCCGTTCACGAGGTGGTTCCGTTCCAGCTCATCGAGCGAGAGAGCGTCGCCTAAAAGGGCCAGACCCCTTTTAGGCAACTTTTCCAGAAAGGAGAGCGTATGACCCGCAACAACACCCGCGAGGACTGGTGGAAGCAGGCCGTGGTGTACCAGGTGTACCCGCGCAGCTTCTACGACACAAACGGCGACGGCCTCGGCGACATCAAGGGCGTCACCGCGCGGATGGACTACCTGCGCGAGCTGGGGGTGGACGCCATCTGGCTCTCCCCCTTCTACCCCTCGCCGCTCGTCGACGGCGGCTACGACGTGGCCGACTACCGCGACGTAGACCCGCGCCTGGGCACGCTCGAGGACTTTGACGAGATGGCGGCCGCCGCGCACGCCGCGGGCATCAAGGTCGTCGTGGACATCGTCCCCAACCACACCTCCACCGAGCACGAGTGGTTCAAGGCGGCGCTGGCGGCGGGCCCCGGCTCCCCGGAGCGCGACCGCTACGTCTTCCGTCGCGGGCGTGGCGAGCACGGCGAGCTGCCCCCCAACGGCTGGAGGTCCACCTTCGGCGGGCCCGGCTGGGAGCCGGTCGGTGACGGTGACTGGTACCTGCACCTCTTTGCCGTCGAGCAGGCGGACCTCAACTGGAAGAACCCCGAGGTGCGCGAGGACTTCAAGAAGACGCTGCGCTTCTGGAGCGACCGAGGGGCCGACGGCTTCCGCATCGACGTGGCGCACGCGCTCGCCAAGGACCTCGAGAGCCGCCCGCTCGACGAGTGGCCCGACGACCCCGACCAGGACCACCCCGGCGCCGAGAACCCCCTCTGGGACCGCCCCGAGGTGCACGAGATCTACCGCGCGTGGCGCCAGGTCTTCAACGAGTACGAGCCCGCACGCTTTGCCGTGGGCGAGGCGTGGGTCGTCCCGGAGCACCAGTGGCGCTACGCCTCGACCGACGAGCTGGGCCAGGTCTTCAACTTCGAGCTCGCCAAGGCCAACTGGATGGCGGACGAGATGCGCCGCGCCATCGAGGAGGGTCTCGACTCCGCCGAGCGCTCCGGCTCCACCACCACCTGGGTCCTCTCCAACCACGACGTGGTGCGCCACGCCACGCGCTACGGCCTGCCGCAGGTCAAGTCGGCGGCGCACCACCAGCTCGCCAACGACTGGCTGCTGCGCGGCGGCAGGAGCTACCACGAGGACCGCGAGCTGGGTGCGCGTCGCGCGCGGGCGGCGCTCCTCATGGAGCTGGGCCTTCCCGGCTCGGTCTACCTCTACCAGGGCGAGGAGCTGGGCCTCTTTGAGGTCGCGGACATCCCCTGGGACGCGCTCGAGGACCCGCAGGCCGTTATGACCGCGCACGGCGACGCGATCAAGGGTCGCGACGGCTGCCGCGTGCCGCTGCCCTGGGAGGCCGAGAAGGACGACTTTGGCTTCTCGGCGCCGGCGACGCACGCGCCCGCGCACCTGCCGCAGCCCGCGTGGTTCGCGGCTTACGCCGTGGACGCGGAGGAGGCCGACGAGCACTCGATGCTCCACTACTACCGTCGCGCCCTCAAGCTGCGCGCTGAGCTGCTCACGGCCACCGGCGACACGTCGCTCACGTGGACGGACGGCTACGGCGACCAGGTCATCGCCTACCGTCGCCCCACCGCCGACGGCCGCGCGCTCACCTGCGTGACCAACTTCGGGCCCGTCCCCGTGGGACTCCCCGCCGGCGAGGTCCTTCTCGCCAGCGCCGAGCTCTCCTCCGACGGCAAGCTCCCCACCGACGCCACCGCCTGGGTCATCCGATAGCTCCCCGCACGCTCCCCGGAGACCCCCTCCGGGTTTTGGGAAAGTTGTTGATGTCGGGGACGCCTCAGCCGGGGCGTCCCCGCTCAAAACTGCGGTAAAACTGGCCTGACGGCCATCCACACCTCACTTGTGGGGAGATTTTTTATCCACAGACGAGAAGAACATCACATTTTTACCCACAATCGCGGGGGACGGCCCGGCTCAGGGCGCCTCGGATACGCGTCATGCAAAAGCCCCGGATTCCTGACAGGAATCCGGGGCGACCGGTCGTCAGGCGCAGGCCGCCCCGGGTCTCTCGCAGAGAAGTTCCGCACGGCGCACTTCTCGGAGAGAGGCCCGGGGCGGCCAACCGTGCGTACCGGGACCGGGCGACTAGTCCACTCGCTCGAAGCGGTACATGAAGCTCTCGTAGGGCGTCGCGGGAACGGAGACGGGCAGGCCCATGTCCATGAGGGCGTCGGCGGCGTAGACGTCTCCGTTGCTCACCATGCGGTAGTGCGCCCCCGGCGTGAGGCCGCGCGGCACGACGTAGTTGGCCAGTCCGTAGCCGTCGACGCGCGTCACCACGGCGCAGACGAGCGCCTCGGAACCGTCCTCGGAGACAAACTCCCAGGCCGCGACCGTGGCGTCCTTGGGGTCGCTCAGGCGGTAGAAGAGGCCCTCGCGCACAAGGTGCTCGATCGTGCGGTAGGTCTTGACCTGGCTCTTGATGAGCTCGCAGGCGCGGTCGTTCAGCTCCATGAGGTCGAGCTCGTAGCCAAAGGCGCCGCCGCCCATGGCCACGGTCCCTCGCGCGCCGAGGGGAACGGTGCGGCCGGTTATCTCGTTGGGGCAGGCGGAGACGTGCGCGCCCATCGCCGAGCACGGATAGCCGAACGAGGTGCCGTACTGGATCTCAAGGCGGTTGCGGGCGTCGGTGTTGTCGGACGTCCAGATCTGCGGCGTGTAGTAGAGCATCCCCGCGTCGAAGCGACCGCCGCCTGCCGAGCAGCCCTCGATCAGCAGCTCCGGGTAGCGCGTGCGGATGCGCTCGAGAAGATCGTAGAGGCCGATCATGTAGTCGTAGAGGACCTTGCCCTGGTCGCTCGCGGTACGGGAGTAGACGTCCACTATCGAGCGGTTGTAGTCCCACTTGACGTAGTCGATGCCGCCCTGGTCGAGCACGGCGCAGAGCTGCTCGAAGAGATTGTCGCGGACCTCGGCGCGCGAGAGGTCCAGCACCAGCTGGTCGCGGCCGAGCACGGGATCCTTGCCGGGAACGGTGAGCGCCCAGTCGGGGTGCGCGCGGAAGAGGTCGGAGTCCTCGTTGACCATCTCCGGCTCCACCCAGATGCCAAAGCCCAGGCCCACCTCGTTCACGCGGCGGGCGAGGTCGGCCACCGTGCCGCCGAGCTTGGCCATGTTGGGCTGCCAGTCACCGAGGCCGCGGTGGTCGTCGTTGCGCGCGCCAAACCAGCCATCATCCATGACGAGCATGTCCAGCCCCAGCTCGGACGCCTTCTTCGCAAGCTCCACGAGCTTGTCGCCCGTGAAGTCGAAGTAGCAGGCCTCCCAGCTGTTGATGAGGATGGGACGCGGGGCGTCGCGCCAGGGGCCGCGGCAGACGTTGCGACGGATGCAGCGGTGCAGGTTGTGGGAGATCCTCTCCAGGCCCGCGTCCGAGTACGTCATGATGACCTCGGGCGCCACGATCTTCTCGCCCGGCTCGAGCGGATAGGAGAAGAGGTCGTCGTCGAGACCCATCTGGATGCGGGGCTGGTCGTACTGGTCGCGCTCCGCCTCGGCGAGGAAGCCGCCGCTGTAGACTAAGCTCATGGACCAGCAGCGGCCCGAGGTCTCGGTGGCGGCATGGTCGCAGGCGATCATGACCGGGTTGTACTGGTTGGAGGACATGCCGCGGCGGCTGCCCACGGAGAGGGCGCCGTTCTGGAGGTGGCGACGCGTGGGGCGGCGCTCCATCGCGTGGCGCCCGTCGAAGGTGATGACGTCGAGGTCCCCGGCCACGAAGTCGAGGCAGGCGCTCTGGAGCTTCTCCACGGTGACGCGGCCACCGCCGTTGTTGCGGACGATCGCCGCGCGGGTGATGACGTCAAGGTGCGGCAGGACGCCGTAGAGCAGCTCGACCTCGAGGCCCAGGCGCTCGTCGGCAAGCGTCACCGCGAGGGTCTGTGCGTCGTCGTCGGCACCGTCGGCGTAGACTGCGGGCAACCCCGGAAGGTCATACTTGCCCGGACGAATCTCGTGGGAGCGGTAGCGCAGGTCGCAACCAAAGGTGCCCTCGGGGTCGCGGACGAGCAGCAGCGGGCTGCGCATGTCACCGGAGCCCTGGAAGGGGTACTCCTGCGGGAGGAAGTCGAGCGAATAGGTGCGGTCCGCAACATCGTGCGGGCAGCCGCACATGCCGCTGCGGTCGCAGTACGTGAGGAGGTAGGACAGATCCCCCTCCGCGCGTGCGCCATAGTAGAGATGGAGCAGGTAGCCGTACTCGTCGACCTTCATCTGATAGGTGGAGTTATCCGTTGAGATGGTGAGGAGGCGCGCAGGGGCGTCGTACGACAGGGGCATGGTTCCTCGGTTTCTCTCGTATGCCTGAAGGTGCAGAGGCGAATGTAGCGCATTTGGGGACGCCCGGAACCCGTCATGCGGCGGATTCCGGGCGTCAGGGGGAATCTTTACAGATACCCTACGTTCATCACGAGACCTACTTCACGGCACCGTTGGTGACGCCGCCGATGATCTGCTTCTGCGCCACGATGTAGAAGATGATCATCGGGAGCATGGCGAGCAGGTAGGAGGCGAAGGCCAGGTTGTAGTTCGTGGCGAAGGCCGTCTGGAAGTTCATCTGGGCGAGCGGCAGCGTGTTCACGCCGGAGCCTCCCATGATGACGAGCGGGGTCATGACGTCGTTCCACACGGCCAGGCCGGTGATGACGGCGACGGTGGCGTGCATGGGCTTCATGAGCGGGAAGATGACCTTCCAGTAGGTGGTCCAGGTGGACGCACCGTCGACGCGCGCGGCCTCCTCGAGGGCGGTGGGGATGTTCCTCAGGTAGCCGGTGTAGAGCATCATGTTCATCGGCATGTAGAAGACCACGTAGAGGATCATGACGCCGACCATGTTGTCCAGGTGCAGGACGGCGGTCTGCTTGACGAGCGGCATCATCAGGATCGCGAAGGGCACGTACATGCCGGCGACGATGAAGTAGTAGGACGCCTTGAAGAGCTTCTTGGAGTCCATGTTGCGCCCGATAGCATAGGCCGCGAGGCTGTGGACCACGATGGAGACCACGACGGCCGCCACGGTGATGATCAGCGAGTTCATGAACGAGTGGGCGAAGTCGGTGACCTGGATGGCCTCGATGAAGTTGTCGAGGGACCACGTGGAGGGCAGCGACAGGATGCCCGCGATGTCGTTGGTCATCTCGGAGGGGTCCTTGAAGGCGATGACCACGGCCATGTAGAGCGGGAAGATGATGGTGATGAGGCCGACGATGAGCAGGATGGTGATGGGCCAGTTGACCCGCTCCTTGACCTTGGTAGGAACAGTGTTGTTAGCCATTAGAGCTGCTCCTCCTTACTGTTCAGGAACTTCGTCTGCGCGATGGAGATCACGGCGATGACGATGAAGAAGATGACGGCGTTGGCGCACTGGAAGCCAAACTGGCTGTTGTTGAGGCCGTTCTGGTAGATGAGGTACGAGATGGACTCGGTGGACTGCGCCGGGCCGCCAGAAGTCATGGCCACGATCTGGTCGAAGGTCATCAGCATGTCCTTCATGACCAGGACCATGTTCGTGGTGATGGACGGCATGATGAGCGGGAACGTGAGGTAGCGGAACTTGTCCCAACCGGTTGCGCCGTCGAGCGCGCCCGCCTCGTAGACGTCCTCGGGCACCGACGAGAGGCCGGTGATGTAGATGATCGTGGTCTGGGCGCAGGCCTGCCACACGAGGACCACCACGATAGCCACCCACGCCCACTCGGTGCTCGCGAGCATCGAGGTCGTCCCGGTGAGGGCGGGAACGATGTAGGTGAAGAAGTAGCTGAACACGTAGCCGACGACGAGGCCACCGAGGATGCGGGGCACGAAGTAGATGCCGCGCAGGGCGCTCTTGAACTTGATCTTGCTCGAGAGGCCAATGGCCAGCATGAGCGAGATCACGTTGACCAGGATCGTCGAGACCACGGCGATCTTGAAGGTGAACAGATACGAGTTGCCCACGCGGGCGTCCTGGAAGAGGTCGATGTAGTTCTGCAGGCCCACGATCTCGAACGCGCCGTAGCCCTTGGAGTCCGTGAAGCTGTAGAAGAAGCCGGTGAGCAGCGGAATCGTGTTGAACGCGCAGAACAGGATCAGCACGGGGATCAGGATTGCGAGGAAGGTGCGGTTCCTGTCAGATCCCGCCTTTGCGACAGCGGTGCTTGCCATGTCTTTCTCCCCTCCTTATCCCTGGTTCGCCATGTACTCGTTGTACTTGCGGATGACGGTCTTGTTGTAGCGCTGCCAGAGGTTGTCCCAGTTGGCGAGGAACGCGTCAACGTCGCCGTCCATGAGGAACGCCTGGAGCTGGGCGTCGCAGGCCATACCCGAGGGATAGGAGTGGTCGGGGTAGTCGATGACCTTGCCCTCGTCCAGGAACTCCTGGATGTCGTCGAAGAGCGGGTCGAGCGTGAAGTCGCCCTCGGTGCAGGGGATGGCCTTCTGGTCGTCGATGTAGGTCTGGAGGTTCTCCGGCTTGTTGAGGAAGTCGATGACCTCGTAGATCTGCTCGCGATGGTTCTCGTTGGCCGTCGTCATGTTCCAGCACAGGTCGACGCCGGAGACGACGATGCGGTCGTCGGGATCGTCGGAGGCGGGCATGGCAAACAGGCCGATGTTCATCTCCGGGTTAGCGCCGAGGATCTGCGGGACCGCGAAGGAGCCGCAGGGGAACATCGCCGACTGGCCGCGCGCGAAGGCGGTGCAGGCGTCCTCGTAGCTGTACGCCATCGGGCCGTCCTCGCCGTACTCCAGCAGCTTGAGGAGCTTCTCGGCAGGCTCGCGGTAGTAGTCCGCGAACTTGGCCTCGCCGGCGTTGACCTTGCGGATGTGGTCGGACGGCACGAGCTCGACGAGCATGGAGTTCCAGGGCGAGAGGATCGTCCAGGTGTCAAGGAAGCCGAGGTAGAGAGGAAGGACCTCGCCCTCCGCCTTGATCTGCTCGCAGAGGTCGCAGAACTCGGTCCACGTGGTCGGGATCTCCCAGCCCTTCTCGGCGAACATGTCCTTGTTGTAGAGCATGCCCGCGGCGTTGGCGATGTAGGGAACGCCGTAGATGCCGTCCATCGGGACGTAGGTGACGCTCTTCATGATCTCCTGGTAGGCCGGCTGGACGTTGGCCATGCCGGGATACTCGGTAACGTCGGCGAGGATGTTGGAGTCGACGAAGTCGGCGTAGGAGGCGTCACCGCCGATGGCCACGACGTCGGGGTAGTCCTCGCGGACGAAGCGCGTCTTCATGATCGTGACGGCGTCGTTGGGGCTCGTGAAGTTGAGGTAGATGTGGTCGTTGGTCTCGTTGAACTCGGCCATGAGGGCCTCGAAGATGCTCACGGCCTCGCGCTTGTACGAGACGAACTCGATCTCGGTCCTGCCGTCAGAGCGCTCTCCCTCGCAGCCCGTGAGCGCGAGGCCGGCGGCAGCGGCGGCGGAGAGCCCGAGGAAGGAGCGACGTGTCAGTGCTCTTTTCTGCATAAGGTGTGCCCTCCTTCCCTAGTGGGCGATGGCGAGCTCGGTCTGCTTGTCGAAGAGGTGGATCTTGTCCACGTCAACAGAGCAGTTGATCTTGTCACCGGTGCGGACGGAGCTGGCGGCGGAGAGGTGCGCGGAGATCTGGCCGCCGTCGACGTCGGCGTAGATCATGGCCTCGGAGCCCAGCAGCTCGTAGACCGTGACCTCGGCCGGGAAGGTCTCGGAGAGGGTGCGGCCCTCGGCGTACTCGTGCTCCTCGACGACGTCCTCGGGACGGATGCCCATGACGACGACCTTGCCCACGTAGCCGCCCTTCTTGAGGGCCTCGGCCTTGGGACCGGTCAGGGTGATGACGTTCTTGCCAAAGGTGAGCGTCACGCCGTCGCCCTTCTCGGCCACCGCCACGTCGATGAAGTTCATCTGCGGGGAGCCGATGAAGCCGGCGACGAAGAGGTTGCAGGGCTCGTTGTAGAGCTTGGTGGGGGTGTCCACCTGCTGCATGACGCCGTCCTTCATGACGACGATGCGGGTGCCGAGCGTCATGGCCTCGGTCTGGTCGTGCGTGACGTAGATGATCGTGGCGCCGAGGCGGTCGTGGAGCTTGGAGATCTCTGCGCGCATCTGGACGCGGAGCTTGGCGTCGAGGTTGGAGAGCGGCTCGTCCATCAGGTAGACCTTGGGGTTGCGGACGATGGCGCGACCCATGGCGACGCGCTGGCGCTGGCCGCCGGAGAGGGCGGACGGCTTGCGGTCGAGCAGCTTTTCCAGGTCGAGGATGCGGGCGGCCTCGCGGACGGCCTTGTCGATCTCGTTGGCGTCGACCTTGCGGAGCTTGAGCGGGAAGGCCATGTTGTCGTAGACCGACATGTGCGGGTACAGCGCGTAGGTCTGGAAGACCATCGCGATGTCGCGGTCCTTGGGCTCGACGTCGTTGACAACGCGACCGTCGATCTTGAGGGTGCCGGAGGTGATGTCCTCGAGGCCGGCGATCATGCGCAGCGTCGTGGACTTGCCGCAGCCGGACGGGCCGACGAAGATGATGAACTCCTTGTCGGCGATCTCAAGGTTGAAGTCCTTCACCCCCTCATAGCCGTTGGGGTACTTCTTTCCTACGTGTTCGAGCGTGAGGCTTGCCATCTGCGCAACCTTTCTCCCTGCCCGGCCGGCGTGCGCCCGCCGACCGAGGCCCCACCTTACGTTGCGCTTAATTTTAGATTGCCACTTTTGCGTGATTTTATCTTTATATAGGTATGTTATATAGATAACTTCGTCATTTCGCTGGTATACGGCTATATGATAATCTGAGACCGATTTCACATATTCGCCCAGCGGAGGACATTTTAGGGCGAGTGGTTTTCATGGTTTCTATCGTCGCAGGTAAAGCGTGTGAGCACTAATTGACGAAGCGGTATCGATTTCATATCCATGTATCTCATAGCTACCAAAATGCGATTTTTCGTCAGTTTCTGTATGTCCAAAATCCGATAAACTATGCAAAATGCGATATGGGCTTATCGCCGGGTGCACAACGAGGGGGCACGCGAAGATGCCGACACACGAACTCGAGTTCTCCACGTTCACGCAAGGCCACTATGTCGACCTCATGCCCTATCAGTACGGGCGCGAGGCATGCGAGCCCGGTCATGCCTTCGGACCCGCGCGGCGCAGCCACTTTCTGTTCCACTACATCATCTCCGGCCGCGGTCTGCTCATGACGACGGACGAGAAGGGCATCAAGACCGACTATCGGCTCTCTGGCGGAGAGGGTTTCCTCATCTTCCCCGGTCAGGTGAACACCTACGTAGCCGACCTCGACGACCCCTGGGAGTACATCTGGATCGAGTTCGACGGCATCCGCGTGCGCGACGACCTGGAGAACGCCGGGCTCACACCCTCCTTCCCCGTCTACCGCTCGCAGTCAAGCGAGCTGCGCGCCCACATGGTCGAGGAGATGCGCTATCTGGTGTTGAACAGGAACGCCTCCGCGCTGCACCTCATCGGGCACACCTACCTCTTCCTCGACTACCTGTTGCGCTCCGCAGCACACCCGGACGAGCAGACGACGAGCCGCCTGCAGAGCTTCTACATCAGCGAAGCGATCGACTTCGTGAAGGAGCACTACCAGTCAGACATCACGGTCGAGGACATCGCCAAGCGGACCGGCCTCAACCGCAGCTACTTTGGCAAGGTGTTCAAGGCGGCCACGGGCAAGTCCCCGCAGCAGTACCTCATCACCTACCGCATGGGCAAGGCCAAGGAGCTGCTCAAGCTCACGGCGCTGCCGGTCGCGGAGGTGGGACGTGCCGTGGGCTACCCCAACCAGCTGCACTTCTCGCGCGCGTTCAAGGGGGCGTTCGGCGTCTCCCCGCGCGAGTGGCGCCGCGAGAACGCCGCCATGTGACGCGACCGGACCTCAGAACCGGTGCAGCTCGCCCTCGTGGCGACGGAAGGTCCAGACGCCCTCAAAGCCGAGCTCGGCGAGCTCGCGGTAGGCGAGGCGCAGATAGGAGCCCAGATGTTCCGGCTTGTGACTGTCCGAGCCCACGGTCACCACGCGTCCGCCGAGGTCACGGTAGAGCTCGAGGATCTGGCGGGAGGGCTGGAAGTCGCCGAGGCCGTAGCGAATGCCCGAGGTGTTGACCTCGATGCCCTTCCCGTCGGCGACCACCTGACGCAGCACCTCGGCGACGACGTCGCGCACGCGCTCGAACGGATAGGCGCCGTACGGGTCGTAGCGCCGGATGAGGTCGAGGTGGCCGAGCACGTCGTAGTCGCGGAAGTCGCGCGCGACGGCGAGCATCTCCTCGTAGTAGGCCAGGTTGATCTGATCCTGCGTGCGGCCGCGCTGGTAGTCGCCGTTCCAGAACTCGAGGTCGCCGACCTGGTGGATCGAGCAGATCACGAAGTCGAGGCGCTCGCCCAGGCGCGCCACGAGCGCACGGTTCTTCTCGACCGTGTGGCACTGCACGCCGAGCTCGAGGCCGGCACGGAGGCAGATCCTGTCGCCGAGCTCCGCGCGGACGGCGTCGAGCTCGTCGAGATACGGCTCGTAGGGACAGTTGGTGACCGGGTGGCCGTCCTCGAAGCGCGCGTTTGCCGGCTCGTCCCACTCGGGCTTGACGCCGTAGTCGACGTGCTCGGTGAAGCAGATCTCGTCGAGGTTGAGGCGCACCGCGTCGAGCGCCACCTGACGGAGCGGGTAGGTGGAGTCGTCGGAGAAGCCGGTGTGGACGTGATAGTCGGCGAGCATGTGGGTCTTCCTTTCCGTCTGAGCCGGGGGCAGCGACGCCGTCACGCCTCCTCGAGGCAGCGGGCGCGCAGCTCGGCGAGGTCCGCATCGGTGACGCCCAGCGCGTCGCGCACGTAGCCCATGACGCCGCCGAACTCGCGCGTAAGCGCCGCAACCGCCGCGTGGATGAAGCGCGGGTTGGCGTCGGTGCGCTCGTCGGCGGGATCGGGGTTGAAGCGGTTGGTGGCGAGGTAGTCCTCCTCCATCGCCTCCATGGGCACGCCGAGGGCCGCCTCCACGAGCATGCTCCCCATGCCGCAGCGGTCGCGCCCGAAGTGGCAGTGCCAGAGCACGGCTCCGTCTGCGGTCTCGAGCACGCAGCGCAGGAGCGTGCGGTAGGCGGCGATGCCGGACTCCCCGAGCAGGATGTGCGGGTAGACCATCTCCATGAAGCTCGCCGGGTCGTCGTCGTTCGTGCGAGCCGCCTCCAGCTGGGCGCGGGCCGCCGCGTCCTGCGAGATGCCCGCGACGGTGCCCTTGAGCGCGTCGGCGTGCACGTAGCGCACGCCGGGCATGAGGTCGATGCCGTCGGGATACTCCGCAAGCTCGTCATCGCCGCGCAGGTCGACCACGGCGCGCAGGTGGTAGTCCTCGATCAGGCGCCGACGGTCGGCGGCGGTGGCAAAGTAGAGCGTGCCCGAGCGCAGCAGAAGCCCCCGGCGGACGCGCCGGCCGTCTGCGGCGGGCAGCCCGCCCAGGTCGCGCGTGTTGGGCAGGCCCTCGAAGTCGATGCGGCCGAAGTTGGGTCGTGAATCGCTGAGCTGCATGTCTTCCTTTCGCATGTGTCTACTCCGCCGGCAGCTCGCCGGTCTCGAGGACGTGATCGAGCGCGGCCTCGTCGAGGACGGGGACGCCGAGGGACTGGGCCTTCGTCAGCTTGGAGCCGGCGGCCGCGCCGGCGACGACGTAGCTGGTCTTCTTGGAGACCGAGCCCGTGACCTTGGCGCCAAGGGCCGTAAGCGCCGCCTTGGCCTCGTCGCGCGTGCGGCGCTCGAGCGTTCCGGTCAGAACGAACGTGAGGCCCGCGAGCGTCTGCGGGCGCTCGGGCTCCGCGCGCTCCTCCTCGAGCACCACGCCCGCCGCGCGCAGGCGCTCCACGACCGCCACGTTCTTCTCGATGGAGAAGAACTCGCGCACGCTGGCGGCAATCTTGGGTCCGATGCCCTCGACCTGGGCGATGTCCTCCTCGGTTGCCGCCGCGAGCGCCTGGATGCTCCCGAAGTGGGTCGCGAGCTGGCGTGCCACGGTGGCACCCACATGGCGGATGCCCAGGCCAAAGAGCACGCGGGCGAGACCGCGGCCGCGCGACTCCGCGACCTGCGCCATGATCTTGGCCGCGATCACGGGACCGACCACGATGTCGTCGCCGTCCACGGTCTGGCGGCCGGTCCAGACGTCGGCGAGCGCCTCCTCGGTGAGCCTGTCGTAGAAGTCGGCCACGTCAGCGAGCAGGCCCTGCTCGACCATGCGGCCCACGAGCTCGTCGCCGAGACCGTCGATGTCCATGGCGTTGCGGCTGCCCCAGTGGATGAGGCGCTCGGTGGCCTGCGCGGGACAGTCGATGGAGACGCAGCGGTAGGCGACCTCGCCCTCCTCGCGCACGACGGGGCTGCCGCAGG
>DXBZ01000140.1 GCA_019116265.1 Candidatus Olsenella stercoravium | reverse complement strand
CGCCGCCTTCCTGCGGCGATCTTCACGGACGTGGACGGCACCCTGCTCGACGGGGACCATCGCGTGAGCCCCCGCACGGTCACGGCGGCGCGCTCGCTCGCCGCGCATGGAATCCCGCTCGTGCTCGTCTCGGCCCGCATGCCGGAGGCGCTCGACGGGATCCGCCGGGAGCTCGGCAACGACGGCCCCGTCGTGTGCTACGGCGGGGCCTACGTGCTCGGTGCCGACGGGGCTGAGCTTCTGAGCCGACCCATCGGCATCGGCTGCGCGCTCGAGGCGCGCGACTTCGTGGCGTGCGAGGCTCCTGACGTCTGCTGCATGGCGTACGGGTACCACACCTGGGTGACGAGCGACCGCTCCGACCCGCGCGTCCGGCGCGAGGAACAGATCGTGGGCGTGACGTCTGTCGAGGGCGCGCTCGAGGACCACTTTTCCGAGCGCGGGCTGCACAAGCTCCTGCTCGTGGGGGAGCCGGTGTCGATCGAACGCGTTGAGCGCGAGGTGGGCGCGGCCTTCCCCAACCTCACGGTCGTGCGCTCGTCCCCCATCCTCTGCGAGGTCATGGACGGGCAGGTGAGCAAGGCCGAGGGAATCGAGGCCGTGTGTCGGAGCCTCGGCGTTCGGCCGGAGGATGCCGTCGCCTTTGGGGACGGCAGGAACGACGTGGCCATGTTCGGTGCCGTGGGGGAGAGCTGGGCAATGGCCAACGCGCCTGCCGAGGTGCGGGCGGCCGCCACGCGGGTCACCTGGCTCGACAACGCTCACGACGGACTCGCGGAAGCCATCTTCTCGCTTGTGTGAGAGGGAGAAAGACGTGCCAAGTACGCAAGAAGTTGCTACTATTAACCAGTCATGTCGAACTGTCGGGGCAGCGCGCGCGTCTGACCCCGAGGAGGGGTCTCGCTGCGAGAAGATGGACTACGAGGACGCTGCCAGAAAGCTCATCATGTACTCGCGCGGCGTCGCGAAGGGCGCCATCGGCACGGCCTACGGCATGTCGATGGGGGAGGACCCCGTTCTCGAGTACCTCTCCCGGCACGAGGACGGCATGAGCCCGTCCGACCTTGCCGACAAGCTCGGCTACACGCGTCCCCGCATGACCCGCATCCTGGACTCCCTTGAGGCAAAGAGCTACGTCGAGCGCATCCCCGACGCCAAGGACCGTCGGCGCGTGATCGCGCGCTGCACCGAGGAGGGGCGTCGCCACGCTCAGGACCGTCAGACCGATGGCGTCTCGAGCCTGGCCGTCACGCTGAGCAAGATGGGCGAGCACGATGCGCGCGAGCTGCTCAAGGGCCTCGAGACCGCCTACAGCATCACCTACAACAAAGACGACATATTTGGTGGTTCCAAGAAGCATTAGGCGCTCTTGCCGTGTTCTTCTCGCCCGCCCTGTTTTGTGTCCGGGCTTGTCGCTACACTCGTAGGGCAAAACGACGACGAGAGGAACTCTGAGGATGACGAGCGACCAGCCGACCCTGTTTGGCCAGACTCCCACCGTGGACCTGGCGGGGCTCAACCCCGCGCAGCGCGAGGCCGTGGAGTGCACGCGCGGCCCGCTGCTCGTGCTCGCGGGTGCGGGCTCGGGCAAGACGCGCGTGCTCACGTACCGCATCGCGCACATGATCGCCGACGAGGGCGTGCGTCCGTGGCAGGTCCTGGCCATCACGTTCACCAACAAGGCGGCGGCCGAGATGCGCGAGCGCTTGGAGGCCCTGCTCCCGTACGGCACGCGCGGCATGTGGGTCTGCACGTTCCACGCCATGTGCGTGCGGATGCTGCGCGAGGACCCGGAGCTCGTAGGCTACCGCCCCAACTTCACGATCTACGATGACGACGACTCGCGCCGCCTGGTCAAGACCATCATGGCCGACCTCGACCTCGACCAGAAGCAGTTCCCCATGAACTCGGTGCGCGCCAAGATCTCCGCCGCCAAGAACGCGCTCGTGGGGCCCGACGAGCTGGCGAGCTCCTCCAACCCGGCCGACCGCGCCGCCGCGCGCGTCTACCGCGAGCTGGACCGGCGGCTCGCCCGCGCCAACGCGATGGACTTCGACGACCTTCTGGTCAAGACCTTCGAGCTGCTCTCCAAGCGCCCGGAGGTCCTGGAGCGCTACCAGGACCGCTTCCGTCAGATCAGCGTGGACGAGTACCAGGACACCAACCACGTCCAGTACGCGATCACCAACCTCCTGGCCGCGCGTCACCGCAACCTCATGGTCGTGGGCGACGACGACCAGTCGATCTACAGCTGGCGTGGCGCGGACATCCAGAACATCCTGGACTTCGAGAAGGACTATCCGGACGCCCACGTGGTGCGCCTGGAGCAGAACTACCGCTCGACGGGCCACATCCTCGCGGCAGCCAACGCCGTTGTGGCCAACAATGCGCGACGCAAGCCCAAGCGCCTGTTCACGGACGCGGGGGATGGCGAGAAGATCCAGGTGTTCCAGGCCGCGGACGAGCGTGACGAGGGGCGCTGGATCGGCTCGGAGATCGAGAAGCTCCACGACGGCGGCACGAGCTACGACGACATGGCCGTCTTCTACCGCACCAACGCGCAGTCGCGCATCCTCGAGGACATGTTCCTGCGCGCGGGCGTGCCGTACAAGATCGTGGGAGGCACGCGCTTCTTCGACCGCGCCGAGGTCCGCGACGTCATGGCCTACCTCAAGCTCGTCGTGAACCCGGACGACGACGTGGCGGCGCTGCGCGTGGTCAACACGCCGCGGCGCGGCATCGGCACCACGTCGATCAACAAGATTCGCGAGCTCGCGGCCGACGAGCGCATCTCGTTCTTCTCGGCCTGCGAGATGGCGATCGCCGAGGAGGGGCTCCTGGGCGCGAAGGTGCGTGGCGCGCTGGCGGAGTTCACCGGCACGATCGAGGCGGCGCGCCACTTCACCGGCGAGCTTGCCGACGTGGTGGAGGCCATCGTCGACCGCTCCGGCCTCGTCAAGGCGCTCGAGGCCGAGCATTCCGTGGAGGCCGACGGCCGCATCGAGAACATCAAGGAGTTCCTCGGCGTCGCCGCCGAGTTCGACGAGACCCACGACGCGGCGGAGACGCTCGAGTCGCTCGCGCAGCTCCGCGCGGCGGGGGCGCTCGAGCCGTCCGGCTCCGGGGCGACGTCCCCAGAGGGCGACTTCGTGCAGCGAGCGAGCGCTGAGCCGGAGGCGAGCGGGGCGGCGCCCAGGCCCCCCGTCGCCTCGGAGAAGCTGCCGGCGCTGATCGAGTGGCTGGCGCTGAGGTCGGATCTGGACTCGCTGGCGGGGCAGACGCATGCGGTCACCATGATGACGATTCACTCGGCGAAGGGTCTGGAGTTCCCGGTCGTGTTCGTCGCGGGCATGGAGGAGGGAATCTTCCCGCACGCGTCCTACGACAGCGACGAGGCGAGCGTGGAGGAGGAGCGACGCCTGGCCTACGTTGCCATCACGCGCGCCCGCAAGCGGCTCTACCTCACGCACGCCACCACGCGGCGCACCTACGGGTCGGTACAGGCCAACGCGCCGAGCCGCTTCCTGCGCGAGATCCCCGAGACCGACGTCGAGCGCGTGGGCGTGGGGTCGTCGGGCTTTGCCGGCGTGGGCTGGGAGAAGCGCGGCGACCGCCACGGCACCTTCGGGAGCGGTCGCGGCTCGGAGGTCTACGGCGGGCACGTCTTTGGCTCGCGCACGCGCTCCACGGGCGGTGGCGCTTCTCGCCCGGCGCCTGCGGGACCCAAGCCGGATGCGGCCCGCGCCGCCGCGTCCTTCTCGCCCGGCGACCACGTCTCGCACAAGACCTTTGGCCCGGGTGTGGTCATCGCCGCCTCCGGCGACACGATCGAGGTCAAGTTCACGCGCACGGGCAAGACGAAGAAGCTGCTCAAGGGCTTTGCCCCCATCGTCAAGATCGAGGGGTGATGTTACGAAGGGACAGTCCCTTCGTAACATTTTTGCGTACGCATAAATCAAGCTTGCGACGGACGAGAGGAACGGTGATGGAGCATCTCATCGGCGTTGACCTGGGAGGGTGGCTCGATAGGGGCGTCACGCTCGTCGTGGCGGTGCTGATCGCGCTTGCGGTGCAGCGCGTCGTCGTGCGCCTCATGCACCGCGCGCTCGACGCCTCCGACCTGCCGAGCGCCTCGATCTTCATCAACATCGTGCGCGCGCTCATCTGGGCCCTCGCCCTTCTCAGCGTCATGCGCCCGGTCTTTGGCGTGGACCCGGCGGGCTTCGTCGCCGCCCTCGGCGTGGTGTCGCTGGCCGTGTCGCTTGGTATGCAGGACACGATCGCCAACATAATCAGCGGCATCAGCCTCATGGTGAGCAAGTCCGTACAGCCCGGGGACTTCATAACCGTCAACGGAATCACCGGTGAGGTCACCGACGTCACGTGGCGCAGCACCACGGTGCGCATGCGCGGCGGCGCGGAGGAGGTCATTCCCAACTCGGTCCTCTCCAAGACCGCGCTCACCCGCATCACTGACTGGAGCGTCGGCTACTGCGGCGTGCCGATCGCCGTGGTGCCGGGGGCGGACCTAGATGCCGTGGCGCGGGAGTGCTGCGAGGTCGCAACGCGTGAGCTCGCCGATCTTCTCGACCCTGCATTCGAGACGGACGTGGTCTTCTCGGCCTTCACCGCCTATGGCACGCAGGGCGAGGTGCGCCTGCACGTGAGGCCCGACGTGGTCTTCTCCACGGCGCAGGACCGTCTGGCCCGCGCCCTCTCTGGCAGGCCCTGGCTCGCGAGCGCACTCTAGCGGGAGGGATGAACCCAAACCTCCGCGCGTCTGAGCCCCTCTGCGGAGGTTTGGGTTCACGGTTCGTGCTCCCGTTCGGTCACGGCAATCGCTCAACTGGGGTTTTATCGCGCGTGCGACCCTCTGTGCCGCAAACGTGAACCCAAACCGTCTGGAGGTTTGGGTTCGTGGGGTACACTGGGGCGAGAAGAACCGCGTCGCAGGGAGTCCCATGGACAAGATCGCCAGCTTCACCGTCAACCACCTCGTGCTCGAGCCGGGGGTCTACGTGAGCCGCGTGGATGCCGACCCCGCCACGGGCGCCGTGGTCACCACGTTTGACCTGCGCCTCACTGCGCCCAACCGCGAGCCGGTGATGGACACGGCGGCCGTGCACGCGATCGAGCACCTGGGCGCCACCTACCTGCGCAACGACCCCGCGTGGCACGATCAGGTGGTCTACTTTGGCCCGATGGGCTGCCGCACGGGCTTCTACCTCATCCTCTTTGGGTCACACATCTCCGCCGAGGTGGCACCGCTCGTGCGTGCGACCTTCGAGTTCATCCGCGACTTCGAGGGAGAGATTCCCGGCGCACGCCCGGAGGAGTGTGGCAACTGGCACGATGCCGACCTCGCGCAGGCCCGCTGGTGGGCGCGCCGCTATCTGGAGAACACGCTGAACAACATCGACGAGGCGCACCTCGTCTACCTGGAGAGCTAGGGGGCACAGATGAAGATCGGCATCATCGGCGCGATGGACGTGGAGGTCGAGCTCCTGCGCGAGCGCCTCTTTGACCAGGAGGTCACCTCGGCCGTGGGCATGGACTTCTGCGAGGGCCGCCTGGGCGAGAAGGACGTGGCGGTCGTCAAGTGCGGCATCGGCAAGGTCAACGCCGGCGTCTGCGCGCAGGCGCTCGTCGACCGCTTCCACGTCACGCACCTGATCAACACCGGCATCGCCGGCTCGCTCGACCCGGAGGGCCTCGACGTGGGCGACCTCGTCGTCGCCACCGACTGCGTCCAGCACGACTTCTCCGTGGCGCCGCTCGGCTACGCGCCCGGCCTCATCCCCGGCCGCGACCGCGCGGAGTTTGTCGCCGACGCCCGCATGCGCGAGGTCGCGCTCACGACGGCCGCCGAGGTTGCGTCCGACGTCCGTGCCGTCGCCGGCCGTGTGGCCTCGGGCGACCAGTTCATCTCCGCAGAGGAGGACCGCGCGCGCATCGTCTCCACGTTCGGAGCGCTCTGCTGCGAGATGGAGGGCGCCGCGATCGCGCAGGTGGCGACCTTGAACGGCGTCCCCTTCGCCGTGGTGCGCGCCATCTCGGACAAGCCCGGTGCCGAGGGTCAGACCGTCACCTACGCCCAGTTCGAGCAGGCCGCCGCCCACCACTGCGCCAAAATCGTCGCCCACATGGTCGCCGCGCTGTAATCAACCTGCCCGCCACGGCGAGAGGGGACAACGTCCGGCGCTCAGACAGCTTGCCGAGAAGAGCGCTCGGCAAGAACTCGCGGCGGACGTTGTCCCCTCTCGCCGTGGCTGCGCTGCTACATGCCCATGACCGCCATGCCCACGAGGGTGGGGCCGGTATGCACGAGCAGGTCGGCGGAGATGCCGCAGCTGATGAGCTCGACGGCGTTGCCCACGCGCTCGCGCAGGCGCTCTTCGAGCTCCCCGCGCAAGCTCGGGTCGAAGGTGCACACGGCCACGCGCACGTGGTCCCAGCGCTCCGCCTGCGCGGCGATGAGGTCAACCTGCGCCTTGAGCGCCTTCTGCCAGCCGCGCGGCTTCTTCTCGATCACGTACTTGCCCTCGCGCTCGTCACAGGTGAGCACCGGCTTGATGTTGAGCAGGGAACCCACGCGGTAGACGGCCTCGCTGATGCGGCCGCCCTTGCGCAGGAAGTCGAGCTTCTGCACCGAGAAGTACACGCGCACGCGCTCGCTCGCGGCGGCGAGCACGCTGCCCAGGCGCTCGAGCGGCACGCCCGCCTCGACCTGGCGCACCGCCTCCATGACGACCATGCCGGCCGCCACGCCGATGCTCTTGGTGTCCACCGTGACGACGGGGAAGTCCTCCATCTCGCGCGCGACCAGGCTCATCGTCTCGTAGGTGGCGGAGAGGCCCGAGGAGATGGTCACCACGACGGCGCCCACGTGGCCGTCTCGCTTGGCCTGCTCAAAGGTTTGCTGGATCTTCATGGGGGAGGGCAGCGACGTGGAGGGAATCTCCTCGTCAAAGCGCCGCACGACGTCCTCGGTGGTAATGTCGATGCCGCTCTCGTAGCTCGAGCCGTCGGAGTAGTTGATGCGCAGCGGGATGACGCGCACGTCGTGCTCCGCGACAAAGTCGGCCGGCGTATCGGTGCCGGAGTCGGTGATGATGGCGATGCGCTGGTCGTTCATGGTTCCCCCAAAGCGTGTCGGGACTGACGTTCGCTATGATGGGAGCGTAGTGCCCCGCAACACGGTATTCAATACTAGATTGGCTGTTTTTCGGTAACTGCACAGGAGCGGCACATGGGCGACAAGGACAAGATCATCGCGCTCCCGCACGTGGACGCCACGGCGCGCCAGCGACTCGCCGAGCGCATGCGCGCGCTGCACATCACGCGGATCGACGAGATGCCCCGCATCGAGCTCTATCTTGATCAGGTGCTCACCCTCGTGACCCAGGAGCTCGAGTTCATGCAGGTCCCCGGCGACACGACCGTGACCGGCTCGATGGTCAACAACTACGTCAAGCAGGGCGTCATCCCGGCGCCGCGCAAGAAGCGCTACACCCGGCGCCACCTCGGCGCGCTGCTCTTTGTCTGCGCGTTCAAGCGCGTCTTCTCGATCGCGCAGGTGAAGCAGCTCATGGAGCGCATCTATGCCTCGGGCGTCGACCTTGCCTGGCTCTACGACGAGACCTGCGACCTGCTTGAGCGCTCGCTGTCGGCGCGCTTCGCCGAGGACGTCGACGCGGCGGGCGCCTGCGAAGGCGACTCCGGCCTGCGCGGCGGGCGCGAGCGGGGCCTCGACCCCGAGCTCCAGCGCCTGATCGAGGCGGCGGTGGCGTCGCTCGCCACGAGGGTCTTCGTCGAGCAGACGCTCCTTCTCGCCAACGGGGGCGAACGTCGGTGACGCGCCCCGGGACCATCTACGATGAGCCCGCAGTCGTGCGTCGCCTCGAGCGCCGGGGCGCGCTCAGGTCCCTGACCTCAAACGGGACCATCGCCGCAGCGGTCATGGTGGGCGCCGCCCTTCTCGCCCTCCTGGTGGCAAACTCGCCGCTCTACGAGGGCGTTGAGTACGTGCTCGAGCTGCCGCTCTCCGTGGGCGTGGGCCGGCTCTCGGTGGCGCTCACCGTGGAGCAGTTTGTCAACGACTTCCTCATGGCCGTCTTCTTCCTGCTCGTGGGCATCGAGCTCAAGTACGAGATGACGGTCGGCCAGCTGCGGCGCCCGCGCCAGGCGGCGCTGCCCATGCTCGCCGCAGTGGGCGGCGTGGCGGTCCCCGCCCTCATCTACCTTGCGGTCAACGGGGTTTCCGGCGGCGAGCCGCGCGGCTGGGCGGTGCCCATCGCCACCGACATCGCCTTCGCGCTCGGCGTGGTGTCGCTGCTGGGGAGGCGCATCTCGCCTGAGACCAAGGTCTTCTTCCAGACGCTCGCCATCGCAGACGACATCCTCGCCATCGTGGTGATCGCCCTCTTCTACGGCCAGACGCCCAGCCTGCCGTGGTGTGCCGCGTCGCTCGCCTTCGTGGCCGCGCTCGCCGCGCTCAACCGGGCGCGCGTCTACTCCGTGGGCCCCTACGTGGCCGTCGGCCTTGTGCTGTGGGCCTGCATGTTCAACTCGGGCATCCACGCCACGCTCGCGGGCGTCATCCTCGCCTTTGCGCTGCCGAGCCGCTCCGACGTGCGCCTTGCCGACCTCGGCGGCTGGCTCGCCGCGCGCGCCCGAGACCTTGACGACACCTACGACGACGAGGATCACGTCCTCGGCCAGCACGACTTCACCGACGGCGCCTGGCGCGTCGAGCGCGTCATGCACCACGTGACCCCGCCGCTGCAGCGCATGGAGCGCTACGTCTCGGTCTTCGTCAACTTTGGCGTGCTTCCGCTCTTTGCCTTCGTCAACGCCGAGCTGCACCTCGTGGGCGCCAGCATGGCATCTGTGCTCACGAGTCCCGTCGCGCACGGCGTCTTCCTCGGCGCCGTCGTGGGCAAGCCGGTCGGCATCATCGGCGTGACCGTGCTTCTCGTGCGCCTGGGCTTTGCTCGCCTGCCGCGAGGCATGGACTGGGCGCAGGTCATCACCGTCGGCGTCATGGGCGGCGTGGGCTTCACGATGTCCATCCTCATCACCGGGCTCGCCTTCTCCGACCCTGCCGACGCCATCGCCGCCAAGTGCGCGATCCTTCTGGGATCTGTCACCTCTGCGCTTCTGGGCATGCTCCTCGGCCGGCTGCTCATCGGCCGCGGGCGAGAAGAGCGTCAGCGCCGCTAGGTCTGTCCGCCGCTTGGGGTATCCTAGACACGAACGGCGCCACGCGGGCGTCGTCTGATTGGAGACTCACATGCGTGGATTCAAACGCCTCTGCACGGTCATCTTTGTGCTCGCCGACCTCTTCGCGCTGGCGGCGCTCGCCCTCACCTGGTACGGGCCGTGGACCGACGCGGCGACGGCCCTGCTCTACCTCGAGCCGTACGCCATCGCCATCCTGGCGTGCCTGATCGTGAGCGCTCTGGGGCTGCTCGTCCTTCTCGTCCGTGCGCTCTTTGCGGGCAAGCGCGTGCGCACGGTAGAGGTCGCCACGGTCGACGGCGGCGTCATCTCCGTCACGCGCGACGCGATCGCCGCCCAGGCCACGCACATCGTCGAGGCCGACGGCAGCTGCGTTGCCGCTCGCGTCCGCGTGGACGCCAAGCCTCGCGGGCACGTGCGCGTCCACGTGCGCGTGCTGCCGCGTCAGACGGTCGACGTCGTGGCAAAGGGCGCCGAGCTGCACACCGAGCTGATCGGCGGGCTCGCCGCCGTCTGCGGCGACACCGTCGAGAACGTGAGCCTCGAGTTCGTGGAGCCCGAGTCCGTGACGCTTGCGGCGCAGGACGAGGCCGGCGAGACCCCCGCCGAGGGCGCGCCCGAGCCGCCGGCGGCCTCCCCGGAGGACACCACGAGCGAGATCACCGTCTCCATGGGCCCTGCCCGTGACACCGAGAAGGAGGCGTAGGACATGGCGGACGAGAAGACCCCGCGCCCCAAGATCGAGTTGGGCGACAAGGACGAGCGCAGCGAGCCCCGTGCCACCAATGACGACTCCTACACCGTCGGCGAGGCCGTGCGTGACGGCTCGGCGCGTCTGTTTGCCTGGGTGCGCCGGACCTTCCCGGGACACGAGCATGCCTTCTGGGGCGGCGTTCTCGGGTTTGTGGCGGCTATCCTGTTTCTGGTGCTCGGCCTGTTCAAGGCGCTGGTGATCCTGGCCCTGGTGATCGTGGGCGTGGCGGTCGGGCAGGCGCTCGACGGCGACTCCAAGATTATGGACCTGGTTCGTCGGCTCTTTTCACGTAACTAGCGGCAGCGACTTTTGGCCGGTCGCGCGGGGCGCGCCGGCGGCGAGGAGTGGGACATGAGCAAGACTGAGGACGCCAAGACGCTCTCCGAGAACGTCGAGAAGGGCGAGGAGCTCGCCGCTGCCGGCAACGAGCAGACGGCGCTCGCCGAGACCGATGCCACGGGCACCGACATCGAGGCGCTCACCGATGACGAGGACGTGGACTCGGAGGACTCGCTGACCTTCTCCAACGGCGTCATCGAGAAGATCGTGGCCATCGCCATGCGCGAGGTGCCCGGCGTGGTCGGCATGAAGGGCACCTGGTTCAACCGCGTGCAGGACGCCTTTGGTGCGAGCGACTCCACCGCCGGCGTGACCGTCGAGGTCACCCCCGAGAGCGCGGTGCGCGTGAACATCTCGGTGCTGATCGAGTACGGCGCGTACGCCCCGCAGGTCTTTGAGGACGTCAAGCGTGCCGTGGTCAAGCAGGTCACGGGGATGACGGGCCTCGAGGTCGCGGGCGTCAACCTACGCATCGAGGACGTCCTCACGCCCGAGGAGATCGAGCAGCGCTCGCGCAAGCCCAAGAAGGACGAGCCCGAGGACGACGAGGAGTAGGCCGTCCCTCGGCTGACGGGAGACCCATGCGAGACAAGGTGAGCATCGAGGCCGTGCGCGCGGCGGCGCGCGCCAACAACCGGCCGGGCCCGGATCACATGAACTGCGGCGAGTCCGTGATCGCGGCGCTCTGGGACGCCTTTGAGCCCGACTTCCCGCGCTCGGTGGTCGCTGCGGGTGCCGGCATGGGCGCCGGCGTCGGCGGGTCGGGCTGCATCTGCGGCGCGCTGGCCGGCGGCGTGGCGTTTCTCGGTCTCGTGATGGGGACCAAGGAGCGCACCAAGCCACTCGCCGCCGAGCTGCACGATGCGTTCTGCGCGGGCACGGGGCACCGCACGCCCTGCTGCCGCGTGCTCACGCGCGGCATGGAGTGGGGGAGCGCCGAGCGCGTTGCCAACTGCCAGGAGAACTGCGCGATCGCGGCCGGCGCTGCGGCGCGGATCCTCTGCCGCGAGCTCGGTGTGCCGGCGGAGGGCTAGCTAGCCGAGAGCGTCCCAGCAGGTGAGGACAATCGCCGCGAGCGCTGCGACGAGGCAGCATGCGTCCGCGATCCCGCCCGTCTTGCAGAGGCCGGCGCTGAAGCTGCGGGGGAGCGGCCAGAACAGGCGCAGGCCGCGATAGGTGAGTGCGTCGAGGGCGAGGTGCGTGGCAAAGCCGAGCGCCACGTACGGCGCGAGCGGCGGGCACGCCAGGTAGGTCGCCGCCGCAAACCCGACGAGCGCGAGAAGCGAGTGCGAGAAGGACCGGTGCGCCGAGAGTCGCGCCGCGCAGGCCAGGGCGACAAGACCGACCGCCCCCAACAGAAGTGGGGCGACCCCGCGCGCGGCCGCCTCGTGCGCGAGCGCGGCGCCGTTCGCTGCATCGAAGGCCAGCGCGCCGACGAGCAGCGCCGCCGCCCCGGCGCGCGTGATCCGCTCCCGCCAGGGATGGGCCGTGTCGCGCACGTCGAGGTCGGGCAGGACGGCGCCGGCCGCGCCGCCGGCAGCGGCGAGCGCAAGGCCCGTGAGGCCTGCGGCGGGACCTGCCGCCAGCATCGCCGTCGCCGCTCCGACTGCCAGGTGCGTCCGCCCGGTCACGCTGCTCCCTCCCCGTTCTTCTCGCCCGCTCCTATGGTAGCGCGACCACATGTCCCGCCACGATGGATGGGGTTTTGTGCCGCGCGTGTTTTTGGCCCACCCTCCCGGGGTCGAATCCGGCGGTTTTGGATAAGTCGGCGTGCTACACTGTCACCGACAACGGGGGGCTGGCGCACGCCGGCTGAGATTGGGCCCAGGATCGCGGCCCTGACCCAGGAACCTGATCCGGGTAATGCCGGCGTAGGGACGAGCTTCGCGCGCGCCGCGCAAGGCACCTACGGGAGACAGGGTGCCTTGGGGCACCCGGAAGGGAGGGCGCGTGAACTGCTCGGTTGCGATTCAGTTCCTGCCCATGGACGCCACCACCGACGACGCCACGTGCGACGCGGTGGATGCCGTCATCGCCTACATCGACTCGACGGGCGTGGACTACTTCGTCGGCCCGTTTGAGACGGCGATCGAGGGCGACTACGAGACCTGCATGGAGATTCTCAAGAACTGCCAGCTCGTAGGCGCCAAGGCGGGGTGCAAGCACATGATGTGCTACGCCAAGATCAACTTCCGCCCAAACGGTGACGTCATGTCCACCGACCGCAAGATCGGCAAGTACCACCCCGGCGACCCCGAGTTCGCCGAGAAGAGCGTCGAGGCGGCCTAGCGTGTCCGCGCCGAGCAAAGCCCGTCGCGTGGGGGTGCCGCTCGCGGCCCTCGCCGCGCTGCTCGTGGTCTGGGAGCTCCTCGTGGACCTGGGCGTGGTGCCCAACTTCCTGCTGCCCACGCCGGTGCAGGTGGTGGCCGCCCTCGTGGAGGACGCGCCGCTCATCGCCGGGCACTGCGTGGTCACGCTGGGGGAGGCTGCGGCCGGACTTGCGCTGGGCGTGGCGCTCGGCTTTGTCTTTGCGGTGCTCATGGACCGCTTCGAGACGTTCTACCTGGCCTTCGAGCCGCTCATGACCGTCTCGCAGACCATCCCCACCGTGGCCATCGCGCCGCTTCTGGTGTTGTGGCTCGGCTACGGCGCCCTGCCCAAGATCGTGCTCGTGATTCTCTCCACGTTCTTCCCGATCACGGTCTCGCTCGTCTCGGGCTTCCGCTCGGTGGACCCCGACGTCGTCGACCTCATGCGCACGATGAACGCGTCGCGCTGGCAGATTTTCTGGTACGCCAAGTTGCCCGCCGCAGCCGACCAGTTCTTCTCCGGCCTGCGCATCTCCGCCACCTACGCCATCGTCGGCGCCGTCATCGCCGAGTGGCTCGGCGGCAACGTGGGCCTCGGCGTCTACATGACGCGCGTGCGCAAGTCCTTCTCCTACGATCGGCTCTTCGCGTCGATCATCGTCATCACGGCCCTGTCGCTGGGACTCATGAAGCTCGTGGAGCTCGCCCAGCGCGTCTGCATGCCCTGGAAGAGGGCAGAAGGGAACTACCATGACCGATAAGAACCTCAACCGCCGCCAGTTCCTCGCCGTCGCGGGTGGCGCCGCCGCCACGACCGCGCTTGCCGCGTGCGGGGGCACCGCCTCCGAGCAGGGTGCCGCAGAGGGCGGCTCCGACGCCGCCGAGACCACCAAGGTCTCCTTCGTCCTGGACTACACGCCCAACACCAACCACACCGGCCTCTACGTGGCCCTCGACCAGGGCTACTTTGCCGATGAGGGCCTCGAGGTGGAGATCGTCCAGCCGCCCGAGGACGGCGCGGACGCGCTGATCGGCGCTGGCGGGGCCAACCTGGGCATCTCCTACCAGGACTACATCGCCAACAACCTGGCCTCCGACCAGCCCATGCCCTACTCCGCCGTGGCCGCCGTCATCCAGCACAACACCTCCGGCATCATGAGCCGCGCCGAGGACGGCATCACGCACCCGGCCGCGATGGAGGGCCACACCTACGCCACCTGGAACATGCCCGTCGAGCAGGCCACCGTGCGCCAGTGCGTCGAGGCCGACGGCGGCAACTGGGACAACGTCGAGCTCGTCCCGTACGAGACCGACGACGACGTGGCCGGCCTGCGCGCCAACATGTACGACACCGTGTGGGTCTATGAGGCCTGGGCCGTCCAGAACGCGATCGTCCAGGACGTGGACGTCAACTACTTCAGCTTCATCTCGGTCGACCCGGTCTTTGACTACTACACCCCGGTCATCGCCGCCAACGACGACTTCGCGAAGGAGAATCCCGAGGTCGTGAAGGCCTTCCTGCGCGCGGTCAAGAAGGGCTACGAGTACGCCGTCGAGAACCCCGACGCCGCTGCGGACATCCTCTGCGCCCAGGTGCCCGAGCTCGACTCCGCGCTCGTCCACCAGAGCCAGACCTACCTCGCCGACCAGTACGTCGCCGATGCCGAGGCCTGGGGCGTCATCGACAAGGACCGCTGGGCCGCCTTCTACGGCTGGCTGAACGACAACCAGCTGCTGGCCAACCAGATCGACGTCAACGCCGGCTACGACCTCTCCTACCTGGAGTAGCGCATGACAAAGGCTGGCGAGAAGAACGCGCAGGCCCCGGCCCTCTCGGCCGAGGGACTCACGCTCTCCTGGGACGGGGAGCACATCGTCGTGGCGGACGTCACCGTGGACGTGGCACCCGGCGAGGTCTGCTGCCTCGTGGGTCGCTCCGGCTGCGGCAAGACCACGATCCTGCACGCCCTCGCCGGCCTCACGACCCCCTTGTCCGGTCGCGTCCTCCTGCACGGGGAGGACGTGACCGGGCGTCCGGGCCGCGTGAGCTACATGCTGCAGAAGGACCTGCTGCTGCCGAGCCGCCGCATCATCGACAACGTGTGCCTGCCGCTCGTGCTCGCGGGCATGCGGCCCGACGGGGCGCATGCCAAGGCGGCGCCGCTCTTCGAGCGCTTCGGTCTTTCGGGCTGCGAGCGCAAGTGGCCGAGCGAGCTCTCCGGCGGCATGCGGCAGCGCGCGGCGTTTTTGCGCACCTACCTGATGGGTGCGGACGTGACGCTGCTCGACGAGCCCTTCTCGGCGCTTGACGCGCTTACGCGCACCGACGTGCGCCGCTGGTTCGTGGACGTGGCGACCGAGCTGGGACTCTCCGCGCTCGTGATCACGCACGACGTCGACGAGGCCGTCTCCATGGCGAGCCGGATCTACGTGCTCGCCGGCGCACCGGCGGCCGGCGAGCCCAGCCATGTGGCCGGCATCGTGCGCGTGGAGCGGGTGGCGTCCGAGAACTTCGAGCTTACCGACCAGTACCTCGCCGCCAAGCGCGAGGTCATGGCCCTTCTCGGCTGATTATCAACACGCCGTAAGGGTTGGGCAAAGAGTCATAGCTGTGACCCCATCCCTCTCTCAATGACGCTAACGTGTCTAGAAAAGTGGGAGGGGGCCACATGGACAACGAGCTCGAGCCGATGGGGGAGCCCGAGGAGGACTCTCCCGTTGAGTCCGGTGAGGCACGTCGCGCCAGGAGGATCGCGATTGCGCTGATCGTTGCCTTCATCATAAGCGTGGTGAGCTATTTCGCCTGGTGCCTTATCAGCCTGCTTACGCTTGGCAACACTGAGGAGGGGGCAGTCGCGGTAATCCACCGCTTCATTGGGCTGCCGGCGTGGCTCTCCGTCTCGGTGGTGATTGTTGCCATGCTCGTCAAGGCCATACGTGATGCCGAGAGCGTGGTGCAGCGCCTCATTGCGGCGCTCTTCATGGCTGCCGCGGCGGGTGTTTTCTACCTTTTTGTCGGCACTATGGTGCTTGACGTTCCCTATCTGTTTGATCCCGTGCGAGTGAGCCTTCACGATGTGACGACGCACGTCTACGACGGGGAGTCAGACGTCTACTACTACCTCGAGGGCGTTGACGGTACCGGCAAGGAGTGGGAGTTCCGCATTAACGGAGACACGTACAACGAATGGAGCGGCGATCGCACCACCGCCACCGTGACCGGCCTGCCCAACACGCAAGTGACCCTCTCGATCGAGTAGCGGCTGACGGGACCGCCCCGCATGGCAACAAAAGGTAGGTTTTGCGCTGGAGGCTCTCGCGCGTTCCGGAAAGGGCCGTTTTCAAGCGCTGCCCTGAGGTTTTGGGGCAAACGTTTTATGCGGCCGTCGCCGAGCGCACGCTATTCTCGCCTTTTGTGGGAGTTTTTCCACGCTAGGGCTGTTTTTGCATAAGACCTTGAACCTAATCCATTCACGGCATAACTTTTTTGCCCCAAAACCAGAGGAAAAGCCTGCCGAGAAGGACCTCGGCCCGCACGAGACAACAAAAAGCCGCCCCGTCGGTTTCCCAAGCGGAAGTTTCTCGAAGAGCACTTCCGCTTGGGAAACCGACGGGGCGGCCGTCTTGCAGGTTCGTCAGTCGCCTACGCGAGCTTGAGGAACTCGCGGTAGCCGCGATACGCCTCGTAGACGTCGGCCTTGCTCGTGGCCTCCCACGGCGCGTGCATGGAGAGCACGGGCACGCCGCAGTCGATCACGTTCATGCCGTAGGTGGCCAGGATGTAGGCGATCGTGCCGCCGCCGCCCGCGTCGACCTTGCCGA
>DXBZ01000139.1 GCA_019116265.1 Candidatus Olsenella stercoravium | reverse complement strand
GGACGACGGCGAGACCTACCAGTTCAACCTCATAGACACGCCGGGCCACGTCGACTTCACCTACGAGGTCAGCCGCAGCCTCGCGGCCTGCGAGGGCGCGGTGCTCGTGGTGGACGCCACCCAGGGCGTGGAGGCGCAGACCGTCTCCAACGCGAGCCTGGCCATGAACGCCGACCTCGACATCGTGCCCGCGATCAACAAGATCGACCTGCCCTCCGCGCACCCCGAGGAGGTCAAGGAGGAGATCGAGGAGGACCTGGCGATTCCGGCCGACGACGCGGTGTGCGTCTCCGGCAAGACGGGCGAGGGCATACACGACCTGCTCGAGGCGATCGTCCTTCTCGTCTCCCCGCCGAAGGGGGACTACGACGCGCCGCTCAAGGCGCTGATCCTGGACTCCTACTTCGACGAGTACCGCGGCGTCGTGGCCACGGTGCGCGTCTTCGACGGGCACATTCGCAAGGGAGACCAGCTCACCATGATGCAGGCGGGGGAGGGCTTCCTCGTGGACGGCGTGGGCGTCAAGCGCCCGGCCGAGCAGCTCGTCGACGAGCTGGGCGTGGGCGAGGTGGGCTTCGTCGTGACGGGCCTCAAGAGTCCCGAGGCCGTGCACGTGGGCGACACGCTCACGTCCGCCGCCCGTCCCTGCGCGGAGGCGCTGCCGGGCTACCGCGAGGCCAAGCCCATGGTCTACACCGGCCTCTTCCCTGTTGACAACAAGGACTACGAGAACCTGCGCGACGCCCTGGAGAAGCTGCGCGTGAACGACCCCTCGCTCACGTGGAGCCCCGAGACGAGCGTGGCCCTGGGCTTTGGCTTCCGCGTGGGCTTTTTGGGCCTGCTCCACATGGAGGTCGTCAAGGAGCGGCTGGAGCGCGAGTTCGCGCTGTCGCTGATCGCCACGAGCCCGTCGGTGGACTACCACGTCTACAAGACCGACGGCACCATGCTCGAGGTCCGCAGCCCGCAGGACCTGCCCGACGTCACGCGCATTGAGCGCATAGAGGAGCCCTTCCTCAAGGCCAAGGTCATTGTGCCTCCCGAGTACGCGGGCGCGGTCATGCAGCTCGCCATTGAGCACCGCGGCGTCACGCAGGACATGATCTACCTCACCGAGAAGTCCGTGGAGATGCACTTTGACATTCCGCTGGCGGAGCTGATCCTCGACTTCTTTGACCAGCTCAAGAGCCGCACCAAGGGGTACGCGAGCCTCGACTACGAGTTCTCCGACTACCGTCCGAGCGACCTCGTGAAGCTCGACATACTGCTCTCCGGCGACGAGGTGGACGCCCTCAGCTTCATCGTGCACCGCGACAAGGCCTACACGCTCGCGCGCGGCCTGTGCGACAAGCTCAAGGAGATCATCCCGCGCCAGCAGTTCGAGGTGCCCATCCAGGGCGCAATCGGCAACAAGATCATAGCGAGAAGCACCGTCAAGGCCGTGCGCAAGGACGTGCTGGCCAAGTGCTACGGCGGCGACATCTCCCGCAAGCGCAAGCTCCTCGAGAAGCAGAAGGAGGGCAAGAAGCGCATGAAGCAGATCGGCTCCGTTGAGGTGCCGCAGGAGGCGTTTCTCGCCGTCCTCAAGGTGGACGACCAGTGACGGCCGCCGAGGTCCTGGCCGCCCACGCCCCCGCCGCCGCGCTCTGCCCCGCACTGCCCGCCTGGGACGGCGAGCTTGCCGGCAGGCTGCTCATGGCGCCCATGGCGGGCGTCTCCGACGCGGCGTACCGCCTCATGGCGCGCGCGGGCGGCGCGACGCTTGCCTACTCGGAAATGGTCTCGTGTGCGGGGCTTCACTACGGCGAGAAGAGCTGGGAGCTCGTGGACCCCGACCCGGCCGAGCCTGACATTGCCGTGCAGCTCTTTGGCTCCAAGCCGGAGCTCTTTCGCGAGTCGGCGGAGCGCGTGGCGGCGCGTTTGGGCGAGAAGCTCGCGCTGATCGACGTCAACATGGCGTGCCCCGTGCCCAAGGTGACCAAGAAGGGCGAGGGCTCGGCGCTGCTGGAGAACCCTGCGCTCGCGGCAGAGATCGTGCGCGCGTGCCGCGCGGGCGCGCCGGGCGTCGCCGTGACGGTGAAGATCCGTCGCGGACGCTTCATGGGACGGGAGGTCGCGCCCGAGTTTGCGCGCGCGATGGAGGACGCGGGCGCGGCGGCGGTGGCCGTGCACGGCCGCTTTGCCACGCAGATGTACCACGGCGAGGCCGACTGGGGTGCCGTGAGCCGCGTCGTGGATGCCGTGAGCGTCCCCGTCATCGCCTCCGGCGACATCCTCTCACACGATGCCGCGCGTCGCGTTCTCGCGCAGACCGGAGCGACGGCAGTGATGGTCGCGCGCGGGACCTACGGCAACCCGTGGGTCTTCTCGGGCCACGAGCCGTCCGTCGCCGAGAAGATCGCCGCCTTTGAGTGCCACGTGCGGCTGCTCGGGGCCACGGGCGCTCATCTCAAGCGGGCGCGCAGCCTCGCGGGCTGGTACTTCAAGGGAATGCCCGACGCCGCGCGCTGGCGCAACGCGGCGATGGGCTGCACCGCGGCCGAGGAGTTTCTCGCCGTGGCCGCCGAGGTGCGCGCGCATGTCCTGTGACCCGGGCGTCAGGGCCCTCTACCTGCACATACCGTTCTGCGCGCGGAAGTGCGCGTACTGCGACTTCGCGTCGTGGACCACGCCCGCGGGCGATCCGCTCATGGGCGCGTACGCGCACGCGCTCGCGACGCAGCTGGACGAGGTCGCGTCGCTCGGGCTGCTCGATGGCTGCGAGACGGCCTACGTGGGTGGCGGCACGCCGACGCTCCTGGGCGAGAAGGACCTCGGCCGGCTGGTCGAGAAGATCGTGGGCGCTGCCGCGCCCTCCGAGCTCACCTGCGAGGCAAACCCCGACTCGCTCACCGACGGCGTCCTTCTCGCCGCGCGTGAGGCCGGGGCCACGCGGCTCTCGGTCGGCGTGCAGAGCCTCGATGACGGGGAGCTTCGTGAGCTCGGTCGCCTGCACGACGCCGCGTGTGCCCGCGATCGCGTGACGGCTGCGGTGGCAACGGGCCTCGACGTGTCGGTCGACCTCATGTGCGCGACGCCGGGGCAGACGGGGGAGAGCTGGATGCGCACGCTCAGGGGGGCGGTCGCGCTCGGGGTGGGTCACGTGAGCGTCTACCCCCTGCAGATCGAGGAGGGGACGCCTCTCGACCGCCGCTACGCGGACGAGCCGTGCACCTGGAACGATCCCGAGGTTCAGGCAGAGAGAATGAGCCAGGCTCAGGTGGCACTTGAGGCCCATGGATATTCTCGCTATGAGGTCGCGAGTTATGCGCGCCCAGGTAGAGAGTGTCGTCACAACAAAGTCTACTGGACAGGTTCACCCTACCTGGGCTTGGGGACCGGGGCCTCGAGCATGCTCGACCTCGAGGGTTACCTGAGGCTTTGTGCGACGTGCCCGCAGCTTCCGGCGGCGCCGGAGGGCGCCCGGCGCGTCCGGCTCACGGTCGAGACGCGCCGCCGTGAGCTCGCTGCCGAGCCGCGTCTCTCCGCGCTGTCCTTCTCGCTCGAGTTCCTGACCGAGCCCCAGGCTGTCGCCGAGGACCTCATGCTCGGCGCCCGGCTCGTGGAGGGGCTGCGTCCTGAGCTCGTGGCCCGTGCCCGCGAGCTCTTTGGCGCCCGCTTTGACGACACCGTCGACGCTCTTCTCGCCCGCGGCCTTCTGGTCGAGAGGAACGGGCGGCTCGCGCCCACCGAGCAGGGCTGGCTCCTCGGCAACGAGCTCTACGGGGCCCTCTGGGACCTTACCCCCGGCGAGGTCGCCACTGCCCGTTGCTGAGCGGCCTTCATAGTGCTGACGGTTATTAGCTGCGAGCTAATGGTTGGCGCCCCAGCGCGCCCTATACTGTACGCGGCAACTGCAAGAAGGGGGTCTGCCATGCTCCCGATTGACTGGGATGGCAATGGGAAGCTGGACGTTCGCGATATCGTGACCGGAGCTGGTCTCGAAGCCGGTACGCCTGGCTTGGACGAGCCCACAGTGCCCGGCTCCGGCGGTCGAGGCGGGTGTGCTGGGCCGGTTTCGTGCGTTCTTTTGAGCGTCCCGTTCATGCTGGGGTTTGTCGTCGAGTTGTTTGCCTGATGACACGGAGGTCGTATGGCCGTCTTTGAGGGAACGGAACCCGAGTTCAACCGCTATATCGGGCCGCGCGTGAGAAACGTGGTCCAGCTGATGACCAAGTCGGCGAAGAGGGCGGCAGGCGGCGCATGCGCCCACTGCGGAAGGACGGGCGTTGAGCTCGAGGCGGCGCACGTTCACGGACGGGAGCGCACAGCGATCATCCATGAGCTTCTCGTGCCCTATCGTGTAGGCGGGATGTATCGCGTCGACCTCGGGTCCTTCGAGCGCAGGCTCAGGGCCGCTCACGAGCCCATCGAGAAGACCTTTCTGTTCCTCTGTCCCGACTGTCACCGCGCCTACGACCGCGAGGGGCGCGCGCTCTCGGAGGATGGGCGCCCCTCGCGCCCCGCGGCAGGGCCCGTCAAGCTGCCCGCCGCCGCGCCGGGCGACCTCGGGCTTGCGCCGGGGGAGAGCAACAAGGCCTACGTCAGCCGTGTCTTCTCCCGCCTCTACGACAGTGGCCGCATCCCGGAGTCCGAGCTTCGCCGGCTGTCCGAGCGCAGTCGAATGGCGGAGGAGTACCGACTGCGGACCTTTGGCTTTTCTCGACCCCTGTTCGTAAGGTCCGATGAGGAGCGTTTTGACGAGAATAGCCATCCGCGCTACTACGCCGATTCCGTCTGTGACGGCATTCACCTCTGCTCGCAGTGGTATTTCACCGGGACCAACGCAAGCTACAACCTCGACAAGTTCCAGGCGTGGGCGCGGCGCATGCTCTCTTCCCCTGGCGAGGCTGCCCCGGAGAGTTGCTGACAGCCAGCTGCTAGCCGCACGCTCCCTGTCTCCGCCGAGACGGAGCGTCTACGGAAAAATGCCCCTCCAGAGGGCCTGTTTTCCGTAATTGCTCCGTCTCGGCGTTTTGCGGCGTTGGCGGCCGCACCCCCTTGCGCCGCACGCGCAAATGCGCCATGCTAGCAGCACAAACGCCGTCGAGAGGGGACACCATGCCGGGAAAGCGCGTCGACGT
>DXBZ01000138.1 GCA_019116265.1 Candidatus Olsenella stercoravium | reverse complement strand
CGAGCTTGGTGAGGTTGCGGCCGTACTGCTCCAGCACGGAGCCCTCCTCGCCCTGCTGCGGGCCGGGGCCCCCAAAGCCGGCCATGCGAACGTCGGCCGTCGCGGGACCGGGGGCGGACGCGGCCTCGGGGCTCTTGCCGGCGAGCTCGTTCACAGCGTTGCGAACCGCGTCGCCGGAGACGCCCATCTGGCGCAGGGCGTCCATCGCGCGGCCGTTGCCCTCCGCGACGATGCCGAGCAGCAGGTGCTCGGTGGCGATGTAGGTCTGCCCGTGGGTCATGGTCTCGCGGTAGGCGCCCTCGAGCACGCGCTTGGTGCGCGGCGTGAAGGGGATGTGCCCGCCGGGGACGGGCTCGTTCTCGCTGGTGGTGAGGCTGCGCACGGTGGCAAGGGTCTCGTCGTAGGTGACGTCGAGCTTGGCGAGCGCCTGGGCGGCCACGCCCTCGCCCTCCTTGATGAGCGCAAGCAGCAGGTGCTCCGTACCCACGTACATCTGGCCGAGGTTGCGAGCCTCGTCCTGGGCGAGGCTCATCACCTTGCGCGCCTTGTCGGTGAACTTCTCAAACATGGGTGCGTCCTTCCGCACGGTGGATTCACGGTACTAGTTTGTACCCACAGCGCCGCGCGCGCAAACACGCTAAGCGACGTCACGTTTCTCCTTTGGCCGCAGCCAGGCCGCGACGAGCTTGTCAAAGAGCTTCTGCGCGTTGGCCAGCACGAGCGGATCGAGCACGGAGGCGGCGAGGAGCGCGAGCGCAAAGACGACCACGGGAACCATAACCCCTGTCGCAACGCCTAGCGGCATCGGGAAGCCCGACAGCCACTCAGTCAGAGCCGTCCAGCCCTCCCCCGCCTTAAGACGCTCCAAGATGAGGGCGTAGTGGAACAAATAGACCGAGAAGGACCTCCTTCCCGCCCACACGACCGCACGCGAGACGATTCCCTCGGGAACGCGAACGCGCTCAAACGCAAACATGAGGCCAAACGCTGCGATCACCCAGATTTGGTTGGGGTCGTCCTGCGGAACCCCGAGCCCCGAGAGGAACGCGCTTAGCAGCAACGCGCCGACGCCGGCGCACGCGGCCCATCGCTTCGTTCCCTCCGGAAGCGTCTTACTGAGCCGACGATAGAGGTATCCCATCACAAACGTCGGGAAGTAGCCAGTTAGCGGCTCCGTCGGAACACAATAGGCGACGATCGAGACCAGGTTGGACAGGCCGGGCCGATCAATGAGGTCCGCAGCGTAGACCAGCAGGTGCGAGACAACGCCCCAGCCATACAAGGTGAGGCAGAGGACAGCGAGCCGCTTAATCCAGTGATCGTCAAGCGACTCGAGCATGCGATGGAGGAACGGCGCGAGCAGAAGGTAAGGCACGAGAGCCGGGACGAACCACCAGTAGCTACTCAGATAGCCGAGAAAGAGGCCGAGGTAGCCGCCCAGGCTCAAGGACGACCAGTTCAGTACCACATAGAGCACGACCGAGTAGACAAAAAGCGGCAGAACGACCGTCGATGCCTTCCTGGCGTAGTACTCCCTCAGTCCACCGCGTAGCGGGCGGATGGCAAAGTACCCTGAAAGCATGAAGAAGATCGGATCGCACACCATGCAGAAGCCAACGGCGGCGGCGCCAAGGCTCGTTCCGCTAAAGTACGGCAGAGAGGGAACCGTGTGCACCGCCACGACAAGAAGCATGCTGAGCGCACGCAGCAGGTCCCAGTTGGCCTGCCGCGG
Source organism: Candidatus Olsenella stercoravium (assembly GCA_019116265.1). Taxonomy (GTDB): domain Bacteria; phylum Actinomycetota; class Coriobacteriia; order Coriobacteriales; family Atopobiaceae; genus Thermophilibacter; species Thermophilibacter stercoravium. The sequence continues at coordinate 5,794 of DXBZ01000138.1, read as the reverse complement.
CTTTCTGGTCATGGTGTTCTCGGACATGTAAACCACTCCCGACACTCAGGTCATCGCTGACCCATTGAAATAGTTGGGTACTTTTTTGGCGTCACCTCACGTATCCGGCTCGTGCGGCTCGATAAAACCGCTGGTAGAGAAATGCTATCTTCTAGGCCGTACTTTGCGGGCAGTCAAAAAAGTACCCAGATAAATCAAATCTATCGAAACGCTACTTCCCAAACGTGTCGCGGTCGGGGGCGATGGCCTTCATCGCATCGATCGTGCGCGAGAAGAGCTCGTCGAGCTCCCAGCCGCAGAGCTCGGCGCCCTGACGGATGACGTCACGGTTGCAACCGGCGGCGAAGCGCTTGTCCTTGAACTTCTTCTTGAGCGACTTCACCTCGAAGTCCATGACCGACTTGCTCGGGCGCATGATCACAGCCGCGCCGATGAGCCCGGTGAGCTCGTCCACGGCAAAGAGGACCTTCTCCATGGGCAGCTCGGGCACCGGAAGCTCCGGGTTGTTCATCGAGTTGTGCGACTGAATGACGCGCACGAGCTCCTCGGAGCCGCCCGCCGCGCGAAGCAGGTCGGCGGCGTAGACCGTGTGGCCCACCGGGTCGTCGGCGTGCTCCTCCCAGTCGAGGTCGTGCAGGATGCCCACGACCTCCCAGAAGTCGGCGTTGTCGGGATCCATCTGGAGCGCGAACTGGCGCATCACACCGCCCACGGTCTCGCCGTGCTCGATGTGGAACTCCTCGTGGTTGTGCTCGGCGAGAAGCGCGAGCGCGGCGTCGCGGTCGATCCCGGCGTCGAGCGCCGCAGGGCCCTCGGCCGCCGCAGCCGTGACCTTCTCGGAGTCCTCGGCGATCGCGTCCACGGAGGCCGCGGCGTTGTCCGTCACGACGCCCGCGACCTGTGCCTCGATGTCCGCCTTGGTAATGGTCTCGGGTTTCATGGCCGGGAAGAGCAGGACGTCGCGGATGGCGGGCTGGTCGCAGAAGAGCATGATCATGCGGTCGATGCCGTAGCCGATGCCGCCCGCCGGCGGCATGCCGTACTCGAGCGCGCGCACGTAGTCGTAGTCGTAGCCCATGGCCTCGTCGTCGCCCAGACCCTTGGCCGCCACCTGCTCGGCAAAGCGGCCCGCCTGGTCCACGGGATCGTTGAGCTCGGAGAAGGCGTTGGCGTACTCGTGGCCGGCGATGACCAGCTCAAAGCGGTCCGTGAGGCGCGGGTCCTCCGCCTTGCGCTTGGAGAGCGGGGAGACCTCCTCCGGGTAGTCGCAGACGAACGTGGGGTTGACGATCGTCTTCTCGCCGAGCTCGTCGTAGAGCTCAAAGAGCAGCTTGCCGGCGCCCCAGCTCGGCTGAGCCTCGATGCCGTGCCTCTCGCAGAGCTCGCGCAGGTGCTCGACCGGCGTGTCCATGTCCACGTGCTCGCCCACGCACTCGGAGGCGATCTCGGCGAGCGGGCGGCTCGCCCAGGTGCCGGACATGTCGATCTGCTGGCCCTGGAACGTCACGACCTCGTGACCCTCCTCGCAGCCGCAGACCTCGCGCGCGATGGCCTTGAACAGGCCCTCGGAGAGGCGCTTCATGCCCTCGAGGTCGGAGTAGGCGCAGTAGGCCTCCATCGAGGTGAACTCGGGGTTGTGCGTGAGGTCCATGCCCTCGTTGCGGAACTGGCGGCCGATCTCAAAGACGCGCTCCATGCCGCCCACGATCAGGCGCTTGAGCGGAAGTTCGGTGGCAATGCGCAGGTAGAAGTCGCGGTCGAGCGCGTTGAAGTGCGTCACGAAGGGACGCGCGTTGGCGCCGCCGAGGATGGCGTGCATCATCGGCGTCTCGACCTCCATGTAGCCCTCGGCCTCCATGTAGCGGCGGATGAGGGAGATGATCTGGCTGCGCCTGCGGAAGACGTCGCGGACCTCGGGGTTCATGATCAGGTCCACGTAGCGCTGGCGGTAACGGACCTCGCGGTCGGTGAGGCCGTGGAACTTCTCCGGCAGCGGACGCAGGGACTTGGAGAGCACCGTGAGCGAGGTCGGCGAGACGGAGAGCTGCCCGCGCCTCGTGCGAAGCACCGTACCCGTGGCGCCCAGGATGTCGCCGAGGTCGAGGTTGGCGAGAAGCGCCCAGCCCTCGTCGCCCAGCACGTCGTGGCGGCAGAAGAGCTGGATGGAGCCGCTCACGTCCTCGAGCACGATGAAGGCGACCTTGCCCTGCTTGCGGAGCGCCCGGATGCGGCCGGCGACGCTCACCACGTCCTCGGTGTCGGTGCCGTCCGCGAGCTCGGCGTACTTCTCGTCCAGCTCGGCGGCATGGGCCGTGACCTCGGAGGCAATGGGGTACGGGTTCACGCCCGCGTCGATCAGGGCCTGGCGGCGCGCGCGGCGCATCGTGCGCTCGTCGGTGGTGGTGGCGTTCTCGGCCATGGGGGTCCTTTCAGATAAGGCGCCCCGCACCTGCTTCTGCAGACACGGGGCGCCACGCTTGCTTGGGTGAGGAAGTAGCCTAGCGGGAGATCCCCGTGATGGTGTACTTCCTGGTCTTGCCGGACGGCGCGACGACCTCGATCTTGTCGCCCTTCTCGTGACCCACGAGGGCCTTGCCCACGGGGGACTCGACGGAGATGCGGTGCTCGAGCGAGTTGGTCTCGGTGGTGCCCACGATGCTGAAGGTGGACTTCTTGCCCTTCTCGTCCTTGAGCTCCACGGTAGTGCCGATGGAGACGGTCAGCGCGTGGCCGCTGTCCTCGACGACCGTGGCCACGGAGAGGATCTGGCGAATCTCGTTGATGCGGGACTCGTTCTTGGACTGCTCCTCCTTGGCGGCGTCGTACTCGGAGTTCTCCGAGAGGTCGCCAAAGCCGCGGGCCTCCTTGATGCGCTCGACGATCTCATCGTGCTTCTCGCCCTCGCGGTAGGCCAGCTCGTCGACGAGCTTCTGACGGCCCTCGGCGGTGAGCTCGATCTTCTTGGCGTTGTCCATGTGCGCGCTCCTTCTATCTGCCGCTTGCCGCTAGTTGAGCTTGGCGCCGCACTTGGAGCAGAAGTCGGCGTCGGCGGCGTTCTTGGTGCCGCACTTGGAGCAGAAGACGGACTCGTCGGCGTCCTCGGGGGCGTCGGCGTCATCCTCGTCCTCGACGACCTCGACGTCGTGGGACTCGATCGGGGAGGCGTTGTCGTCGGACTTCTCCTCGGAGCCCTCCTCCATGCCCTCGCGGACGTTCTTCACGGTCTTGCCGAGGGCGGAACCGATCTTGGGCAGGTTCTTGGGCCCAAAGATGATGAGAATGACGACGACGATAAGAACGAGCTCAAGGGGACCCATGCCGAAAATCATATGAAGTGTCCTTCCAGTGTGTAGACGTGCGGGCGGACCTCAGGCCCAATACAGCATCAGCTAGTATAGCCGAGGTTATGCGCTACTCACAATCTCTAAACGCGAGAAGACCGGGTTTCTCGCGCGTCTTTTGGGAGGGCCCTTGAGAGAGATCCTGATCGCCCTGGCCGTGCTGACCGTCGTGTGCACGGCGTTTCTTGCCGCGATGCCGTGGCTTCTGCGCAGGCGCGGCGTGGAGATGCGCCGCACCAAGTTTGGCCTGACGCTGGTCTTTGACGCGGAGAACGCCGACGGCACGCCCGTCCGCCTGATCAACGTCAACGGCACCTTCCAGAGCGGCTGCTACGTGCCCGAGGACCTGCGCTTTGAACTGGCGTGCGAGTACCATCGCGAGATGGCGCACGTGATCGAGGACATGGTGCGCTCGCGCGCCCGCACCGCCGACGACCCGCTGCGCGTGCTGGTCATGGGCGGGGGCGGCTACTCGCTGCCCAAGTACCTTGCCGCGTACGTGCGGGAGGCGCTCGTGGACGTGGTGGAGATCGACCCCGCCATGACCGCGCTGGCGCGCGAGTTCTTCTTCCTCGACGAGTGCCTGGAGAAGACGGGGGCCGAGAAGGACGGCCGGCTGCGCCTGGTGACGGGCGACGCGTGGGCGTTTGTGCGGGCGGCGGACGAGCCCTACGACGTGATCGTCAACGACGCGTTCTCGGGCAACCGGCCGCTCGGGCCGCTCACGAGCGCCGAGGGTGCGCTCGTGGTCCGCGCGCACCTCGCCGCGGACGGCGTCTACCTTGCCAACGTGCGCTGCGCCTGCGAGGGGCGCCGGGCGCGCGTGCTGGGCGAGGTCGCGGACGCGTTTGGCGCGGAGTTCGAGCACGTGGGCTACGTGCCCGAGTGGCCCGACGAGCCCGGCAGGCCCGGCAACAACGTGCTGGTGGCGACCTCCGCAAAGGGCGTCATGCCGCGCGACGCGCGCGTGGTGCGGTAGCGGTCGCGCGATCCAGGGAAGAGGCCTCAGGTCAGCGGGCCCTCGCGGCGGACGGTCACCAGCATGTGGCGCGGCACCGCGTGCAGCGCGCAGCTGCCGATGACGTTGCCGGCGGCGCGCTTGGCGTCGTCGCTCGCGTTGCTCGTGGCGTACGAGTGCGAGAAGCGCTCGAGCATGGCCAGGTCGTTGCCGCCGTCGCCGTAGACCGCGACCTCGTCCTCCGAGATCCCCAGCTCGCACGCCAGCCACGCAACGGCCTCGCCCTTGTTGACGCGGGCATCGGTGAGCTCGAAGAGGACGCCGTCGAACGAGGCGTTGACCAGCGCGTCGGCGTGCTCGGCGACGAACGTCTCCAGCTCGCGGCGCAGGCCCGGGTCGCTCACGCGAAAGTTCACCTTGCAGATGTCCTGCGCGAGCACCTCCGCGTCGGTCTGGTCGAGAAGCTCCTCCTCCCCGAGCCCGCCCCGGCGGAAGCGCCAACGCAGGAGCGCGCCGATCGGCCCGGTCGCCCCGACGTAGCTCGCGGTTCGCTGCTCAAACGTACCGCGCACGTAGCTGCGGTCGCGGCCCACGCAGATGAAGCAGACCTGCGGGAAGGCAGCGAGCAGCTCCTCCAGCGCCGCGGGGTCCACGGCAACGTGGCGCAGCACCTCCCCGTCACGGCCCACGATGTGCGCCCCGTTGGCGCCGATCGACTCAACCGGCAAGTCACCGAAGCCCATATCCGCCGACCTGCGCACGCAGCGGCCGGTCGCCAGCGCCACGTGCCGCCCCGCGTCGAGCGTGCGGCGCAGCCGGCGCAGGATGGCCCCGTCCGTCTCGTGAAGAATGTTGAAGAGCGTCCCGTCCAGGTCGCTCGCGAAGAGCTTGATCACCGCCGCCGCCTGCCCCTCTCGCCAGTCTCACGGCGACAGTATAGGGCGCGCGAGTACGTACAATGATATGAACTTGCCAGAGAGGGGGCCTCATGGAGCGCGCGCCGAGGTTTGTCTTTGCGTCCGACTCGCTCAAGGGCACGCTGTCGTCGGCGGACACGGCGCGCCTGCTGGGAGTCGCCGCCGAGCGTCGCTTCCCCGGCTGCTCTTGGACGGCGATCCCCATGGCCGACGGCGGCGAGGGGACGGCGGACGCCCTTCTCGCCGCGTGTGGAGGAGAGAAGATCCGCACGGTCGCGAGCGACCCGCTGGGCCGGTCGGTCGAGGCGGTCTACGCGCTGCTCCCGGGCGGCCGGGCGGTCATCGAGATGGCTGCCGCGTCGGGTCTGCCCCTGCTCGCGCCCGAGGAGCGCGACCCGCTGGCCACGAGCACCTGCGGCACCGGACAGCTCGTGCTCGACGCACTCTCGCGCGGAGCGCGTGACGTTACGGTGGCGCTCGGTGGCAGCGCCACCAACGACGGCGGCATGGGCCTCGCCCGCGCGCTCGGCGCGCGCCTGCTGGACGAGAATGGCCGCGAGCTCGCCGGCTGCGGCGCC
>DXBZ01000137.1 GCA_019116265.1 Candidatus Olsenella stercoravium | reverse complement strand
GTGCTTTTGCGCGACATCGCGCACATGCCGGCGCGCGTGAAGTGTGCAGAGCTCGCCTGGCGCACGCTCGACGAGATGCTCGAGGCCCGGGAGTAGCCATGGCCGGCATGTTCTCGACCAAGGGGATGTACGCGCTGCGGGCGATGGCGGACCTCGCCGCGCACGACGGCTGGGTCTCACTCGGCGACGTGGCGCGCCGCCAGCACATCTCGCGCAAGTACCTCGAGCAGGTCATCTCCCTCATGCACAAAGCCGGCTACGTGGAGAGCCAGCGCGGCAAGGGCGGCGGGTACAAGCTCACGCGCAAGCCCGAGGACTACACGCTCGGCGAGCTGCTGCGCGCCGCAGAGGGATCCCTCGCACCCGTGAGCTGCCTCGACTGCACCAACGAGGAGATCTGCCCGCAGGTCGGGACCTGCCCCACCGTGGGCGTCTGGCGCGACCTCGGCCGCGTGACGGCGGGCTACCTCGACTCCCGGACTCTCGCGGACCTCATCCGCCCCGACGACTCGGACCCCTGCACCGCCAAGCCCATGTAGCACGGACGAGAAGAACCTGCAGCCAAGAAGAACGCCCGGCCCCGCGCGCTGCGGGACCGGGCGTCGGCGTTGCCTATGCGGCGGGCGCGTTCTTCTCGCTTACGCCCAGCCCTTGCCCTCGGAGCCAAACTCGACGATGAGCTCCTTGGTGCGCTCGACGATGGCGTCGCGACCGGGCTTGAGGAGCTTGCGCGGGTCGTAGCCCTTGCCCTGCTGATCCTTGCCGGACTCGATGTACTTGCGGGTGGCCTCGGCAAAGACGACCTGGAGGTCGGTGTTGACGTTGATCTTGGAGATGCCCAGGGAGATGGCCTTCTGGATCTGCTCGACGGGGATGCCGGTGCCGCCGTGCAGGACGAGCGGCAGGTCGCCGGTCAGGGCCTTGATCTCACCGAGGCGCTCGAAGGAGAGGCCAGCCCAGTTCTCGGGGTAGATGCCGTGGATGTTGCCGATGCCGCAGGCGAGGAAGTCGACGCCCAGGTCGGCGATGGCCTTGCACTGCTCGGGATCGGCGAGCTCGCCGTTGGAGGCGACACCGTCCTCGACGCCACCGATGCCGCCGACCTCGGCCTCGACGGAGATGCCCTTGGCGTGGGCGGCCTTGACGACCTCGGCGGTGCGCTGGAGGTTGAGGTCGAAGGTCTCCTCGTGGGAGCCGTCGTACATGACGGAGGTGAAGCCGGCCTCGATGCACTTGAAGACGTCCTCGTAGGTGCCGTGGTCGAGGTGCAGCGCCACGGGCACGGTGATGTTCTTGTCCTCGACGAGCTGCTTCACGAGGTCGGCGACGACCTTGTAGCTGGTCTGCCACTTGGCAGCACCGGAGGTGCACTGGAGGATGACCGGGGACTGCAGCTCCTCGGCGGCGTCGAGGATCGAGGACGCCCACTCAAGGTTGTTGGTGTTGAACGCGCCGACGGCGTAGTGGCCCTTGGCGGCGGCCTGCAGCATGGCAGTGGCGTTGACGAGCATGTTGACCTCCATACGTTGTTGGAAAAACACGTTGGGCAGAAACCAGCTCTATTCTACCTCCACAATCGCTGGCTCGCAGCCCGCAGCGCTGGCTTTTTTGGCTGTTTCAACCCGCTGCCGGCGCCAATCGAGTTCTAGGCAGTTTTTGTTGGACGCGTAACGTATCGGCCTCCATGCAGCTGGCAAAGTCCCAGCTCAGCGCGTCGCGCCGCAAGACCCTACTTGAGGAGGCGAGACGAAACTGCCTAAAACTGACACCGCACGGTTCCGCATCCCCTCGCGCGCCCAAGTGGGTAGAATCTTGTGCGGCACAACCATCGAGAAGGGAGTCACATGGAGCGTCCCAACGCCTGGAAGGACTACACCCCCGAGCAGCTCGACGAGCTACACTACCTCTGCGAGGGCTACAAGGCCTTCATCTCAGACAACAAGACCGAGCGCGAGTGCTGCGCCGCGAGCGTGGCCATGGCCGAGGAGGCCGGCTACGTGAGCCTGCAGAGCCGCATCGAGGCCGGCGAGCCCCTGCGCGCGGGCGACAAGGTCTACGCCGTCAACCGCGGCAAGAGCCTCATGCTGGTCCACCTGGGCACCGAGCCCCTCGAGCGCGGCGTCAACATCCTGGGCGCCCACATTGACTCCCCGCGCCTGGACGTCAAGCAGGACCCCGTGGAGGAGAAGAACGAGATCGTCACGCTCGACACGCACTACTACGGCGGCGTCAAGAAGTACCAGTGGGTCACGATTCCGCTAGCCATCCACGGCGTCGTGGCCAAGAAGGACGGCAGCGTCGTGAACGTGGTGATCGGTGAGGACGAGGCTGACCCCGTCTTCTGCATCTCCGACCTGCTCATCCACCTCTCCGGCCAGCAGATGGGCAAGAAGGCCTCCGAGGTCATCGAGGGCGAGATGCTCGACGTGCTGGTGGGCAACCGCCCCGTCGTGATCGAGGAGGGCGCCGAGAAAGACGAGGACGCGGAGAAGTCCCCGGTCAAGGCCGGCGTGCTCGCCATCCTGCGCGAGCAGCTGGACATCGAGGAGGAGGACCTGCTCTCCGCCGAGCTCGAGGTCGTGCCCGCCGGTGCGGCCCGCGACCTGGGGCTGGACCGCTCGATGATCCTGGGCTACGGCCAGGACGACCGCTCCTGTGCCTACACGAGTCTCGTGGCGCAGCTCGACGCCGAGGCGCCCGCGCGCACGGCCGTCACCCTGCTCGTGGACAAGGAGGAGATCGGCTCGGTGGGCGCCACCGGCATGACGAGCCACTTCTTCGAGGACACGATGGCCGAGGTGCTCGAGCTCGCCGGCCAGAGCGGCCCGCTCGCGCTGCGCCGCTGTCTCGCGGCCTCCAACATGCTCTCGAGCGACGTCTCGGCCGGCTTTGACCCCACGTTCGCGAGCGTCTTCGAGCCGAAGAACTCGGCGTACCTGGGCCACGGCCTCACCTTCAACAAGTACACCGGCAGCCGCGGCAAGTCCGGCTCCAACGACGCGGACGCCGAGTACGTGGCCACCATCCGCCGCGTCATGGACGAGGGAGGCGTGCACTTCCAGACCGCCGAGCTCGGCAAGGTCGACGCGGGCGGCGGCGGCACGATCGCCTACATCCTGGCCACCTACGGCATGAACGTGATCGACTGCGGCGTGCCCGTGCTCTCCATGCACGCGCCGTGGGAGGCCACGAGCAAGGCCGAC
>DXBZ01000136.1 GCA_019116265.1 Candidatus Olsenella stercoravium | reverse complement strand
GCGCGACCAGCTCGCGCACGGCGTCGGCGTCGATGGAGACGCCGTGCGATGCGGCGAGCTTCTGCACGTACGGCGGCAGGTCGCGCCCCTTCTTGGCGGCGCACTCTATGACGGCGCGCGGGCCCACCTTGGCGACGGCCTTGTAGAGGCGCGTCGACTTGGCGAGGCTCGCGGCGACGAGCGCGAGCGTGCAGCCCTCGTTGGGAGCCTTGAGGTAGTCGATCACGGCCTCGGAGGCCGCCTTGGGGAGCTTGTCGGCCGCCTCGACCACGACCACGCGACGGTCGCCTCCCATGGGCAGCGTGTTGAGCGACGAGAGCAGCGCGACCGGCTCGAGGTCGGCGGAGGCGACGAGCTCCTCGAGATTGAACATCGCAAACGGGCCGTCCACGCGCGCGCGCAGGCGTGCGAGCGCCTGGTTGCGCTTGAGCTCGTCGGGCCCGACGATCAGATACGCCGGCAGCAGGGCGCTCTTCTCGGCCATGAGTCCTCCTTTGCTCGAGCGTCGCGCGGCCCCCAGTGTAGCAGAGCCGCTCACGGCACGCCCTCTCTCTGGCAGCTCACCACGGGGCCGTCCGCGCCCGGCTCCACGCACACGTCGCCGACGTCCTTGGTGCACAGGAAGAGCGACCCCGCATCCTCCAGGATGCCCGCGCAGACCGGGTCGGGGTGTCCGTAGCCGTTGTTCTCTCCCGCGCTCGCCACGCTCACCTCGGGCGCGAGCGCGCGGGCGATCTCCGGCGTGAGCGAGGCCTCGGAACCGTGGTGGCCGACCTTGAGCAGGTCGACGTCACCAACGTCGCCGCGCTCCACGGCGGCCCCGGTCTCCTCCCGCTCGGCGTCGGCGGCGAGAAGGGCGGTGAGCTCGCGCGTCCCGTCGTCATAGGAGAGCAGGATCTCGAGCGAGCCCTCGTTGCCCTCCCCTCCCGCAGGCTCCACAGGAGACACGACGCGCATTGAGAATCCGCCCGCGCGCAGAACGTCGCCGTAGCCCAGCTCGCGCACGGGGAGGTCACCGGGGAGGCCGGAGACGTCGGTCTCTGCGGGCACCATGAGCTCGGCCACGTCCACGACGGCGAGAAGGTCCTCGAGGCCGCCAGCGTGGTCGGCGTGGAGGTGCGTCAGGACCACGGCATCTAGGTGCGTGACGTTGCTGCGCGCGAGCGCGCCCACCACGGCATCCCCGGGGCCCGTGTCGACGAGCAGCGACACGGCGCCGTCCGTCACGAGGATGGCGTCCCCCTGGCCGACGTCGAGCACGCGGACGCACGCCGGGGCGAACCAGCGCCAGCGCACGTGCCACGACCCCGCCGCGAGAAGGACGGCGCAGAGCGCGGCGACGAGCGGGAGGCGCCTGACGCGCGGCCAGAATACGAGCAGCGCCGCGAGGGCGGAGGCCAGGGCGAGAAGCGCGCTCCCCTCGTCCACGTCGACCGCGACGCACGCGCCCGGAACGGCGGCGAGCAGGCGGAGCAGCGCCATGAGGACACCCCCCACGGCCTCGCACGCCATGAGCAGAAGCCCCTGGGCGGGCGGCGCCCACACGAGAAGCCCGACGAGCAGGCCAAGCGTCAGGAGCGCCGAGAAGAGCGGGCCGAGAAGCACGTTGGCGAGCGGCGCGACCAGAGAGAGGCTCCCGAAGGCGGCGCAGGTGAGCGGTGCGGTGACGAGCTGCGAGACGATCGTGAGCGAGAGCGCCTCCCGCGCGTCGGTGGCCACCCGGCGCGCGAGGCCCCGCGCACGAGGCGGCACCGGCGTCGATCCCCGCCGCTGGGCGAGCACCAGGAGCAGGTAGCTCGTATACGAGCCGAGCACGCAGATGCCGCAGACGCACATGACCGAGAGCAGGTAGCCGAGCTGACCCGTCACCCCGGGGTCGACGAGCGCCATGACCAGGGCCACCACGCACGCCGACGACAGCGGGTGCGCGCGACGGCCCGCGAGGCGCGAGAGCTCGGCAACGAGCGACATGGCCCACGAGCGGACCGCCGAGACGGGCGCCCCGCAGAACGCGACGAACAGCCCGGTGACGAGCAACAGCGTCATGACGCGCGCGACCGCGCCGAGGGGCAGCCTCCCCAGCGCGACGCCGACGAGCGCCGTGACGAGCACGAGGTGCCCGCCCGAGACGGCGACGAGATGCGAGACCCCGCACCGTGCGAACAGCTCGTCGAGCCCGCGCTCGGACATCGCCCCCGTGTGTCCGCAGACGGTCCCCGCGACGAGCGCACGCGCATCGGACGAGCCTGCATCCAGGCTGTCGAGGACCGTCCCCCTCAGGCCGAGCACGACGCCCCGAACCCCCTTGGCGGGATTTCGGGACAACACGCGCACGCACCGTATGGTTCCGGCGAGCCCCTGCGCCCGGGAGCTTGCGCCCCATTCGTCGCGCTCGTTGGGAGAGAACCTCCCCACGCAGACGAGCGAGCTGCCGGCATCGATCGGCTCGTCGGCGAGCAGCCAGACCGAGCCCAGGCCCGGACCGACACGCGCGCGAGCGCGCCAGCCCGAGGCGCCCTCGCGCATGTCCCCCTCGACGACGAGCTCAAAGGAGGAGACCGGCGCGCCGGCGAGCGCCTCCCGGAGCGCTGCCTGGTGCGACAGCTCGCCCGCGCATGCAAGCGCCGCGCACGAGAGCGCGACGCCCATCACGCGGACCGTCGAGGCGGCGTGACGTACGGGCGTACGCCGCATCACCCCGCCGAGAAGCACGGTAAGGACCACGACCGCCCCCGCCGCCGCGACGAGCGCCCGCGGGGCGACGTCTTGGGCGAGGACGGCGCGCGACAGCGCGATGGTGGCGACGAGCGCCCACAGCGAGGGCGGGAGCAGGGGTCGCTCGGGACGCTCCACGACCCTAGACACAGATCAGGCCCTCGAGGCGCGCGAACTTCTTCTCCCCGATTCCCGAGACGCGCATGAGGTCCTCCGGGGTCGAGAAGGGGCCGTTCGTCTCGCGGTCCTCGACGATGGCGCGTGCCGTGGCCTCCCCGACGCCAGGAAGCTCGTCGAGCTCCTCGACGCCGGCCGTGTTGATGTTGACAAGCGACGCCGCCCCGCCCGACGCCGCCCCGTCGCCCTCGGCGGGGGCGGGCTCCCCCTCGTGCGGGACGTACACCTTCTCCCCGTCAGCGACCTCGGCGGCGAGATTGAGCGTCGAGGTGTCCGCGTCGTCCGCGAGCCCTCCGGCGGCGTCGACCGCCTCGCCGACGCGCGCACCCGCCTCCAGCTCGTAGACGCCCGGCGCACCCACCGCACCGTCGACGTGCACGATGACGACGTCCTTCACGGCCTCCTCCGATTGGGGCGGCTTCTCGGGCGCGTCGCCTTCCTCGCCCCTCCCCTCAGACCACTGCGTCCCGTCCGAGCGCTCCACCGTGAGCGGAGCGGTGCTCCGGGCCGCCGCGCCCACGAGGAGGACCGCGACAAGGACGACGCAGAGCGCGGCGGCGGCCGCGCCCCATCCGACGAGCCCGTATCTGTGCGCCGCCCTTCTCGCCCGACCCGTCCCTCTTGACCCGACCTGCGCCATGCGACCACCCCCTCACCAGCATGCGTCGTGCGCCGGCGGAGGAGGCCGACGGGCAAAGAAAGTCCGACACGAAACTGACAGCTCACTGACGGCGTCAGGCGACACAAGAAGACGCCCTCGTACAGAGGGCGTCTCTATAAGAAACTTTGAATGAGATGATGCCGCTTGGGGCCGATTTGCTACCGCTCGGGCGTCTGGCGCCCCATGAGCTCGTGATGGTGGTCTCGCAGCGCCCCCTTTGGCGCGTGATAGGACGGACACTGCGAGAAGTCCCTCCACTCGACGCTCTCGACGAGGTCGGCGACCATCCCCTCGTGGTCGAAGCTCTCCCAGGCGGCGAGCACCTCGGCCATGCGGGCGTGCGTCTCGGGACGGCGCGGCATGAAGAGCGTGCAGCAGTCGGGCGCCGTCTGGCAGCAGATGTCGTAGGTGCCGATCTCGTGGGCGCGCGCGATGATCTCCTGCTTGTCCGAGCCGATGAGCGGGCGCAGGACGGGCATCGTCACCGCCTCGTTGACGGCGGCGATGTTCTCGAGCGTCTGGGAGGCGACCTGGCCGAGCGACTCGCCGGTCACGAGCGCCTTGGCGCCCTCGAGCCGGGCGATCCTCTCGGCGACCTGGAGCATGACGCGGCGGTACATGATGATGCGCAGGCCCTGGGGCACGGCGAGGGAGATCTCGCGCTGACGCTCGCCGAAGGGGACGACGTAGAGGCGCCCGATGGTGCCGGAGGGGGCGAGCGCCTCGACGATGTCCTGGCAGAGCCACTCGCTCGTGTCCGCAGTCATGGGGCGGCCCGAGAAGTGCACGGGCACGCAGATGGCGCCGCGACGGCCCACCATCCAGGTGGAGACCGGCGAGTCAAAGCCGCTCGAGAGCAGCGTCACGACCTTGCCCGCCGTGCCGACGGGAAGGCCGCCCACGCCGGGTGCGGACGCGGCGTAGACGTAGGTCGACCCCTGGACCACATGCACCACGACCGTGACGTCGGGGGTGTGGACGTCGACCTTCTTGTCGGGAAACGCCTCGCAGAGCACCGACCCGACGATCTTGTTCATGTCGAGGGTGTGGACGGCGTAGGTGGTCGACGAGCGGCGGGCGTGAACCTTGAAGCTCGCGAAGTCGCCCGCCTCGCCGAGCGCCCGGACGGCGGCGGAGCTGTACTCCCCCTCGTCGAGGCCGCACTTGTAGGCGAGCGAGACGCGCGCCACGCCGGGCACGCGCCTAATCGCCGCCGCGAGCTCCTCCGTGGCGAGGCGGTCGGTCGTCTCCACGACGATGTAGCCCGATATGCGCGCGATGTTGGCAACGGGGAAGTCGCGAAGGGCGCGATGCAAGTTGGTCACGAGCTGGTTCTCAAAGGTCGAGCGGTTCTTGCCCTTGAGGCCGATCTCGTGATAGTGGACCAGGCAGAGTCTCTCGGTCATGGAGCGCCTTAGAGGGCGATAGTGTTGGCGCCCTTGATGTCCTCGTCGAAGTCCTCCTTGACGAAGCCGAGGGTGCCGTCCTCGATCTCCTTCATCGCGACCGAGACGGGATCCTTGCCGGAGACGACGGTGGTAATGTCGTCAAAGTCCTGGATCGCGGTGACGCGCAGGTGCTGGCCGCGAACCATGTTGTTGATGTCACAGGCGCGCTTGGAGGCGATCGAGCACAGCAGGAAGGGGTTGTGCTCGGTCTTCTCGAGCAGGTTGTCAATCTCGGGCTTAATCACGGACATCTTGTGAGGGACCTCCGTCCATCTCGTACGTGCGTATCACATCTTGCAGCTCGGAGCAGGCGCGCTCGAGGTCGTCGTTGACGAGGCGAACGTCGTACTCCTGCGCATGGCCCATCTCCGCGCGGGCGTTGGAGAGGCGCAGGCGCACCTGCTCCTCCCCCTCGGTGCCGCGACCGCGCAGCCTCCGCTCGAGCTCCTCCATGCTGGGGGGCTCGATGAAGACGAGGACCGCGTCGGGCATGACGGAACGGACCGCGAGGCCGCCCTGGACGTCGATCTCCAGGACCACGGACTCGCCGCCCGCGAGGACGCGCTCGACCTCGCTGCGCAGGGTGCCGTAGCGGTGCCCGTGCACCCACGCCCACTCGAGGAACTCACCGTCCTCGAGGCGGTGGTCGAACTCGTCGTCGTTCATAAAGTGGTAGGAGACGCCATCGGTCTCCCCCGGTCGAGGCTCCCTCGTCGTCGCAGAGACCGTCAGGCCCAAGCAGGACGTGCGCTCACGCAGCAATGCGACGAGCGTGCCCTTGCCTACGCCTGACGGTCCGGAGACTACGAAGACTCGTGCTCTTCTGGCCAACTCTACTTGGTGAGGGCCTCGACGAGCTGCTCGCGCTGACGGGCGCCCAGGCCCTTGACGCGACGGGTGGCGGAGATGCCCAGCTCGTCCATGATCTTGGCGGCCTTGGCCTTGCCGTAGCCAGGAAGCGACTCGATGAGGGTGGAGACCTTCATGCGGCTGGCGATGGGGTCGTCGGACTCGAGGACGGACTCGAGGGAGACCTTGCCGCTCTTGATCTTCTCGCGCAGCTCGGCGCGCTCGTGGCGGGCCTGGGCGGCCTTGGCGAGGGCGGCCTTGCGCTGCTCGTCAGTAAGCTGGGGTAGAGCCATGTTGTTCCTCCAAACATCGACAATCCAATGAGCCTCGGGGCACCCCCGTTAGGCTCGATAACCTAGTTTGCCCGTTGAACCGCAGTTTTGCAATACCTCTTCACCAAAGGTGCAGGTCGAAGCATTCCTACACATTATAGCGTGTGAGACGTTACGCCATGAGCTCCTCGCAGATGGCGTCAAAGGCGGCGAGCGGGTCGTCCGCACCGGTGATCGGGCGACCGATGACCAGCTTGGAGGCTCCGGCCCCGATTGCGGCGGCGGGCGTGGCGATGCGCTTCTGGTCGCCGACCTCCGCGCCCGCCGGACGCACGCCCGGCGTGACGATCAGGGCGTCGGGGCCCAAGAGCTCGCGCATCTCGGCGGCCTCCTGCGGGGAGCAGACGATGCCGTCGGCGCCGGAGCCGTAGGAAAGGCTCGCGAGGCGCGCCACCTCCTCGGCGACCGGCGACTCGACGCCGATCTCGGCAAGCGCCTCCTGGTCCATGCTCGTGAGGACCGAGATGGCCACGAGACGCGTGCGATCGCCGCCGCGCTGCTCGGCAGCCTCCTCGGCGCCCTTGCGGGCGGCCGCGATCATGGCAGACGAGCCCAGGCCGTGGATCGAGAGGATGTCCGCACCCGTGAGCGAGGCCGCGCGGACCGCGCCCTGCACCTGGAACGGGATGTCGTGGACCTTGAGGTCGAGAAAGACGCGCAGCCCGCGCTCGCGCATGGCGTCGACAATGGCGGGGCCCTCCGCGTAGAAGAGCGTCATGCCGACCTTCACCCATGTGGCCTTGCCGGCGAGCAGGTCCGCCAGCTCGAACGCGCGCTCCTTCGAGCAGTCGAGCGCGATGATGATCTTGTCGCTTGCCTCTTTGTACGTC
>DXBZ01000135.1 GCA_019116265.1 Candidatus Olsenella stercoravium | reverse complement strand
AGGATGGATGGCGGTTTTTCGGGGAATACAGGTTCCCCGGTTGTTGGGAAATCTGGAAAGGGAGTCCACAACATGGTTTCTAAGCAGACGAGCATCATCAACGCCACCGGTCTTCACGCCCGTCCCGCGTCCGTCTTTGTGACCGAGGCCAAGAAGTACCAGTGCAACGTCACCATCAAGAACGTCGACAAGGACTCCGCTCCCGTCAACGCCAAGTCCATCATGATGATCCTGGCCGCCGGCCTCGGCACCGGCACCAAGGTTGAGATCGCGTGCGACGGCGAGGACGAGCAGGCCGCCCTCGACGCTCTCATCGCCCTTATCGACTCCGGCTTCGGCGAGTAGTCGCACCCACATCGGATTTGCTCGGCCCGGTGCCCCTGCGGTGCCGGGCCGTTTTGTGTCTCGACGTACGGCGAGGCTCGAACTGCGGCCCCGGCGCACCGGGCTGCGGCCCCGGCGTTAGCCCCCTGGTTTGTCGCGGCCTCGACGCCACCCCCTGGTTTGTCGCGGCCTCGGCGCCGCTCCCTGGTTTGCTGCGGCCTCGGCGCCACCCCCGTGGTTTGTCGCGGCTTCGACGCCGCTCCCTGGTTTGCTGCGGCCTCGGCGCCACCCCCGTGGTTTGTCGCGGCCTCGGCGCCACCCCCGTAGTTTTGGGTAACATTTCTATATCTTGGGCGAGAAGAACGTGCGCTCTGCCGCCAAAACCATGCTTTTGCTGGCAAATGGGACCCCGGACGTTTTTCCGGACTTTCCCGGCTACGCCGCGCACCCGAGCTCCTCGCGGGCCTGCCGGATCGTCCTCCATCCTAGCGACTTCTTGAGCTTCCCGCTGCGGTACCACTCGATGTGGCGGTCGAGAGCGGCGGCGAACTCCTCGAAGCCCACGCCCGCCCAGTCCCTGCCCTCGAAGAAGTCGCACTTGAGCGTGCCGAAGAACCCCTCGGCGCGGGCGTTGTCGGGGCTCCTCGCCTTCCGCGACATCGACCGCGTGACGTGCCCCTCCTCGCACGCCGACGCCCAGTCGCCGGTCATGTAGACCGAGCCGCCGTCGGTGTGGAGCACCAGCGGCCTCTCCTCGGTGGGCCCGACCTCGTCGACGAGGTCGGAGAGCATGCCGAGCACCAGGTCCTTGTCCGGGTGCCGGGAGACGCGCCAGCACACCGGCCACCCGTCGAAGCAGTCGATCGCCGGGGAGAGGTAGGCCTTGTACCCGTCGAGCCTGAACTCGGTGACGTCGGTGACGACGAGCAGCCCGGGCTCGGGCGCGTGGAAGTCGTGGGTGCCGCCCTCGGCGAGCGGCAGGTTGGCGGGCCGCTCGGACAGCTCGCCGGCGTAGCTCGACCACCGCCTCCTGCGCGCCATCTGCGCCGCCTTGCGGGCGACGAGGCCCTCCTCCGCCATGATCGCGCGCACGACCTTCTCCGAGGCGACGACGGGCGTGGACATGTCGCCGGGCTCGAGGTCGCGCCACGAGACGGGCTCGCCCTCCCCGGACCTGAGGTCCGCGGTCACCGACTCGGCGCCGTACGCCCCGCCGCTCGCCGCGAACGAGGCGCGCACGCGCACGCGCAGGGCCGCCTTGGGGTCGGGCCTAGCGGCCCTCGCGGCCTGGTCGAGGTAGGTGCTCTTGGGTATCGAGAGCGTCTCGGTCACGTCCCCGAGCCTCACGAGCGGGCACCTCCCCCGCGCCAGCTCCCCGGCCCGCCACTTCTCCTCGCTGGTCAAAGAGGCCGGGCCTGGTGCTTTTAGGACGTCCAACACCGCCAGTGCCTCCGCCAGCTTGACCTCGGCCATCCTCGCGCGCTCCGCAGGCTCCTCCGGCAGGTCGGCGCCCCAGTCGCGCCAGTCGGTCTGCTCGGGTGCGTCCGCCATCGCGGCCCCCTCCCGCTCGGCGCGGGGGCGCCGCGCGGCGTACCTCGGGCTGCCCTCGCCGTGCGAGCAGTGCATGCGCTCCGCCCGGCGCGGCATCTCGGCCGCCGCGAGCTCCCCCGCATCCTCCATCCTGAGCCAACGATACAGGTTGTCGCGGGTCGGGAACAGCGGCAATAGCCGACACGCCTCCGGGACGCTCATGCCGCTGCGATGGAACTCCCAGAGGATCCCCTCGCGCTCCTCCCTGGTGTACATCGGACTCCCTCCTGGACCAAGCTTGGTCCGAGATTTTGTCCGAGGTCCCTTATCCCTCCTGCATAAGCGCATGGCGCACTCGGTACGACTCCCCTCTAAACTGCATGAGCCTGCCGTGGTGGACAACTCGGTCAATGACGGCGGCGGCCATCTGGTCGTCGCCGAAGACGCCTCCCCAGCGCGAGAACTCCAGGTTGGTGGTGATGATCACGCTCTGCCTCTCGTAGGCGTCGGCGAAGACCTGGAAGACGAGACGCGCGCCGTCGGCGTCGAGCGGCAAAACCCCAGCTCGTCGATCACGGGCAGGCGCGCCCGTGCCATCTGCGACATCTCGCGGTCGAGCCGGCCCTCCTCCCGAGCCCTGCGCAGGCGCATGACGAGCGAGGAGGCGGTAAAGAAGCGCGCCTCGGTCTTCCTGTCGCACGCGAGCTGGCACAGCGCGCTTGCCATGTGGGTCTTGCCCGTGCCCACGTCGCCCATCAGCACCAAGTCCTCGCGACGCTCGAGGAATGCGAGCGAGAGCAGGTCGTCTCTTCCGAGACCCTCAGGCCACGACACCGCCGACCAGTCGTAGCCGTCGAAGGTCTTGGGCGCCGGCAGTCCGCAGCGCCTGAGCAGCGACGCGCGCTTGGAGGCGTCCCGGCTCGCCGCCTCGGCCTCGAGGTACGAAGCGAGGTACTCGACCTGTTTCGGGCTGCCGGCGCCCGCCCACTCCCTGAGCACGGAGACCGTAAGCGAGCATCTCCTGCCTGCCTCCACGACCCTGCGCGACAGCTCGGCACTAGCAGGCATGAGTCTCGCCCCCTTTCAGAAATCCGTCGTAGACGGACAGATCGGCTCCGCCCGAGGCGGCCGGCCCTCCGGCAGCCATCCTGCGCGCGAGCACGTCGACGGTGGCGTCGTCGGGGACTCTGCCCCCCTCGACCACCCTCAGGGCAGCGGCACATGCCGCCTCGAAGCCGGACGGGCCGGCGGCGCGCTCGATGGCCCTGAGGATCCGGCGGCGGCCTGCGGCGTCAAGGGAGTCGATGGCGCGCACGAGCCCCTCGGGCATATCGTGTCTGATCACGGACTCTGCGAAGGCGCGCGGCCTTGCTATGAGTGCCGGCACGAGCGAGAGCGGGCTGCGCACGGTAGAGCCTTCGCCAAACGCCCTCGGCAGCGCAGCGACCCTGCGGCCGCGGTCCGCCAGGATCTCGACCGCGTTCGCCCGGACGCCGACCAGAAGCTCACGGGAATGCCAAGAGGGGCCGGCCAGGTAGCCGCGGCCGTCCACCGTCACCACGCCACGCTTGTCCGAACGGCACTTGATCCAGCGCACGGCGTCGAAGGGGGCTGAGGGCAGAGCGAGCATGGCGGCGAGGTCCCCGGCGAGCGCCTGCGGGGTTGGTCGGCCGTCGCGTGCGCGCGAGGCGGCGTTCAGCCTGTCGCATCCATCCCGAAGCAGCGCGTTCAGCTCGCCGATCGAGTCGACCTTGGGGACGGGCACGAGCAGGTTTCTCCTGATGAAGCCCACGGCGTTCTCGACCGACCCCTTCTCGTTGCCCGAGTACGGGTTGCAGTAGCGACTGCCCATGCGGTAGTGGGCGCGGAACAGCGAGAACAGCTATGACTCCGTGACCTCGCCGCGCACGCGGCGGCCCGCCTCGGTGGCGTTGTCGAGCACGAGCTCGCGCGGGGCGCGCCCGATCCATCCGAACACCTCGGCCAGGCTCGCGCACATGCACTCGGAGCGCTGGGACATGCCGGCGACGGCGTAGCGCGCGTTGGAGTGCGGAAGGCATACGACGAGCAGCTTGAGGCGCAGCCTCTCCCCGGCGACCTCCGCCTCGAAGTTGCCGTAGTCCGCCTGCGCGGTGCCGGGCGCCCACTCAAGCTCAAGGTAGCCATCGCCCGCGCCCGCCGCACGCTCGAGCCTCCATCTGCGCACATGGCGCTGCACGGACGAATAGGAGCCCCTATAGCCCCGCTCCTCGACGAGGCGGTCGTAGATCCTTTTGGTGGTGTGGCGCTGCTTGCGCGGGGCGCTGAGGTCCGCCTCGAGCAGGTTGTCGATCCAGTCGATATGCGGATCTATGGCGGGGCGCGCTCTGTGCGCCGGCATCGGCGGCTCCGGCGACATGTCGCTCATGTCGGCGTAGTGGGCGACGGTGTTGCGGCTAAGGTGGAGCCTTCGCGCTATCTCCGCTCTCGGCACCCCCCCTCGCGTCCATCCGGCGTATATCATTCCTTACGTCCAGGGGCACGGTCATCTCCTCCATCCTTCCCGGGCGGTCTCGCCAAAGCACGCGCCCGGGAAAACCATACGTCGAGGGCCGCGCCCCTGGTCCTAAGGGAGCGCGGCCCTCATGCTGAAACTGCTCATTTCTAGATGCACGCGGTGCTCAAAAACCGGTGCTCATTCGGACCATTTCTTATTGCACATCAACAGGCCGGCAGCGGGTCCGGGCTGTGCGCGTAGCACCACCAGAAGACCGCCTTGAGCCTGCGCTCGACGGAGAGCCCCCTGTGGTCCCTGAGCATGGCCCTGAGCCGCGCGTTGACGCCGTCCTCGATGCTGT
>DXBZ01000134.1 GCA_019116265.1 Candidatus Olsenella stercoravium | reverse complement strand
GCGCGACGGCCCCAGGGCGGCGCAGTCAAGCCCGCGGGCGTCGGCCGCATGCTCGTAGACTACCACGGCGCCGGCGGCGAGCTGCCCCGAGGAGGCGAGCTCGTCCACGAGGGCCGAGACCCGTCCCGCGTCGACGGCATAGGGCGGGTCGAGAAACACGATGTCAAAGGGGGCGCCGGCGAGACCGCGCGCCGCCAGGGCGAAGACGTCGCCGGATGCCGTGCGCACCTCGTCGCCCGTGGCGCCGAGGGCCGCCGCCGTGCGCCGGATGCGTGCGACGGCGCGGCGGTCGCGGTCCACGAAGGTCGCCCGAGCGGCGCCGCGCGAGAGCAGCTCGAGGCCCATCGCGCCCGAGCCCGCAAAGGCGTCGAGCACCGAGCACCCCGTGAGGTCGAGCCCGCGCGCCGAGAGGACCTGCGAGGCGATGCTCTCGCGCATGCGGTCGGTCGTGGGCCGCGTGGTTCCGCGCCCCTCGGGTGCCTCGATCTGGCGGCCGCGCCACCTTCCCCCGACGATTCTCATGCTCGCTCCAGCTCCTCGAAGTAGCCCCCAAACCTGTCGCGCACCTCGATCGCCATCGCGCGGTGCGCGGGCGCGACGAGGCGCGGGTCGGCGTCCGCGATCTCGCGGGCGTCTGCGTGCGCCCACTCCACGAGGTCGCGGTCGGCGTCGAGGTCGGAGACCTCGAGCGAGACGCCGCCGCTCTGACGATACCCCAGAACCTCCCCTTCGTGGCGCAGGCGCAGGTCGAGCTCGGCGAGCTCGAAGCCGTCTGAGGTCGCCTCGAGGGCCGCGAGCCGCTCGCGAGCGCGGCTGTCGCGCTTGGCGGCGCAGCTGAGATACACCGTGCCCGCCGCGTCACCACGCCCGACGCGGCCGCGCAACTGGTGGAGCGTGGCAAGGCCAAAGCGGTCGGCGTCGAGCACGACCATGACCGTGGCGTTGGGCACGTCGACGCCCACCTCCACGACCGTGGTGGTCACGAGCACCTGCGTCGCGCGCTCGCGGAAGCGCTCCATGGCGAGGTCCTTCTCGGCCGCCGACATGCGCCCGTGGAGCAGGTCGCAGGTGACGCCCGGAAGGATCTGCGCGTGCAGCTCCCCTAGCGTGGGGACCGCCGCGCGCGGGCGGGCGGCGGATCCGCGCAGGGCCTCCGGAACGTCATCGAGGGCCGACCCGTCGTCGGCGTCGTCCACGAGCGGGCAGACCACGTAGGCCTGGCGCCCGGCGGCCACGGCGTCGCGGATGGCGCCCCAGGCGAGGTCGAGGTTGGTGGGCGACACCACGTGCGTCGTGACGCCCGCGCCGGCGCGCGGCCGGCGGCGGATGCGCGAGAGGTCCACGTCGCCGTAGAGCGAGAGCGCGAGCGTGCGCGGGATGGGCGTGGCCGTCATGGCGAGCAGGTCCGCGCCGGCGCCCTTGCGACGCAGCGCCGCGCGCTGATCGACGCCAAAGCGGTGCTGCTCGTCGATCACCACGAGGGTGAGCGCGGAGAACTCGAGCGCGTCCGAGAGCAGGGCCGTCGTGCCAAAGACCACGGTGATCTCACCGGCGGCGGAGGCGCGCTCGATCCGCGAGCGCTCGGCGGCGGGGGTGGCGCCGGTGACGAGCGCCCAGCTCACGCGCGAGGCGTCGAGGACCGGCCCGAGCTTCTCGGCGTACTGGCGCGCGAGCACGGAGGTGGGCGCCATGACGGCCGCCTGGGTTCCGGTGTCGGCGCAGGCCGCGAGCGCCACGGCCGCGACGGCAGTCTTGCCGGTGCCCACATCTCCCAGCAGCAGCCGGTTCATGACGCGCGGGGCGGCCATGTCGGCGAGGATCTCTCGCACGGCGACGTCCTGCTCGTCTGTGAGGGCAAAGGGCAGCGCGGCGAGAAGGGCCTCCACGTGCGGACCGTCCGTGACGTGGGCCGTGGGCTCCACGCCGGCGAGCTCGATCTGGCGGCGCGCGAGGAGGGCGAGCTGCAGGCAGAGCAGCTCGTCGTAGGCGAGGCGGCGGCGCGCGAGCGAGCCCTGCGCCACGGAGGGCGGGAAGTGCACGTCGCGCAGGGCGCGCCCCAGGGTCATGAGGCCGCGCCGGGCGGCGAGCGGGGCGGGCAGCCAGTCGCAGACGTCGCCCGCGTCGGCGAGCGCCGTCGCCACGATCCGGCGCATCCAGCTCGCCGAGAGCCCCTCGGTGACGGGGTGCACCGGCAGCACGCGCGCGTAGTCGCCCGCGCCGCCCGTGGTGACGACCTCGTAGAACGGGGCCTTCATCTGCTTGAAGCCGTAGCCAAAGCCGACCTTGCCCGAGAGCGCCACCACGTCGCCCTCGTGCACCTGCTCGGCGACCCACGGCTGGCGAAAGAACGTGGCGACGAGCACGCCCGTCTCGTCGATGACCGAGAGCTCCACGATCTGCAGGCGGGGCCTCGGCCGCTTGAGGCGCACGCGGTCGACCGTGGCAACGATCGTGGCGTCACAGCCAACATCGGCATGCGCGATCTTCTCGACGCGCGTGAAGTCCAGGTAGCGATGGGGAACGTGCAGCAGCAAATCGCGCACGCGCCGGATGCCCAGGCGCGCGAGCGCCTCCTCGCGCGCGCCCTTGACGTAGCGCAGGCGCGACACAGAGTCAGAGAGGGCACAGGTTCTCTGCACCCTCTCTGCGGCGGTCGCTATGGCGGGGCGCTCCCCCACTGCCTACTCAATCGAGAAGATCACAGGGTAGAGAGGCTGCTCGCCGCGGTGCGGGTCGACCTCGAGGTCGGGCTGGGCCTCCTCGATGGCCGCCACGAGCGCCTCGAAGGCCTCGTCGTCCATGTCCTGGCCGGCGAGGATGGTGAGCGAGTCGCCCTCCTCCTCGTCCTGCATCTTGGCGATGAGCTCGAGCGTGACCTGGGCAACGTCAGAGCCGACCACGTCGATCGAGTCGTCCTGGATGCCCATGACGTCGCCGTCATGGATGGGGGTGCCGTCGGCGGCCTGGGAGTCGCGCACGGCGGTGGTGACCTCGCCGCCGCGGACGCCCTGGATGGCCTCGGTCATGGCCTCCGCGTTGTCCTCGAGCGAGGCGTCCGGGTCCACGGCGAACATGGCCGAGAAGCCCTGCAGGACCGTCTTGGTGGGGACCACGGCGACCTTGGAGCTCTCGCAGGCCGTGGCCGCAGCCTCGGCGGCCATGCGGATGTTACCGTTGCCGGGCAGCACGATCACGTTGTCGGCGTTGGCGGCCTCGATCGCCTCGAGGATGTCGGCCGTGGAGGGGTTCATGGTCTGGCCGCCGGAGACGACCACGTCCACGCCCAGCGAGCGCAGGATCTCCTCCTCGCCCGAGCCGGCCGCCACGGCCACGAAGCCGAGCGCCTTGCGCGGCTCCGCGCTCTTCTCGCCCTCCGCCATCTGGTCCGCTGCGATCTTGGCGGTGCGGTCGTGGGACTCCATGTCCATGTTGTGGATGAAGACCTCGTAGACCTGGCCAAACTGGAGCATGTACTCGAGCACGCGGTTGGGCTCGTTGGAGTGCACGTGCACCTTGAAGTCGGGGTAGGCGCCCACGATCAGCTCGCAGTCGCCGAGCGTGGCGAGGTGCGCGAGCGAGGCGTCGACGTCGAAGTCCTTCTCGGCCTTGAAGAGGAACTCGTTGCAGTAGCGGAACTCCGAGCCCTCCCAGTCGTCGTTGAGCTCGATCTGGACCTTGGCGGAGACGTCGGCCTTGGCGTCAACGGTGGTCTTGAAGTCGGTGAGCTCGCCGGCCTTGCCGGTGGCGGCGTTGACGAAGGCCTCCATGAAGACCGCAAAGCCAAAGGCGCCGGAATCCACGACGCCGTTCTCCTTGAGGACGGGCAGCAGCTCCGGCGTGCGCGCCACGGACTCGTAGGCCTCGACGACGAGGGCGTCGAGCATGTCGCGCGTGGCGAGCTCGCGGTTCTTCTCGAGCTGGTC
>DXBZ01000133.1 GCA_019116265.1 Candidatus Olsenella stercoravium | reverse complement strand
GCCGCCGTGACGTTCTTCTCGGCCGCCGCCGGAGGCGTCCTGTGTTCGAGCTGCGCCCGCGAGGTCGCCGGCGCCCAGGAGGTGAGCCCCGGGCAGCTGGCGTGGCTCCGTGCGCTCCTGAGCTGCACCTTCGACGAGCTGCTCGCCGCGCAGCTCGACGACGAGACCGCGCTCTTCCTGCTCGGCGCCGCCCATACCTGGGCCGCCACGCACCTCGATGCGCGCCTGCGCGCGACGGAGTTCTACCTCGGCGCGTGAGATGGGGGCGTTGCGCCCCGCTCTCTGAGGTTTGGGTTCATCGTTTCCCGCGAGCGTCGGTCACCGATCGTAAAACCGCAGGTAACAGATTTCCTTACTTATATCTTGGATACCGTGGGCGCCAATCGTGAACCCAAACCGGAATTGAGTTTGGGTTCACCGGACCCCCCGCGCCGCCTTCGTGGATTTTCTGGCGAGAAGGACCCGGCCGCGCAACTGTGGTACCATACCGCAGGTCAGTACCCCGTACCTGGTGGCCCGCCAACTGCCTGACGGCCATCCCAGTTCGGGGCGAATCTCTGAGAAAGGTGGTTTTGACATGGCAGTTTCCAAGGAGCGCAAGGCCGAGCTCGTCGCCCAGTACGGCAAGGGCGAGAAGGACTCCGGTTCCGCCGAGGTGCAGGTGGCCCTGCTCACCGAGCGCATCAAGGGCCTCACCGAGCACATGAAGGTCCACCCGAAGGACTTCCACACCCGCCGCGGCCTGCTGATGCTCGTCGGCAAGCGTCGCCGCCTGCTGTCCTACATCAAGGCTCGCAACATCGAGGAGTACCGTACCCTCATCAAGAGCCTCGGCATCCGCGACAACATCCAGTAAAGCGGTTCTTCGGAGGGGCGCCCGCGGGCGCCCCTTCTTTGGTATGTCCGCGAGAAGCGCGGACGGGCGGCCGGGTGGCCGCCAAGACGGCCCGTCTGCAACGGGGCAGGCGGAGATAAGGGAAATGAAATGGCAAAGGTTACACACGAGTTCGACCTCTACGGCAAGCACTACGTGCTCGAGACTGGCGAGCTGGCCAAGCAGGCCACCGGCTCCTGCCTCGTCAAGTGCGGCGACTCCACGGTCCTTCTCACCGCCGTGGTGTCCAAGGAGCGCAAGGACTACGACTTCTTCCCGCTGACGGTCGACTTCATCGAGAAGATGTACGCCGTGGGCCGCATCCCCGGCGGCTACCTCAAGCGCGAGGCGCGCCCGTCCGAGAAGGCCACCCTCACGGCCCGCATGATCGACCGTCCGCTGCGCCCGTCCTTCCCGGCCGGGTTCAGGAACGAGGTCCAGGTCGTAGCCACTACGCTGGTGGCCGACCAGGTCAACCCGGTCGACACCATCTGCATCATGGCGGCCTCCGCGGCCCTCACCGTGGGCGGCGTTCCCTTCGAGGGCCCGCTCGCCTGCGTGCGCATCGGCCGCGACCGCGACACCCACGAGTTCATCGTGAACCCCACCTACGAGGAGCGCGACAACTCCGATCTCGACCTCGAGCTCGGCGGCGCCGAGGGCTTCATCTCCATGCTCGAGGCCGGCGCCGAGGAGATCTCCGAGGAGGACATGCTCGCCGCCATGGCCTTTGGCCAGGAGGCCATCGCCGCCTTCTGCGCCGAGCAGAAGAAGTTCTTCGACAAGGTCCGCGAGGTCAACGGCGAGTTCCCGGTTCGCGAGTACATCCTCGACGAGCCCATCCCCGAGGTCCACAACCGCGTCTTCGCCCACTACGACGAGATGGAGGCCGCCCTCAAGGACGCCGACAAGCTCTCCCGCATCGGCAAGGTCGAGGCCCTCAAGGCGGCCATCAAGGCCGAGTTCACCGAGGAGGAGCAGGCCCAGTGGAGCCGCGCCATCCCCGTGGAGCTCAAGGCCCTCGAGAAGCACGCGATGCGCCTCATGGTCGTCGAGACCGGCGAGCGCGTGGACGGCCGCACGCCCACCGAGGTGCGCCCGCTCATGGTCAAGGGCGACTACCTCCCGCGCGTCCACGGCTCCGGCCTCTTCCAGCGCGGCCAGACCCAGGTGCTCTCCATCTGCACCCTCGGCATGCTCAACGAGTGGCAGCGCCTCGACACCATCGAGCCCGTCGACGGCAAGCGCTACCTGCACCACTACAACTTCCCGCCGTTCTGCACCGGCGAGACCGGCCGCATGGGCAGCCCCAAGCGCCGCGAGATCGGCCACGGCAACCTCGCCGAGCGCGCCCTGCTCCCGGTGATCCCGTCCGAGGACGAGTTCCCCTACACGATCCGCGTGGTCTCCGAGGTCATGGAGTCCAACGGCTCCTCCTCGATGGGCTCCACCTGCGGCTCCACGCTCGCCCTCATGGACGCCGGCGTGCCCATCAAGCGCCCCGTCTCCGGCGTTGCCATGGGCCTCATCCAGGAGGAGGGCAAGACCGTCGTCCTCACCGACATCCAGGGCCTCGAGGACTTCCTCGGCGACATGGACTTCAAGGTGACCGGCACCACCAAGGGCATCACCGCCATGCAGATGGACAACAAGGCCACCGGCCTCACGCCCGAGATCCTGCGCTCCGCGCTCATGCAGGCGCACGAGGGCCGCATGTTCATCCTCGACGCCATGCTCGACGCGGTGCCCTCCGTGCGCGAGAAGACCAAGGAGTCCGCGCCGCAGATCATCAGCCTCCAGATCCCCACAGACAAGATCCGCGACGTCATCGGCTCCGGCGGCAAGGTCATCCGCGGCATCCAGGAGGACACCGGCGCCACCGTGGACATCCAGGAGGACGGCACGGTCTTCATCGCGGGCGTCGGCGGCGCCGGCGACGCGGCGGCCGAGCGCATCAAGGCCATCGTCAAGGTCCCCGAGGTGGGGGAGGAGTACACCGGCCGCGTCGTGGGCATCCAGCCCTTCGGCGCCTTCGTCGAGCTGCTGCCCGGCAAGGACGGCCTGCTCCACATCTCCCGCGTCGCCCAGGGCCGCGTCGACAAGGTCGAGGACGTTCTCAACATCGGCGACGAGGTCAAGGTCCGCGTCCTCGAGGTCGACGAGAAGGGCAAGATCAGCCTCGACCGCATCGACAAGCCCGAGGCGCCGGCCGGCTCCGGCAGCGGCCGCTCCCACGAGGGCGGCGAGAAGGACCGTCCGCGCCGCGAGCACCGCGCGCCCCGTCGCCGTCCCGGCGACAAGGGCGAGGCCGGCGGCAACGGCGAGCGTCGTCAGCCGCGCCGCCACCACGGAGCGTAGGTCCCGGGAATC
>DXBZ01000132.1 GCA_019116265.1 Candidatus Olsenella stercoravium | reverse complement strand
CCGACGGTACGGATGGCCTTCATCCAGCTGGGGATCATGCGCTCGCGCCGCCCGCGCTCCGTGTCACGGTCCACCGCCTCGCCCTTCCAGTAGGCGAGGATCTTGCCGTAGGTGATGAGGTCGTGCGACTTCTTGATGCGATCCACCCAGCAGGCGGCGAACATCGCGACGCCCCAGAGCACGAGGGCGAGCACGAAGGTGGGCACGGTCTGCTCGAGCGGCCAGTCCCAGGCGAACGCCTGTAGGCAGACCCATATCATCGCGGCTATCATGAGCAGCAGGAATCCGAGCATCACGTAGCTCAGGCGCTTCATGGTCTCGATGTCGCGGTCGATGGTCTCGTTCATGGTCTCCACGTCTCCTTTGATGAGAGAGTCCACGGACGCGTCGAAGATCTCGGAGAGCAGAAGCAGGCTCTGGACGTCGGGGTAGGTCTTGCCGTTCTCCCACGAACTGATCGTCTGGCGGCTCACGTACACGCGCGCCGCGAGGTCGTCCTGCGACATGCCCGCCGCAGCGCGCAGCTCGCGTATCCTTCCGCCGACCTCCATGCCCGCTCTCCCTCCGTTCTCCTCGGCGCGGCCCCTTACGGGCCAGACCATGGCACGTCTTGCGGAATCGTACCATCAAAGGGTCCCGACACCGGGTCCCGCAGGGCGAGAAACGCGCGTCAAGAGTTCTTTACGTGGCTTCTACCTGCGGATTTCCGAGGCACATGCGACCTGGTCGACAAGGGAAGCACATGGAGGACACGGGAGGAGCAGGTGGTCAAGAAACTTGACATTTCCCGTGGGTAAATAGAACAAATGTTCTATAATTTGGAAGAAGAAGCGGCTTGCCAATAATAACGCGAGGCGATACTATGATTAGGTCATTTGGAGACAAAGACACGGAGAGGCTCGCTTTGGGGTCTCGCGTGGCAAGGTTCGCGGCGTTCGAGCGGGTCGCCCTGAGAAAGCTTCGTCAGCTGCAAGTCGCGGACGCCCTGTCGGATCTGCGGGTTCCGCCGGGCAACCGGCTGGAGGCGCTCGCAGGAGACCGGGAGGGGCGGTACAGCATCCGGATCAACGAGCAGTTTCGGATCTGCTTTCGATGGACAGAGGGAGGTGCCGAGCATGTTGAGATCGTCGACTATCACTGAGGTGTCCGACCCCGCCGCCGCACTCTCCCCCGTCACACCGGGGGAGCTTCTCAAGGAGGAGTTTCTCGTCCCCATGGGAATCTCCCAGTACCGCCTGGCCAAGGAGACCGGCATTCCCGCGCAGCGCATCGGGCAGATCGTCCTGGGCCGTCGCTCGATAACGGCAGATACGGACCTGAGGCTCTGCCGGTTCTTCGGGCTCTCTGACGGCTACTGGCTCAGGGCCCAGGTGGCGTACGACATAGAGGTCGCGCGCCGCAAGCTGGAGCCGGAGCTCAAGAAGATCGTGCCGCTCTCCAGGGTTGCCGCCGCGCTCTAGCTAGCGCCAGCCGTAGTGCTCGAGCTGGTCCTTCAGCTCGTCGCGGGTCGTGCCCGCAGGATAGAGCTCGCCGTCTGGGCGTGCCGACGCCTTGGGCGCGAGCTTGCGGCGGAGCGCGATCGCCTGGCCTGACGGACGCCTCCTCCCCCCGCCCTTAAGCAAACGTTAGGAACTACTGCGTCCTTCTCGCGTATCCTTGTGGCCGATATGAGGGGAGGGGAGCATGGGCGCACGCGTGCTGGTGGTGGACGACGAGCCGGAGATCTGCGAGCTCGTCCGCGTCTACCTCGAGGCGGAGGGCTTCGAGGTGGAGACGCTCGGAGACGGCGCGGCGGCGGTCGCTCGCGTGACGGATGACGATGCGCCGCAGGTGGACCTTGCCGTCCTTGACGTCATGCTGCCCGGCGCGAGCGGTCTCGAGGTCTGCCGTGCCATCCGCGCGCGCTACAGCTACCCGGTGATCATGCTCACGGCGCGTGGCGAGCAGGCGGACAAGATCTGCGGCCTCACCCTCGGCGCGGACGACTACGTGACCAAGCCCTTCCTTCCCCTCGAGCTCGTGGCGCGCGTGAAGGCGCAGCTCAGGCGCTATACCACATACAACGCGGTGGGCGGGGCACATGGCGAGAAGGACGGCGTCATCGCCTGCCGCGCCCTCGTGCTCGACGTTCCGGCCCACGAGGCCACCCTGAACGAGCGCCCGCTCGCGCTCACGCCGACGGAGTTCTCCCTCCTGCGGATCCTGCTCGAGGCGGACGGCGCGGTCGTCTCCGCGCGCGAGCTCTACCAGCGCATCTTTGGCGACGAGTACTACGAGCGGGGCTCGGGCTCCATCACGGTGCACGTGCGGCACCTGCGCGAGAAGATGGGGGACTCCTTCGAGGACCCGCGCTACATCAAGACCGTCTGGGGATTGGGGTACAAGATTGAGCGCTAGCGAGAAGAACGGCGGGGCTCGGTCGATCGTCCTGACCGTCGCGATTGTGGCGGGTGCCATCCTGGTTGCGTCCGCGGCGTTCAACACGGTCTTCGGCTTTGTGGACAAGGCCTGGAACGGCTCGTTCATGGACTGGCTTGCCCCGCAGTTTCTGAACATCAACAATTTGAACGAGTTTGGCATCTGGCCGGAGATGGTGCTGGACGTCTCCGGCATCAAGTACTTCTTCCTGCAGCTGGGCATCTGCGGCATCGTTCTTCTCGCCGTGGGGTGCGCGGCCGCCGCCATCCTGTCGGCCCGGCGCGCGCGTCGCGAGGAGCGCGCCCGAGCCGCCGCCCTGTTGCGCGTCTTTCTCGCCCATGACCTGGAGGCCCACGAGGCGTTCCCGCCCGGCTGGGAGGAGCTCGCGCTCGTCGCCGCGGATGCCAAGCGCGCCGCCGCGGAGCGGGAGCGCCAGCTCGCCGACGAGTCCGCGCGCAGGAGCGACCTCGTGACCTACCTCGCGCACGACCTCAAGACGCCGCTGACCTCGGTGATCGGCTACCTCTCGCTCCTGGACGAGGTGCCCGACATGCCCGATGCGCAGCGCGCCCGCTACACCGGCGTCGCACTCGACAAGGCGTGCCGGCTCGAGCGCCTGGTGAACGAGTTCTTTGACATCACGCGCTACAGCCTCACGAACATAGAGCTGGAGCTCGCGCCCGTGGACCTCGCCAGGCTTCTCGTCCAGCTTGCCGACGAGTTCTATCCGGCGCTCGCTGCCCACGGCAACGTGGCGCGGGTGACGGTGGCGGGCACGGTGCGGACCGTCGAGCAGCCGGGCGAGCCGCTTGTGGTCACGGCCGACGCGGCCCGCCTCGCGCGCGTCTTTGGCAACCTGCTGCGCAACGCGATCGCCTATAGCGACGAGGGGACGCCCGTGGAGATCGAGGCCGCGGCCGGGGAGGGGAGCGTCGTCGTCACCGTGTCCGACACGGGCGCGACCATCCCCTCGCACAAGCTCCGCGCGATCTTCGACCGCTTCTTCCGGCTGGACGAGTCCCGTGGGAGCGCCACCGGCGGCGCCGGCCTCGGCCTTGCCATCGCGCGCGAGATCGTGGAGCTCCACGGTGGCACCATCTCCGCCGCAAGCGAGAACGGTCGCACCACCTTCACCGTCGAGCTGCCGCTCTCACGCTGAGAAGGCCCACAGGTTCAGGCACTGGCCGAGCACGCGGTCGAGGTCCCAGGGGCGCGCGCTGCGCTCGGCGCTGTTGGGGTCGTGCACGACGACCTCGCCGTCCTCAGTCATGCCCGAGAGCACGATGAAGTGGCCCGTGGTGGTGAAGTCGCCCGGGCCAACGCTGCAGATGACGGGCTTGCCGGCGAGAAGTGCCTCGCGCACGGCGCCCGCACTGGCGGGCAGCTCCTCGGAGGTAAGTCCCAGCTCCGCCGCGCCGTCGCTCATGAGGGCCCATGCCGTCATCCCGTTGCTGACGTAGCCGCCGCGCCCAGAGAAGTCCGCCATCGCTGCGGGGTCGAGGTCGTCGCGCCCGGTGAGCGCCACGTAGACCATAGAGAGACACGTCGGGCCGCACCCGTTCTTCTCGACGGTGCCCCCGGCGTAGGGATGGCTCGCCCACTGCGGATCGGTCTGGTAGAGGTAGGGGACCGCGCCGGCGCACCAGTCTGCGCGCGGCGTGGAGTGGGCCGGCTGTTCCGATCTGCTCACGGTTGCCGCCGCGGCAAACCAGAGCCCCACGGCAAGCGCGACCGCCAGCACCCCGACGGCCCCGAGAACAAGCGGCACCCGCCGCGCTCTCCTGCGGTTGAGGTACCTGCGCGGCGCCACACGAATCGTGCTCATGTTTCCCCCTTCGACTTGGCTTGCCCAAGCCTAGGGGCGCCCGCCATAACGGCGCATGAACCGACTGCTAAGACTT
This sequence comes from Candidatus Olsenella stercoravium, assembly GCA_019116265.1. GTDB lineage: Bacteria > Actinomycetota > Coriobacteriia > Coriobacteriales > Atopobiaceae > Thermophilibacter > Thermophilibacter stercoravium. The sequence continues at coordinate 11,300 of DXBZ01000132.1, read as the reverse complement.
CCCTAATGATACGAGGGGACCGTCCCTTCGCAACCTATAGTCTAGTCACTCGAGAGCAAGGAGGCTCATGCCACGCACCCTCTACATCGACGACGACGCGTGCCCGGTCACGCGCGAGGCCCTCGCCTGCGCGCGGCGGGTGCGCGTGCCCGTCGTGATCGTGGGCAACACCACGCAGAACCTCGAGCGGCACATCCGGCCCGACGACCCGCGCGACGCGGGCCACGCCCGTGGCCGCGACGCCACGCACGGCGGCTTCTGGGTGGACGTGCTCGACGTGTCCGTCGGTGCGGACAGCGCGGACTTTGCGATCGTGGAGCGCCTGCGGCCGGACGACGTGGTGGTCACGCAGGACATCGGCCTCGCGAGCATGGTGCTGGGGCGCGGTGCGGCGGCCATCGGCGTGCGCGGGCGCGTCTACACCAAGGCCACGATCGACATGGACCTCTTCATTCGCCACGAGGAGAAGAAGGTGCGCCGTGCCTGCGGCCGCACGCGCGGGCCGGCGGCCTTCACGGACGACGACCGCGAGCGCTTCGCCCGCAACCTCACCGACCTTCTCGGCAGATAACGGCAGTAACCGGCAGCCTACGCCACGATGACGCTCTTCTCGGCGCGGGGGACGGCGCGGCCGATGACGGCCGCGGGAAGGCCCTCGTCGCGCAGGGTTTCCACCAGGCGCTCCGCGTCCTTCTCGCCCAGCGCGAGCAGGAGACCGCCGGAGGTCTGCGGGTCAAAGAGCACGTCGGCGAGGTCGAGCGGCAGCGTGTCCGCGAGTGCCACACGCGGGCCGAAGAAGTCACGGTTGCGGTAGGCGCCCGCCGGGATGAGCCCGAGCGCCGCCATCTCGCGGGCGTGTGCCATGAGGGGCACGGCGGCGGCGTCCACCGAGAGCGTGACGCCGGAGGCCTCGGCCATCTCGCAGGCGTGGCCCATGAGCGAGAAGCCCGTGACGTCGGTGGCGGCGTGCGGCCAGAAGCCCAGCTCGCGGGCCAGCCGGATGGGCGCCTCGTTCAGGGTGACCATGGAGTCCGTGGCCACGCGCACGCCGGCGTCATCGAGGATGCCGCCCTTGTGCGCCGTCGTGAGGACTCCCGTCCCGAGCGCCTTCGTGAGCACGAGGGCGTCGCCGACCTGCGCCCCGCCGTTCTCCAGGCGCCGGTCGAGCGCCACGAAGCCCGTCACGGCGAGGCCGTACTTGGGCTCGTGGTCGTTGATTGAGTGGCCGCCTGCGACCACGCACCCAGCGCGCCGGCACGTCTCGGCCCCGCCGGCCAGGATCTGGCCGGCCACCTCGATCCCCAGGCAGTTGGGGAAGCACAGGAGGTTGAGCGCGAGCGCGGGCGTCCCGCCCATGGCGTAGACGTCGGAGAGGGCGTTGGTGGCCGCGACCTGGCCAAACAGGAACGGGTCGTCCACCATCGGCGGGAAGAAGTCCGTCGTGGCGATGAGGCCGCGCCCGTCGCCGAGGTCCCACACGCAGGCGTCGTCCGAGGCGTCAAAGCCCACCACGAGCTCCGGCGCGTCCAGGCGCGGCAGCCCGGATAGCACGCCCACGAGCTCGCCCGGCGCAATCTTGGCCGCGCACCCGGCGGCCTCCACGAGCTCGGTGAGCCTCACACCGGTCATGTCCATGGTCGCTCCCGTCTGTCGATTGAGGCCTGTCCCAAACGAGCTGCTCGTTTGAACCCGTCCCCAAAAGGGCGCCCCGGACGTGTTCGGGGGCGTCCGGGGCGTGCCGAGTCGTCGTTTTTCTCGCCAGCCGCTAGTTCTCGTCTGCCGCGAGGGAGGAGTCGCACTCCGCGCGCGTGCGCTCGATGCGCCGCAGCAGGCTCTCCTTGTGCTCATAGGTGTGCGAGCGCGCGATGTCGCCGGCCTCGTGGGTGATGAAGCGGAAGAAGTAGTGACCGTCAAAGTCCTCGTAGATGCGGAACTTGGGCGTGGACTCGCGGTCAAAGGCATCGATCGTGCTGTCCTCGATCTCCGCGTTCTCGGCGGAGGCGCGCACGCACTCGATGCCGTGGAGGCACTCGTCCTTGGACGGGAAGATGATCGACGACATCAGGATGTGCCCGTTGGAGGCGCAGAGGTTGAAGCAGTAGCGGCCCTCGTTCTCAACCACGACGTACTGTCCCATGGGAAATCACCACCGTAAGCTCGCAGCGAACAGATTATTCCTTACACTACCATGACGAGTTTCGTACCGGGGCAACAACTACGCGGGCGGTCGGTTTTGCTCGGGGAGAAGGGCCGTTTGGCTACATGTCAGACTGCGAGCAGGAAAAATGGGGTAGTATCTCTTTACATCCCCCGAAAAGACGGGTCGGCGTGGTCGGGGGACGCGCCGGCCCACCAGGACGTACAGACCCCGGTCGCTGCGGCGGCCGGGGTCTCGTCGTGTCTGGGCGAGAAGAACCTCTTGCTGTGGCGTCTAGCGGGCCTCGCCGCGAAGCGCCGCGTCGCGGCCGGCGTCGAAGGCCGCGAGGTTGGCCTCCACCGTCGCGGGCGGCACGCAGGCGCGCACGGCGTCGCGCCAGAGCTCGGCGTCGAAGGGCAGCGCCGTGGAGAGCGCGCCCACGAGCACCACGTTGGTGGAGCGGGGCGTGCCCAGGCCGCGTGCGATCACGCCGGCGTCCAGCAGGTGGGCGCCCAGCTCGCGCAGGCGCTCGTCCACGCGCTCGGGCATCGTGAAGTTGCCGATGTTCACGGAGACGGGCGTGATCTCCTCGTCGTTCACGAACATCTTTCCGCCCTCGGCGAGGTAGTGCTGGGCGCGCAGGGCCTCCACGGCCTCAAAGGCCACCACCACGTCGGCGCAGCCGTCGTCGCAGACCATGGTGGAGACGTGCTCGCCGAGGCGGATGACCGTGCTCACGGAGCCGCCGCGCTGGCTCATGCCGTGGATCTCGGAGACCTTGACGTCAAGGCCCGCGCCGGCCGCCACCGTCGCGAGGAGCTTGCCCGCGAGGATCGTGCCCTGGCCGCCCACGCCCACGAGGAGGATGGTCTTGGTCCCGTCAACAACGGCACCGCTCTTCTCGGTATCTGCCATGACTTACTCCTTCGTGATGCAGCCGAACGGGCAGGACTGGACGCACTGGTCGCACCCGACGCACTGGGTGGGGTCGATCACGGCCGTGCCGTCCTTGGCGCGCCCGAGCGCGGGGCAGCCGATCTTGACGCACTGGCCGCACGCGCGGCAGTTGCGGATCGTGGGCTCCTTGCCGCGGCTGCGGTCGATGAGGCGGCACGGCGCCTTGAAGACGATGACGGAGAGCTGCTCGGTGTTGGCCACGGCGGCCCTGAGCGCGGAGCGCACGGCCTGGAGGTCCTGGGCGTCGACCTCCACCACGTCCTCCACGCCCATCGCGCGGCACAGGGCGAGAAGGTCGAGCGCCTTGCCGCTCGGGTTGTCCAGCGGGCCGATCTTGTGGGAGCTGTCCGTGAGGGTGACGCCGTTCACGGGGTTGCCCTGCGTGCCGGTCATGGCCGTGGTGCGGTTGTCCAGGATGCAGAGGGTGCCGGTGCCGCCGTTGTAGATGGTGCCGAGCATGCTCGTGATGCCGGAGTGCGCGAAGGTGGAGTCGCCGATGACGCCCACGACGGGACGGCCGGTGCGCTCAGGCGCGCCGGCGAGCTCCATGCCGTGCGCCATGGAGAGCGAGGCGCCCATGTCAATGACCGTGTGGCACGCGCCGTAGGGCGCGACGGCGCCGAGCGTGTAGCAGCCGATGTCGCCGGTGACGATGGCCTTGAGCCGGCGCAGCTCGCAGAAGACGAGGCGGTGCGGGCAGCCGGGGCAGAACGCCGGCGGGCGCGGCGGGAGGTCGGTGGCGACGTCGAGGCGCGCGGGCAGCTCCACGCCGAAGGAGGCACGGATGACCTGAGGCTTGAGCTCGCCGGCGACGGGCAGCGGCGCGGCGGGCGTCTCGGCGAGGGTGATGCCGAGGGCGCGGACGCGCGAGGAGAAGTAGTCGCTGGCCTCCTCGATGACGTAGCACGCGTCGACGGACGCGGCGAAGTCGACGAGCGCGCGGGCGGGCAGCGGCCAGGCAAGGCCGAGCTTGAACGTGGAGGCCTCGGGCAGCGCCTCGCGGACGTGCTGGTAGACGGCACCGGCGCAGATGACGCCGATCTTCTCGTCCCGCATCTCCACCTTGTTGAACGGGCAGGTCTCGGCGTAGGCCTCGAGCTCGGCCTGGCGCTCGTCCACGACCACGCGGCGCTTGACCGCGTTGGCGGGCATCATGACGTACTTGGGGATGTCGTCGGCGTAGTCGCGCGGGGCCACGGCCTCGCGCGCGCCGGACGGCGAGACGAGCGTGCGGGTGTGCGCGATGCGCATGGTCTCGTGCAGCATGACCGGCGTGTCAAAGCGCTCGGAGAGCGCAAAAGCGGCGCGGGCCATCTCGTAGCAGTCCTGCGAGTCGGCGACGTCGAGGCAGGGGATGCGGCCGAAGGCGGCGTAGAAGCGCGAGTCCTGCTCGTTCTGGGACGAGTAGCAGGACGGGTCGTCGGCGGCCAGGAGCACGAGGCCGGCGTTCACGCCGGTGGACGCGGCGGCCATGAAGGGGTCGGCGGCCACGTTGACGCCCACGTGCTTCATCGTGACGAGCGCGCGGACGCCGGCTATGGCGGCGCCGAGGCCCACCTCGAAGGCGACCTTCTCGTTGGGGGACCACTCGCAGTAGACGTCGTCCTTGCGCACGAGGGCCTCGAGCGTCTCGGTGGACGGCGTGCCGGGGTAGCCCACGCCGACGGCGACGCCGGCCTCCCAGGCGCCCTGGGCGATGGCCTCGTTGCCGGACATGAGGTGCTTGTCCATGTCTCTCCTCTCCTAGGGTGATTCAATTGGGGACAGACCCCTTTTGAATCATCGTCCTCATGATTCAAAAGGGGTCTGTCCCCAATTGAATCACTGTCAGTCTCACCTAGCGGCGTGTCTCGCGCGCGACGAGGGCGTCAGCCCCGTACTTGGCGCGCAGCGCCGGCTTCTCGATCTTGCCCGTCGGGTTTCTCGGCACGGGTGCAAAGATGACCGTGCGCGGCCGCTTGTAGCGCGGCAGCCGCTTGCAGAACGTCGTGACGTCGTCCTCGGTGAGCGCGGCGCCCGCCTTGAGCTCTATGACTGCGGCCGGAATCTCGCCCAGGCGCTCGTCGGGGAGTCCTATCACGGCCACGTCCTTGATCGCGGGGTGGCCCATCAGGAAGTCCTCGATCTCCACGGGGTAGATGTTCTCGCCGCCCATGATGACGACGTCCTTCTTGCGGTCCACCAGCCAGTAGAAGCCGTCCGCGTCCTGGCGCGCCATGTCGCCGGTGTGCAGCCAGCCGTCCACGAGGGTCTCGGCCGTGGCCTCGGGATCCTTGTAGTAGCACTCCATGAGGCCGGGGCCCTGCACGCAGAGCTCGCCGACCTCGCCGGGCGCGACCTCGGCGCCGTCCTCGCCCACGATCTTGCAGCTCCAGCGGTAGCCGGGGACGCCGATCGCGCCCACGTGGTCGATGTTCTCGAGCCCCAGGTGCACGCAGCCCGGTCCCATCGACTCCGACAGGCCGTAGTTGGTGTCGTAGTCGTGGTGCGGGAAGACCTCGCGCCAGCGGCGGATCAGGCTCTCCGGGACGGGCTGCGCGCCGATGTGCATGAGGCGCCACTGGTCCAGGCGGTAGTTGTCCAGTCGCACCGTGCCCTCCTCGAGCGCCACGAGGATGTCCTGCGCCCAGGGCACGAGCAGCCACACGATCGTGCAGCCCTCGTTGGAGACGGTCTCCAGCACGGTCTTGGGCGAGACGCCGCGCAGCAGCACGCCTCGGCCGCCCACCATGAGGCTGCCCAGCCAGTGCATGCACGCTCCGGTGTGGTAGAGCGGCGGGATGCACAGGAACACGTCGTCGTGCGTCTGGTGGTGGTGCGCCTGCTCCATCTCGGCCGCCTGCGTGAGGCTCTGGTGGTGGTGCAGGATCGCCTTGGGGAAGCCTGTGGTGCCGGAGGAGAAGTAGATCGCGGCGTCCTCGTCCTCGGAGAGCGGCACGCGCGGGTCCGCCGAGGAGCACAGGCTCGCCAGCTCGCGGTAGCTCTCCGCCCAGGTGGGGCAGTCGTCGCCCACAAAGAAGAGCAGGCGGCCTGCCTGGATGCGGTCCACGATCTCCTCCACGCGGCCAATGAACTCCGGGCCAAAGACGAGGATGTCCACATCGGCCTTGTCCAGGCAGTACTCGATCTCGTCGGCCGAGTAGCGGAAGTTCAGCGGCACCACCGTGGCGCCCGACTTGAGGACGCCAAAGTAGAGCGGCAGCCACTCGATGCAGTTGTAGAGCAGGATGGCCACCTTGTCGTCCTTGCGCACGCCGCGCGAGAGCAGCAGGTTGGCAAAGCGGTTGGCCTTCTCGTCAAAGACGGACCAGGTCATCTCGCGGCGGAACGGCTCGTCATCGGTGGTCTCCACCAGGTCGTAGTCGCGCCAGGTGATGTGGCGGTTCTCGCGCCGCTCGGGGTTGACCTCCACGAGGGCGACCTCGTTCGGGTACCTCTCGGCGTTGGCGCGCAGCATGTCGACGATGGTCATGGGTGCCTTTCGATAGCGTTGCCAGCTCCCACATCATAGCCCGCCTGGGAGCATGCGCGACGCCCGCAGGCGGTGCGGTAACGTTCCCGTGACGTGTCGAGGCAGAATCCGGCGGGCTGTGTGTCACTTTGAGGCTCATCTGAGGGGATGTGCGAGGGCTGCTCCCGGATTGCGCAATAGGAGGACGAGAAAACCGCAGGTGGGAAAGACGCCCCTTTCCGCGTTTGGACGAACGCGTCCCAACAGCCCCTCAGATGAGGCCCAAAGTGACACAGCGCCTGCCGAAAAACGCCCCGGCTCCGCGCGTCACCTCTCGAGACGATGGCTTCCGGGCGAGTGGAACCAGGTCGGTCGCAGGGGCCCTGTGGTATTCTCGCGAGAAACGCGACGGAAGGAGCCACCCCATGCGACGGCTGCTCGTGGTTGAGGATGACGCGCGCCTGCGCGACGAGCTCTGTGTGCTGCTCGCGCGCAACGGCTACGAGGCCACGGCGCTCTCGAGCTTCGATGACGTGGCCGCGCAGATTCTGGCCGCCGCTCCGGACCTGGTGCTGCTTGACCTCAACCTGCCCGGCGTCGACGGCACCTACGTCTGCCGCGAGGTGCGTCGCCGCTCGAGCGTGCCCATCGTCGTGGTCACCTCGCGCGACAACGACATGGACGAGCTGATCACGCTCTCCTTCGGCGCGGACGACTTCGTGCCCAAGCCCTACAACGACCAGGTTCTTCTCGCCCACGTGGCGACGGTCCTTAAGCGCAGCTACGGCGAGGGGGCTGCCTCAGCGGGGATCAGCCACGGCGGCGTCACGCTGGACACGGCGCGCTGCAGCGTGAGCTGCCAGGGTCGCACGGCCGAACTCACCAAGAACGAGCTGCGCATCCTCGCGCTGCTCATGCGCAACGCCGGCGCGGTGGTGAGCCGCCAGCGCATCCAGGAGGAGCTCTGGGCCTCGGACGAGTTCGTGGACGACAACACGCTCACGGTGAACGTGAGCCACCTGCGCGCCACGCTCGCCAAGATCGGCGTCGAGGACTTCGTGCGCACCAAGCGCGGCATGGGCTACCTGGTGGAGTAGGGGGCGAGAAGCGCGTGGGCCTTGGTGCGTATCTGGCGGACCGGCTGGTGCCGCTCGCCGTGGGTGCGGCGGCGCTCGCGTTTGCCGCGCTGGTCATGGTCGTGTACGGGATGGACGCGGCGGCCGCGGCCTTTGTCTGCGGGGTGCTCGTGCTTGCGGCGGCGGTGGCGCTCGTGCTGGACTGGCTGCACCGGCGCGCGTTCTACCGGCGGCTCGAGGACGCCCTCGATGCGCTCGACGAGACCTACCTCGCCACGGAGCTCACCGAGCGCCCCGGCTTTCCCGAGGGTCAGCTCTTCTTTGACGCGCTCGACCGGGAGTCCCGTGCGATGCGCGACCGCATCGCCGCCGCGCGCCGGCGCTCCCGCGAGTACCGCGAGTACGTGGAGACCTGGGTGCACGAGATCAAGACGCCGATCGCGGCCGCGCGCCTCGTGGCCCGCAACAACCCCTCGCCGGCCACGGAGTCCATGGACGCCGAGTTGGACCAGATCGAGGGCTACGTGGAGCAGGCGCTCTACTACTCGCGCGGCACCTCGCTCGACCGCGACTTCCAGATCCGCCAGGTCGCGCTGGCAGAGGTGGTGCGTGACGCGCTGCGCCACAAGGCCCGCACGCTGATTGGCGCGCATGTGGCTCCTGAGCTGGGCGAGCTCGACTATACGGTGCGTGCCGACCCCAAGTGGCTGTCGTTCGTGATCGGCCAGGTGCTCGTGAACGCGGCCAAGTACCAGGGCGAGAAGGACGGCGGCGGCAGCGTCCGCATCTGGGCCGAGCGCCGTGAGACCGGCCTCGACGCCTGGGAGACGGTGCTCGCGATCGCCGACGACGGCGTGGGCATCCCGGCCTCCGACGTGGGCCGCGTCTTTGACAAGGGCTTCACCGGCGAGAACGGCCGCCGCTTCGCGCGCTCCACCGGCATGGGGCTCTACCTCGTGCGCGAGCTCTGCGACAAGATGGGCGTGCGCGCGTCGCTCGAGTCCGAGGAGGGCGTGGGCACCACCGTCTTTCTCGCCTTCCCCGACATGGCCGATCGCGCCTAGCGCTGTCCTGCGAAATAACGCACAAAATCGTACAAGTACGTTATTTTTTCCTGCAGATATAGAAAGTTGTGCTTGATTTTGTACGTTAATCGGTGGCGGGCGAGATTCAGCGATTCACCGCGGCACAACCTTGCGAAAGCGTAAGGGAGCGATAAGCGCATTCGATGGCAGCGTTCTTCTCGCCGGGCGAGTATGGTCATGTACCAGCAACCTAAACGAGAGGAACCGCAATGGCACCCGCTCACATCCAACCCGAGCAGCCCGTCCTGTCCTGCCGGGACGTCGAGAAGCTCTACGGCACCCGCGACAACGTCACGCGCGCCCTCGACGGCGTCTCGTTCGACGTCGCCGCCGGCGAGTACGTCGCCATCATGGGCCCGTCCGGCTCGGGCAAGACCACGCTCCTGAACTGCATCTCCACGATCGACCGCCCCACCTCCGGCCACATCCTCGTGGACGGCCAGGACATCACCGCCCTGCGCGCGGGCCAGCTCTCCAAGTTTCGCCGCGAGCGCCTGGGCTTTGTCTTCCAGGACTCCAACCTGCTCGACACCCTCACCGCGCGCGAGAACATCGCGCTCGCGCTCACGATCAACCACACGCCCGCCAAGGAGGTCACGGCTCGCGTGGGCGGCGTCGCCCGCCGCCTGGGCGTCGCCGACGTGCTCGACAAGTTCCCGCACGAGATGTCCGGCGGCCAGAAGCAGCGCGTCGCGGCGGCCCGCGCGATCGTGACCGACCCGTCGCTGGTCCTGGCCGACGAGCCCACCGGCGCCCTCGACTCGCGCAACTCGCGCCTGCTCCTGGAGAGCCTCGAGGACCTGAACAACGCCGGGGCGACCATCATCATGGTCACGCATGACTCCTTCGCCGCGAGCTACGCCCGCCGCGCCCTCTTCCTCAAGGACGGCCGCGTCTGGAACGAGATCGTCCGCGGCACCAAGACGCGCAAGGCCTTCTTCGACGAGATCATGGACGTCGTGTCCTTCCTGGGAGGGGAGGGCGCAGATGTACGCTAAGATCGCGCTCGGCAACGTCCGCAAGTCCTTCCGGGACTTCTCGGTCTTCTTCCTCACGCTGGCCTTCGGCGTGTGCGTGTTCTACGCCTTCGGATCGATCACCGACCAGGCCGCCGTCATCCAGATGGGCGAGGTCCAGCACCGCATGGTGCAGGCCCTCACGGACATCCTCTCCGGCGTCTCCGTGTTCGTCGTTATCATCCTCGGGTTTCTCGTGGTCTATGCCAACCGTTTCCTCATCCGGCGGCGCAAGCGCGAGTTTGGCATCTACCTCACGCTGGGCATGGACATCCGCCACGTGTCGCTGATCGTGGTCATCGAGACGCTCGCGGTGGGCGTGGTCGCGCTCGCGGTGGGCCTCGTGCTGGGGCTGGCGCTCTCGCAGGTCATGATGTACGTCACCGCCGGGCTCTTCGAGGCCACGATCAAGGGCTTCGTCTTTGCGTTCTCGCCGTCGGCGTGCCTCTCCACGGTGGCCTGTTTCGCGGGCATCTTCCTGGTGACGCTCGTCTTCAACGTGACCACGGTCTCCCGCTACAGGCTCATCGACCTCATCAACGCGGACAAGGTGAGCGAGAAGGTCCGTCTGCGCAGCCTGCCGCTCTCCGTGGTGCTCTTCCTCGTGTCGCTCGCACTGATCGGCGTGGCGTACAAGGTCCTGCTGGAGCACGGCATGATGGAGGAGGGGCCGTACTTTGCGCTGGCCACGGGCCTCGTTACGGTGGGAACGCTGCTCTTCTTCTTCTCGATCTCCGGATTTCTGCTGCGCGCGCTCCAGGCGAGCCCGCGCGCCTACCTCAAGGGCCTCAACATGTTCGTGATGCGCCAGCTCAACAGCCGCATCAACACCGCGTGGCTCTCCATCTCGATGGTCTGCGCGATGCTCTTCCTGGCCATCTGCGGCGTGTGCACGGGATTTTCGGTGGCCACGGGCATGAACGAGAGCCTCAAGGTCGGCACGCGCTACGACATGTCGCTCGTGAGCTACCCGATGGGCATGGCCTCGGCGCTCGTCTCCGCCGATCCCGAGGAGGGGCCGGCCGCGGCGGACGGCTACGATGCCATCGCCCGCCTGCGCGCCGACCTGCCAAACTACGACGAGCTCTTCCGCGACGCCGTGCAGGTCAACCAGTACACCTACGACGCCGAGGGCAACCCGATCGTGGACACCACCGTCGAGGAGCTCTTCGCCAACACCGACTTCACGGGCAACGCGACCATGCAGACCATGATGCAGGGCAACACCGACCAGCGCCTCACCGTGGTCCCCGTCTCCGAGTACAACGCGCTGGCCCAGATGGCGGGCGAGAAGACCGTGGAGCTCGCAGACGGCGAGTGCCTCCTCTGGAACGACCTCTCGTCCCTGGACGAGCTCTGGGACGCGGTGACCGCGCAGAACCCGGAGGTCGAGGTGGGCGGCCAGACGCTGCGCTTTGCCGAGGAGCCGATCATGCACCTGCTCTTCTCGGACACGACCGCCGGCGGCACGGTCTCCGGAGCGCTCGTGGTCCCGGACGACATGGTGCCCGCAGGCGCCGGCCCCAGCGTCACCTCGGTGAACCTCATGTACGCAGGCGAGCGCGCGGAGGTGGAGCC
>DXBZ01000131.1 GCA_019116265.1 Candidatus Olsenella stercoravium | reverse complement strand
TACCAGCCCGAGGCCTACGTCCCGCAGACCGACACCTACATCGAGAAGGACGCCTCGATCAACGAGGAGGTCGAGAAGCTTCGTCACCAGGCCACCTCGAGCCTCCTCTCGCGGCGCGACGTCATCGTGGTGGCGTCGGTGAGCTGCATCTACGGCATCGGCAGCCCGCAGGACTACGCGGGGCTCGCGCCCAACGTGAGCAAGGACGAGCCGCTCGAGCGTGACGACCTCATCAAGAGCCTGATAGACATCCAGTACGATCGCAACGACTACGACCTCTCGCGCGGCACGTTCCGCGTGCGCGGGGACACCGTGGACGTGTTCCCGCCCTATGCGGAGAACCCGCTGCGCATCTCGTTCTTCGGCGACGAGGTCGAGCTCATCGCCGAGGTGGATGGCGTCACCGGCGAGCTGGTCCGCGAGTTCGACGCCATCCCCATCTGGCCCGCGTCGCACTACGTGACCGAGCGTCCCAAGGTGACGCACGCCCTCGAGACCATAGGCGAGGAGCTCGAGCAGCGCGTGGCCGAGCTCAAGGCCAACGACATGCTGCTCGAGGCGCAGCGCCTTGCGCAGCGCACGAGCTACGACCTTGAGATGCTCGAGACGATGGGCTACTGCAACGGCATCGAGAACTACTCGCGCCACCTCGATGGCCGCAAGGCCGGCGAGCCCCCGTACACGCTGATCGACTACTTCCCCAAGGACATGGTCTGCATCATCGACGAGTCCCACGTCACGGTGCCCCAGATCCGCGGCATGTACGAGGGCGACCGCTCGCGCAAGGTCACGCTCGTGGACCACGGCTTCCGCCTGCCCTCCGCGCTCGACAACCGCCCCCTGCGCTTCGACGAGTTCGAGGCGCGCGTGCCGCAGTTCATCTACGTCTCCGCCACCCCCGGCGACTACGAGGAGTCGGTCACCCAGCAGCAGGTCGAGCAGATCATCCGCCCCACCGGTCTTCTCGACCCTAAGGTCGACGTCCGCCCGGTGAACGGGCAGATCGACGACCTCATCTCAGAGATCAAGGAGCGCGTGGCCAAGAAGGAGCGCGTGCTCGTGACCACGCTCACCAAGCGCATGGCGGAGGACCTCACCGACCACCTGCTCGACGAGGGCGTGCGCGTGAACTACATGCACTCCGACACCGCGACGCTCGACCGCGTGGACATCATCCGCGATCTGCGCGTGGGCAAGATCGACGTGCTGGTGGGCATCAACCTTCTGCGCGAGGGCCTGGACATCCCCGAGGTCTCGCTCGTGGCGATCCTGGACGCCGACAAGGAGGGGTTCCTGCGCAACCGGCGCTCGCTGATCCAGACCATGGGCCGCGCGGCGAGAAACGCCCAGGGCGAGGTCATCATGTACGCCGACACGATCACCGACTCCATGCGCGCCGCGATCGGCGAGACCAACCGCCGCCGCGCCCTGCAGGAGGCCTTCAACGAGGAGCACGGCATCGTGCCGCGCACGGTCAAGAAGTCGATCACGGACGTCTCGTCGTTCATCTCGGAGGCGGAGGCCACGCTCGAGGGCAAGACGCGCGACCGCCACGGCACGGGCAGCCACGGCGCGTTTGAGAGCCTCTCGGCCCGCGAGGAGAGCGAACAGACGGCGCGCTCGGTCGCCGCCGAGCTGGCCGCACTCTCCAAGGAGGAGCTCGCCGACGTGCTCGACGCCCTCGAGGAGGAGATGGCCGCAGCGTCCGAGGCCATGGACTTCGAGGCGGCGGCCCGCATCCGCGACCAGATCGTCGAGATTCGCACGAGGGTCGAGGGCGGCAGCGCCGACGAGGTCATCGAGCGCCTCAAGGCCGGCGCCCGCAAGGGCAGCGCGCACGCCACCCGCCGCCGCTACCGGCCGAGGAGAAAGTAGGAGCCATGGGACTGGCCAACGACCGGGACGAGAAGAACCTCTTCGGGTACCTCGCGCGCGAGTTCGAGACCTTTGACGAGCGCCCGATCGGCGAGGTGGACAGCCTCGTGCTGTCCTGCCTCTCGTACTATCGCTGGCCGGGCGAGGAGGTTCGCGGGCCCGAGGGTCTCCCCGTGCGGGAGCTCTTTCGCGCGGAGAGCTTTGACGCCATGACGCAGGGGCTCTGGGACCCTGAGGGGCTCGTGCACCTGCTCGCGTCCGTCGCGGCGAGCCCGCGCTTCCGCGACGTGCGCGTCTGCGCCTACGCGGACGACTTCGACGAGTCCGCCGAGAAGCAGTTCTCGGCCTGCACGCTGCTGCTCCCCTGCGGGGGAGCCTACCTCTCCTTCCGCGGCACCGACAACACGGTCGTGGGCTGGAAGGAGGACTTCAACATGGCGTTCGAGACGGGCGTGCCCTCCCAGCTCGCCGCCGTCTCCTACGTGGAGCGCGTGGCGCCCCTGATCGAGGGGCCGCTCTATCTGGGCGGGCACTCCAAGGGCGGCAACCTCGCCGTCTGTGCCGCCGCGCGCTGCTCCGCGCGCGTCGCCTCGCGCATCGCACGGTCCTTCTCGCACGACGGCCCTGGCTTCACCGAGGAGGCGCTGGCCGATGCCGGCTGGATCGACCGCGCGCACCTGGTGTCCAAGACGGTCCCGCGCTCCTCGGTGATCGGCATGCTCTTCGAGCGTCAGGAGGACTACGCGGTCGTGGAGTCCTCCACGAGCGGCCTCATGCAGCACAACCCGTTCTCCTGGGTCGTCGAGGGCGCGGACTTCTCCTACGCGCAGGGGATCGGCCGGGGCGCGAGCTTTGTGGACAAGACGCTCAACGAGTGGATCGCGAGCATGTCGCACAAGGAGCGCGAGGGGTTCGTGGACACGCTCTTCTCGGTCATCAATGCCGGCGGCAAGGACACCTTCGGCGAGCTGGGGGAGAGCTGGCAGACCACGGTCCCCGCCATGCTGCGCGAGCTGGGAGGGCTGGAGCCGGCCGCACGCGCCAACATCACGCGCGCCCTGGCGCTTCTCGTCCGCACGCTCGTGCCCGACTTCGAGCTTCCGCAGCTGCCCGACCTCCCGCAGTTCGAGCTTCCGGACTTTGCGGCGCTCGAGCGACGGGGCGCCGCCGCGCCGGAGCAGCCTGCGGATGCGGACGGCGCTACGAGGCGCTAGAGAGGCTCGCCACGATCTTCTCGGCGGCGAGGATGCCGTCGGTCGCGGCGCTCATGATGCCGCCCGCGTAGCCCGCGCCCTCGCCGACGGGCCAGAGGCCGCGCGTGCTCACGCTCTGGCCGTCGTCGCCGCGCGTCACGCGCACCGGGGAGCTCGAGCGCGTCTCCACGCCGGTGAGCACCGCGTCCGTCGCGTCGAAGCCGCGCAGCTTGCGCCCGAGCACCGGAATCGCCTCGCGCAGCGTCTCGGCAATGTAGGGCGGCAGGCAGGGCGCGACGTCGCCCCAGGCCACCCCGCGCGGGTAGGTGGGGCGCACCCGCCCTCCGGCACTGCTGGGCGCACGTTGGAGAAAGTCCCCGACGAGCTGCGCCGGGGCCACGTAGGCGCCCCCGCCTGCGGCAAAGGCGGCACGCTCGCAGGAGCGCTGCAGCTCCACGCCGGCGAGCACGTCGTCACCGGGCAGGTCCTCGGGGAAGACGTTGGCGAGAAGCCCGGAGTTGGCGTTCGTCCCCGCGCGGTCCGAGAGGCTCATGCCGTTGGTGCAGACACCGCCCGGCTCGCTCGCGGCGGAGACCACGTAGCCGCCCGGGCACATGCAGAACGAGAACGCGCTCCTCCCGGACGGAAGGTGGCAGGAGAGGCTGTAGGGTGCGGCTCCGAGCGCGGGGTGCCCGGCAGCGGGACCGTAGAGGGCTCGGTCCACGTCCGCTTGGAGGTGCTCGATGCGCACGCCCATCGCAAAGGTCTTGCGCTCCATGGTCACGTTGCGGTCGCGAAGCAGCTCAAAGACGTCGCGTGCCGAGTGGCCGCAGGCGAGGATCACGCAGTCCGTGAGGACGCGCTCCTCGCGCTCGGTGCCGTCGGGGTCTGTGGTGACGAGCGTGACGCCCCGGACGGCGTCGTCTGTCGTGTCGAGGTCGACCATGCGACAGCGGGTGCGCACCTCGCCACCCGCTGCCTCGATCTGGCGCACGATGTCGGTGACCACGTGCGGCAGCACGTCGCTGCCCACGTGGGGCTTGGCGTCCCAGAGGATCTGGGGCTGCGCCCCCGCTGCGACGAGGGTCTCGAGGATGAGTCGGTGCGCGGGGCTCCTGGTGCCGGTCTGGAGCTTGCCGTCCGAGAAGGTGCCGGCGCCCCCCACGCCAAACTGGATGTTGCTCTCGACATCGAGCTCGCCGGTCTCGTTGTGGCGGCGCACCGCCTCGCTGCGCCGGGCGGCGTCATCCCCGCGCTCCACGAGCAGGGGTTCCAGGCCGGCGCGTGCCAGGGAGAGCGCGCAGAAGAGGCCCGCGCAGCCCGCGCCCACGATGACGGGCCTGCTCCCGGCGTGCGCGACGGGCGCGGGGAAGGTGAAGGGCCGCTCGTCCACGACCCGCACGCTCTTGTCCAGCCTGGGGCGCGCGCTGGGCGCGAGCTCCGCGCGCAGCGTGAACGTGAGCTGCACGTTGCCGCGCTTGCGCGCGTCGATCGAGCGGCGCCGGCGCTCCACGTGCACGAGGTCCCCCTCGCTCACGTGCAGCTTGTGCGCCAGTGCGCGACGACACGCCGCCAGCTCGTCGCCCTTGAGCGCCGAGAGCGGTATGCGTATGCCAGAGACCTCGATCATCGTTGCCCTTCTCGTGATCCTGAACCCAAACCCAATTCCGGTTTGGGTTCATTATGCGACGCATTCCGGGGGAGACGCGCGAAAACCCGCAGGTGAGTTGGTTCCGTTGGTGGTGTTGCGACCTCAGCGTGAACCCAAACTGCGAGGGGGAGTGCGCTAAAGGGGAGAGCTTTGGGTTCACTATGCGGCCGCAACGCCCGCAACAAGGCCGCTCTTCCAGGCCCAGGCGAGGTTGAAGCCGCCGCAGGCGCCGTCCACGTCCAGAGCCTCCCCGCAGGCAAAGAGCCCAGGCAGCTCGCGCGCCCCCAGCGTGGCGGGGTCAAACTGCCCCGTGACCAGGCCGCCCCGCGTCACCTGCGCACGTTGGGGCTCGGCTGGTCCGTGCACAACAAGACGCAGGTCGCGCGCCGCGTCAAGCGAACTCCCGAGCTCCGTGGCGATCACGGGGTCCAGGAGTCCCACGCAGCCGCCCGCTGCCTGCACGAGTCCCCGCGCCCGCTGCGGGTCGGTCCCGCACGTGAGGTCGAGCGAGATGACGTCTCCCGCCCGCGCGGAGCGCGAGAGGTCAAAGACCGCGATCCCCGAGAGCCCGTAGCTGCGAAAGAGCACCTCTCCCATCTCGCGGGCGACCTCGTCGCCGTCGCGCAGCAGCCGCGCGACCACGTGCGCGCGCCGGCCGTCGAGCGCCTCGAGCGAGATACCCGTCGGCGCCTCGCAGGCAAGCGAGCAGAGC
Source organism: Candidatus Olsenella stercoravium (assembly GCA_019116265.1). GTDB lineage: Bacteria > Actinomycetota > Coriobacteriia > Coriobacteriales > Atopobiaceae > Thermophilibacter > Thermophilibacter stercoravium. The sequence goes on along the minus strand of DXBZ01000131.1, from coordinate 12,169 downwards.
ACCGGCTCAAAGGGGGCGCACGCGAGCCCCAGGGAGCGCACGAGCCCCTCGCCGCCGCCCACCGAGAGCACCACGGAACGCGCGATAACGGTACCCGAGCCCGCGCCGGCGTACGCGACGCGCCAGGCTCCCTCGCCCCGCTCGACGCTCGTGACCTCGCGGGCGGGGGCCAGCACGGCGCCGGCCCGTTTCGCGCGGGCGAGAAGGACCTCGCGCACCGAGGCTGCCTGTCGCGAGAGCGGGTAGAGCCGGCCGCCCTCCTCCTCGGCCCAGGCGAGGCCACAGTCCTCGAAGAAGGCGAGCACGTCCTCGCCAAAGCGCGTCCCGCAGACGGCCTCGACAAAGCCCGGGTCGTTGTAGCGCCCCCACGCGAGCCGCGCATTCGAGAAGTTGCAGCGCCCGTTGCCCGTGGCGAGGATCGTCCGCCCGCACTCGGCCGCGCGCTCGAGCACCACCACGGACGCCCCGGCCTCGGCGGCAGCGATCGCGGCGGCAAGCCCCGCGGCGCCGCCGCCGATCACGCAGACGTCGCAGCGCGCCGGCACGCGCACGGCCGCCGCTGCGGCGAGCGCCGCCTCGCGAGCCTGCGACCTCGAGGTTCTTCTCGGCCCGCGCGCCAAGCTACGCGTCCTGACCGCGCAGCGCGTCCATGAACTCCGCCGTGCGCACGACGGCCTCCACGGCGTCGGGCAGGAGGCCCTCGGGGAGCTTGCCCTCGAAGGTGCCCTCGTCGCAGGCGGTAGCCAACGCGGCGTCCATCGGGAGCTGCCCCAGCGCCTCGACGTCAAAGGCCTTGGCGGTCTGATCCAGGCGGCTCGGCCCGTAGGGGTAGATCTTCTCGTCGCAGTGCGGGCACGTCACGTAGGCCATGTTCTCCACGAGGCCGAGCACCGGCACGTTCATCATGTTGGCCATGTTCACGGCCTTGCCGACGACCATCTGCACGAGGTCCTGCGGCGAGCTCACGATCACCACGCCGTCCACCGGCAGCGACTGGAACACGGTGAGCGCCACGTCGCCCGTCCCCGGGGGCATGTCCACGAGCAGGTAGTCGAGCTCGCCCCAGGCGCAGTCCTCCCAGAACTGCTTGATCGCGCCGGCCACGACCGGGCCGCGCCAGATCACGGGGTCGCTCTCGTGCTCGAGCACGAGGTTGGCGCTCATGACCTCGATGCCGCCGCGCGTGAGCACGGGGACGATGAGCTCGTCCACGCCGCGGGCGCGCGCCCCGGCGAGGCCCATCATGCGCGGGATCGAGGGGCCGGTGATGTCGGCGTCGAGGATGCCCACGCGGGCGCCGCGCCGAGCCAGCTCCACGGCCAGGATGCCGCAGACGAGCGACTTGCCCACGCCGCCCTTGCCCGACATCACGCCGATCACGTGGTGGATGTTGGAGTAGTCGTTCTGCGCAAAGCCGGCGGGCGGCTCGGGCTGCCTCTGGCCGTGCAGCACCTCGTCGACCTCCTGGCGGAGCTTGTCCTGCTCGTTCTGGTCCATGATCTTCCTCTCGACGCGCCCCTGGGGCGGAATCTGGCAACGTGTTGATTCTACCCAAGCCGTCTCCGAATGGGTCATACTGGCGAGAAGAACGGCGTCACTCGGAAGGAGTCCGCACATGAACGGCGACGCTCGCGACGAGGGCTGGGGCCAGGGCTGCGGCGAGAACTGCTTCACGCTCGACGAGGACGGCTTCACCTGTCACCGGGTGCTCGACGAGCCCGAGGTCTGGCGCGTCGAGCTGCTCATGCACGACACGTTCCTGCCGTCCGTGAACGTCTTCGTGGTCCGCGACGGCGACGAGACGCTCGTCGTGGACTCCGGGACGCCCGACGACTTCAACGACACGCGCCTCATGCGGGCCCTTCTCGGCCTGGGCGTGGATCCCGAGCGCGTCACGGTCTTCTTCACGCACGCCCATATCGACCACACCGGGCTCGCGCGCGAGCTCGCCGAGGCGGGGGCCCGCGTGGTGGTCCCGGAGGGCGTGCTCGCCGACATGCGCCGCTTTGCCGTGCCGGCATGGCGCGAAACGATGGCCCGGCGCCTGCGCGCCGAGGGCTTCTCGGCCGACGAGTCCGCTGAGCTCGCCGACGTCATCTGGGACCACGCGCGCAACTTCGAGCGCGAGGGCGTCCCGTTTGAGACGGTGGCGGCGGGCGAGCGGCTGCGCTGCGGGCGTTGGGCGCTCGAGGTCGTGCCCATGCCCGGTCACACGCCGGGGCAGTGCGCGCTCTGGGAGCCCCGCAGCCGCACGGCGTTTCTCGGCGACGCGGTGCTCTTCCTGTGCTCGACCTGCATCGGCTTCTGGGACGAGGGCGACGACCCCATCGGGGAGCAGATCGCCACGCTGAGGGCGCTCGCCGGGCGCGGCGTGGAGCATGCGCTCATGGGCCACGGCCTGCAGGGCGGCGAGCTCGCGGTGCGCTGCGAGAAGAACGCGCAGCATCACGAGCGGCGCAGCGCGCGGGCCCTGGAGGCGATCCGCCAGGGGCCGGGGCGCTGCGGGCGCGAGCTTATGGGTGCCATGGGCTGGCGCATGCACCTCGAGGACTGGGGCGAGACGCCGGCGCTCACGAGGTGGTTCCTCGCCTCCGAGAGCGTGGCTCACCTCGATCACCTCGTGGCGACGGGCGCCGCCCGCCGCGAGCCCGACGCCGCCGGCGTGCACCGCTACTTCGCTGCGGAACGGTAGGTTTCTCGGGGCGCCCCGGTGTTCCTCCGGGAAGTGCGCTGCGCGGAACTTCCCTGCGGAACACCGGGGCGCCTACGGCAACCAATCTTTCGCAGCGAGCGGCGACGACGGGGACGCCCGGCTCGCGGCGCCCGGCGCGCCACCTCGGTGCTGCTCGGTACCTAGTTGTTGGAGGTGATGGGCTGGGGCATTCCGTAGGGAGGTTCCGCGAAGCGCACCTCCCGGAGGAATGCCCCCAGCCCCCACGGGCTACAATTACAAGGTTGGTCCGGCCGGCACATTCGAGGAGGGTCCCATGGCCCACGATTCGATCGTCATCCGCGGCGCGCGCGAGCACAACCTCGCGGACGTCGACGTCGACATACCGCGCGACAAGCTCGTCGTCATCACGGGCCTCTCCGGCTCGGGCAAGTCGAGCCTCGCCTTTGACACGATCTACGCCGAGGGCCAGCGCCGCTACGTGGAGTCGCTCTCCAGCTACGCGCGTCAGTTCCTCGGCCAGATGGACAAGCCCGACCTGGACTCCATCGACGGCCTCTCGCCGGCGGTCTCGATCGACCAGAAGACCACGAGCAGAAACCCGCGCTCCACGGTAGGCACCGTGACCGAGATCTACGACTACCTGCGCCTGCTCTTTGCCCGCGTGGGCACGCCGCACTGCCCGGAGTGCGGTCGCGTGATCGAGCGCCAGACCACCGACCAGGTGGCCGACAAGGTCCTCGAGCGCGCGCAGGGCCGCCGCGCCCTGGTGCTGGCGCCGGTGGTCCTGGACCGCAAGGGCGAGTACACCAAGCTCTTCGAGGACCTGCGCCGCGAGGGCTTCTCGCGCGTGCGCATCGACGGCGAGGTGCGCGAGCTCGGCGACGAGGAGATCCGCCTCGAGAAGAAGAACCGCCACAACGTCGAGGTCGTGGTCGACCGCATCGTGGTGCGCGAGAGCAGCCTCGGACGCATCGCCGAGGCCGTGGAGCAGGCGACCAAGCTCGCTGCCGGCCGCGTGGGCTTCTACCTCCTGCCCGACCGCGACGACCCGGAGCGCCTGCCCGGCGAGCTCCTCAGCTACTCGCTCGCCCTGGCCTGCCCCGAGCACGGCCACTCCATGGACGACCTCCAGCCGCGCGACTTCTCGTTCAACGCCCCCTACGGCGCCTGCCCCGACTGCGACGGCCTGGGCTTTCGCAAGGTCGTGGACGCCGAGGCGCTGATCGAGGACCCCACGCTCTCCGTCGCGGGCGGCGTCTTTGGCAGCCTCTTCGGCCACTCCAACTACTACCCGCAGGTGCTCGCCGCCGTCTGCCGCCACCTCGGCGTCTCGGAGGAGACCCCGTGGAAGGACCTCCCCAAGAAGGTCCAGTCCGCCCTTCTCGACGGCCTGGGCACGACCAAGGTCCGCGTGGACTACCTCACGCGCGACGGCCGCAACACGCACTGGTTCACCACCTTCTCCGGCGTGCGCAAGATCCTCTTTGAGAAGTACCAGGAGACCACCTCCGAGACCATGCGCACGCATCTGGAGAAGTACATCCGCGAGGTTCCCTGCTCCACCTGCAACGGGGCCCGCCTCAAGCCGGAGATCCTCGCCGTCACGGTGGGCGAGAAGAACATCTGGGAGGTCTGCGAGCTCTCCTGCCGCGAGGCGCTCGCCTTCTTCGAGGCCCTCGAGCTCACTGACCGCCAGCGCTTCATCGCCGGCGCCGTGGTGAAGGAGGTCCTCGCGCGCCTGCGCTTCCTCGTGAACGTTGGTCTGGACTACCTCACGCTCAGCCGCGCCGCCGCCACGCTCTCGGGCGGCGAGGCCCAGCGCATCCGCCTGGCCACCCAGATCGGCGCCGGCCTCATGGGCGTGCTCTACATCCTGGACGAGCCCTCGATCGGCCTGCACCAGCGCGACAACAACCGTCTCATCGAGACCCTCAAGCGCCTGCGAGACCAGGGCAACACCGTCATCGTGGTCGAGCACGACGAGGACACCATCCGCGCCGCGGACTACGTCATCGACATGGGTCCCGGCGCCGGCGAGCTGGGCGGGCGCGTGGTCGCCGCCGGCACGCCGGATGAGATCGCGGCCTGCCCGGACTCGATCACGGGCGACTACCTCACCGGGCGCCGCCAGATCCGCCTGCCCGAGAAGCGCCGCAACCCGCGCAAGGGCCAGATCAAGGTCACCGGCGCCGCGGCCAACAACCTCAAGAACGTGACCGCCAAGGTCGAGCTCGGCACGCTCACGGTGGTCACGGGCGTCTCGGGCTCGGGCAAGAGCTCGCTCGTCACCGACACGCTCGCGCCGGCGCTCACCAACGCGGTGCACCGCTCCAAGCGCGTCGTGGGCCCGTACAAGAAGCTCGAGGGCGTGGAGAAGATCGACAAGGTCATCGACATCGACCAGTCGCCGATCGGTCGCACCCCGCGCTCCAACCCCGCCACCTACATCGGGCTCTGGGACGACCTGCGCGCGCTCTTCGCGTCGCTGCCGGACAGCCGCGCACGCGGCTACAGCCCGGGGCGCTTCTCGTTCAACGTGCCCGGCGGCCGCTGCGAGGCCTGCAAGGGCGACGGCCAGATCAAGATCGAGATGAACTTCCTGCCGGACGTCTACGTGCCCTGCGAGGTCTGCCACGGCAAGCGCTACAACCGCGAGACGCTCGAGGTGCTCTATCACGGCAAGTCCATCTCGGACGTGCTCGACATGACGGTCCACGAGGCGCTGGCCTTCTTCGCCAACATCCCGCGCATCAAGAACAAGCTCCAGACCCTCTACGACGTGGGCCTCGGCTACATCCACCTGGGCCAGCCCGCCACCACGCTCTCCGGCGGCGAGGCCCAGCGCGTCAAGCTCGCCAAGGAGCTGCACCGCCAGCAGACCGGCAAGACCTTCTACATCCTCGACGAGCCCACCACGGGCCTGCACTTCGAGGACGTGCGCCAGCTCGTGGACGTGCTCGAGAAGCTCGTGGACGCCGGCAACACGGTGCTCGTGATCGAGCACAACCTCGACGTCATCAAGATGGCCGACCGCGTGCTCGACATGGGTCCCGAGGGCGGCGACGGCGGCGGCACGGTCGTGGCCTACGGCACGCCCGAGCAGGTCGCCGAGGTGCCCGAGAGCTACACGGGGCAGTTCCTGCGCGAGATCCTCGCGCGCGACCGCGCCCGCCAGGCAAAGGGGTAGTCGGGCCGTGGCGCGTCGCGAGAAGCTCCAGAAGACCAACGCCATGCGCGAGCTCGAGGCCGCCGGCGTGCCGTTTGCCTCCGAGACCTACGAGGTCGACGAGAGCGACACGTCGAGCGAGCTCGGCCTCCACATCGCGCAGATGCTCGGCGAGGACCCGGCGGCGAGCTTCAAGACGCTCGTGTGCGTGACGCCGGGCGGCGGCCACGTGGTCTGCTGCGTCCCCGTGGCCGACGAGCTCGACCTCAAGAAGGCCGCCGCGGCGGCGGGCGAGAAGAGCCTCAGCCTGATGCACGTGCGCGACCTCGAGCCGGTTACGGGCTACGTGCGCGGCGGCTGCTCGCCGGTGGGCATGAAGAAGCGCTTCCCCACGCTGATCGACGAGACGGCGCAGCTCTTCGACGAGATCCACGTCTCGGGCGGCCGGCGCGGCCTCAGCCTCGTGATCGCGCCTGACGACCTGGCGCGCTTCTGCGACGCCACCCTCGCCGACATCGTCCGCGACTAGCGCCGCACCACGCGCCGCGCCAGGCGGCGAATCATCTCCGCCTCGGGCACGTGCAGCAGCATGCCCCCTCCGTAGGTGACGACCAGGGCGGGAATGCCGGCGAGCACGCAGTAAGCGGCCGAGCGGAGAAGCGACCCCATGCAGTCACCGACGAGGGTGTTGAGGAGGTGCAGGGTGAGCGCCCCGACGAGCGCGCCGGCGAGGCCGAGCGCGAGCGCGCGCAGGGCGGAGGCAAAAAGACCGCCGAGCCCGATGTGGCCCAGCGCCCGGTGGAGGCTCGCAAACATGACGACGCAGAGCGTGACAAAGAAGAGCGTGGACGAGAACGCCACAAAGTTGAGCCCGACGACGGGCGTGAACACGAGAAGCGTCACCACCTGGACGACGGCCGCCGTGGCGTTGGCAAAGGCGCACAGCATCATGCGCCGCATCGACGAGGCGACCTTCTGGAGGTACATGTAGACGGCGTAGGTGGGCAGCGAGATGGCATACACGGCGAGGTAGGAGGACGTCATGGCGAGCGCCTCCTCCGAGAAGCTGCCCGCTGCGAGGATCGATATGAGGGGGACCGAGAAGACGATCAGGTAGAACATGAAGGGCACCGAGAAGAACAGGATCTGCCCCGAACCGGTGACGATTCCCCGCGCAAACGAGGTGCGGTCGCCCCGCGCCCAGTAGTCGGAGAGCTCGGTGAACATGGCCGTGGTGATGGGGACCGTGAGGATCGAGTAGGGCAGCGTGTACCACAGCCGGGAGTAGTACGTGATCGACGCGCCCGTGGCCTCCACCGAGAGTGCCGAGGTGGACTGCACGGAGGTGGTGACAAACGAGGCGACCACGACCACGACCGAGGGGACGCCGATCTTGAGCGTCTCCTTCAGCAGGGGATCGTGCAGGTCGATTCGGAAACGCAGGCGTATCCCGTGGCGGAGCATCGGGGGAATCTGCAGGAACACCTGGACCGCCACCCCGAGCGGGTTGCCCAGGGCGAGCACGAGGAGCGCCGCCTGGGGGTTGGACTCCGCCAGCGCGGCATAGAGCAAAAACGAGGCGGTGGTCACAAAGTTGTTGAAGATCGGTGCCGCCTGGCCCCAGAAGTAGTCCCGCTCCGCGTTGAGCACGCCCGAGAAGATCGAGGACAGGGCGTAGAGCACGACCTCTATCACAAAGAAACGGAAGAAGTAGACCGTGAGGTCAAAGTCAAACTCGTCGGTCGCCGTGAAGGACTGCGTGTAGACCATCTGCGCGGCAAAGATAAACCCCAGGACGGCCACGGCGCCCATCACCACGAGCACGATCGAGACGAGGTTGGAGGTGTAGGCGCTCGCCCCCTCGGCGCCGGCGCGCTTCTTGACCGTCATGTAGACCGGGAGAAACGCCGTCGTCAGCATGCCTGCGGCGACGAGCTCGTAGAGCTGGTTGGGAAGGTTGTTGGCCACGGAGTAGCAGCTCGCCATGACCGTTACGCCGATGGCATAGGCCTGGCCCCAGGTGCGCAGGAACCCCGTGAGACGGCTGACGACCACGAGCACGCTCATGAGGGCGGCGCTGCGTCCCACCTGCTCCTGCGTGGCGGGCGCGGACGCCTCCTCGGAAGGGGTCGTCTGTCTCATGTGCTTGGGCTGATGCGTGGACCCGCGACCCACCTCTTGCTCCCTCTCGCTCGGATGCACAACGCCTCAATAGTGCCACCAAAGGGTGGTCGGACGGGGCCAGGGGGCGAGAAGACCGGTCAGACTCCACATCAGCCGACGCGGCCGAGCGCGCGGCCGGGGCCTGTGCGCCTACCCAATCGGAATGCTCAGGTCGTAGAGCTCATGAGGCGCGATGTCCTGCCCGTGGGGCCACTCGATGCCCGTCCCTCCCTCGGCGAGGCGCACGCGCTTGAAGTACGCGGCGTCCGAGAGCTCCCCGTACCAGGGCCCGTTTGCATAGGGGGCAACGTCAAACTCGCGGGTGTCTCCGCCCTCGTAGACGAGCAGGAGGCGAAGCGCGTCGAGGGGCTCCACGGAGATCAGGCGGGGTTGCAGCATGGGTGGCGTCCTGTCCTATGCGAGAGGATCAATGCGGAAGCACTGCTCGCCCCGCTCGAGGAGCGACCAGTTTGCCTCGAGCTCGTCGTGATGAATCTCCATCCAAGCAAGAAGCAGCTTCATTTTATTACGAGGGAGGAAGCCTTCAAGAACCGTTCCGTCGAGCGCGACCACTGTCTCGTCCCCTGAGAACTCTGCGTGGACGTGCGGAAGGCTGTGGCGACCTCCGACCTCTCGATACATGCGGACGATGATTCCAAAGAACATGCTGAGTACGGGCATGGGCACCTCCCTAGAAGCGAAAAGGTGGGCCGGCGGGCGGCGAGTCGCTGCCGCCCGCCGGCGGGGCCTCAGTTGTGCACCACGAGCTCCTCGACGTGGCTGATGAAGATCCGCACGCCGCGCCCCCCGTCGCCGCCGAGCCACAGGCCGCCCTCCGCGAGCGGGGAGCGGGCCGCCCAGTCCCGCTCGTCGTCGAGCTCGTCGTCCACCTCGTCCTCGCGCTCCTTGAGGCTCTCGAGCAGCGCGCGCTCGGCCTCGGCCGCCTCGGGTGAGTCATCCTCCGACTTCTCGATGACAGGGTCGGGCATCGAGCCCCCGAGCTCGTAGATGTCGCTCAGGACCTGGTGCCTCTGCTCGATCGTGCGGTCGAGCACGAGGTTGCGCACCGCCTCGATCGTCTCGGGCTCGCCCACCTCCTCGGGTTTGAGGGTGAGCACGATCGCGTCATCCGGGACCTCTCCCATCTTCCGCATGTCCCCGCAGGTCACGATTACCCGAGCCTCTTCCCAGTGCAGCGCCATGTGAGTCTCCCTTCTCTCGCCGATGGGGTGCCGAGCGTAGCAGGCGTGGTGACGGCCCTGTCTTGCACGTGTCTGACACCAGTCTGACGGCCCAGCTCAGGAAGTGCGTCCCGTCGCGTTGGTTCAAAGAGTTGTCGGCGCGAGGGTCCTTCTCGCCCGCCGGCGGCCGATCCGCGAGAAGGCGGCTGCGACCTGTGGCGCGCGCTGGTCCGCGCTCGCGCGGAAACGATGGGCCTTGCGCCATCACTTTAGTGTGCTAAAGTAGTCGAGCCCAGAACCAGAGGAACCAGGCTCGAAGGGAGCATCCGTGATCGCAAAGACACCCCGCGGCTTCCGCGACATCCTTCCCCGGGAGGCGCTCGCCCGCGAGCGCATCTCCGACGTGGTGCGGGGGTGCTTCTCGGACCATGGGTACCTCCCCGTGGAGACGCCGCTCCTGGAGGACCGCGCCGCCCTCGAGCGCGGCGGCCGCATCAAGGACTCCGCCTTCCAGCTCTTTGACACCGACCAGACCCTGCTCATGCTGCGCCCGGACCTCACGCTGCCGGTGGCGCGCCTCGTGGCGGGGCGCGTGGCGGCCGGGGACCTGCCGGCGCGCCTGCGCTACAGCGCCCCGGTGGTGCGCGAGCAGCCGAGCCTGCGCGGCCAGCCGCGCCAGTTCACGCAGCTGGGCGTGGAGCTCGTTGCCACGGACGGCACCGCCTCGGAGGCCGAGGTCGTGCGCCTGCTCGCCGAGACCCTCTCCAAGCTCGAGGTCCCCGCGTGGCGCATCGTCTTTGGCTCGCCCGTCCCCGTGACGGCCCTGCTCGACGCCTGCTCGCCGAGCGCGGCCTTCTCCGAGCGCGTGCGCGCGCTCGTCCACGACTCCGACCTCGTCACGCTCGACGAGGTCATAGCCGCCGAGAAGGACCTCGACCCCGCAGCCGCCCACGCCCTCTCCGAGGTCTGCCGCATGGGCGGCGGGACCGAGGTGATCGCGCGGCTGGACGCCCTTCTCGCCGGCGCGGGCGTGCCCGAGGCGGACCGTGGCACCGCCGAGCTCAGCGCGCTCGCCGAGGAGCTCGCGGACCTCTTCGAGGCGGGCCGCGTGTCCTTTGACTTCTCGATCATCAACTCCTTTGACTACTACACGGGCATCATCTTCAAGGGCTACGCCGAGGGAATCGCCGCGAGCCTCGCCTCAGGCGGCCGCTACGACGCGGTCCTCGCGAACCTGGGACGCCCGGGCCTTGTGGCCTGCGGCTTTGCGCTCTCGCTCGAGCGGCTCCAGGAAGTGCTCGGCGAGCCGGGCGAGTCGGGCGTGGTGACGCCGGGCGTGCGCCTGGCCGAGCGCCCGCTGCGCGTGGCCGTGCCCAAGGGCTCGCTCTTTGCCGACACGGTGCGCGCCCTCGCCGCCGCCGGTCTGCCCACCGCGGAGCTGGAGAACCCGGGACGCCGCCTCGTGGTGCGCGAGGGGGACGTGGAGTACGTGATCGTGCGCGCCCAGGACGCCCCGGCCTTTGTGGGCCACGGCGGCGCCGACTGCGGTTTCTGCGGCACGGACTCGCTCGTGGAGGCGGGTCTTGACCTGCTCCAGCTCGTGGACATGGGCTACGGGGCGTGCCGCTTCGTGGTGGCGGAGCCGGCGGGTCGCGCCGGTGAGGCGGAGCGCAACTACGCCTGGCGTGGCACGGTGCGGGTTGCCACAAAGTACCCGCGCATCACCCGCCGCTACTACGAGTCGCTCGGTCAGCAGGTCGACATCGTGACGCTTCACGGTAACATTGAGCTGGGCCCGATCGTGGGCATGACCGACCGCATCGTGGACATCACCGCCACCGGCACCACGCTCGCCGAAAACGACCTCGTGATCGTCGACGAGGTCATGGAGTGCTCGGCGCGCTTCTTCGCGGGACCGGCGGCGTATCGCTGCGACAAGAGGATTCGCGACCTCGCGGCTCGCCTCGCCGAGGTCAGGAAGGGGAGTGCGGCATGAGGACGGTAACACTCGAAGGCGGCGCGCGCCTCACGCAGGCCGACCTCAACCGTTCGGGGGTCCTGCCCGTCGAGGTCATGGCTGCGGCCGAGAAGATCGTCGACGACGTGCGCGAGCGCGGGGACGCTGCGGTGCGCGACTACTGTCTTCGCTTTGACGGAGCGTGCCCGCGGGACTTCCGCGTGCCGGACGAGCTGGTCGCCGGAGCTCTCGACCTCGTGCCGCCCGAGTTTCTGGCCGCGCTCACCCGGGCGCGCGACCAGATCCGCGACTTCCACGAGCGCGAGCGCGAGCAGTCCTGGTTCACCACCCGCGTGGACGGCACGATGCTCGGCGTGAAGGTGACGCCCGTGGCCTCCGCTGCGGTCTACGTGCCCGGCGGGCGCGCCCAGTACCCCTCTACGGTCCTCATGGACACGATCCCGGCCAAGGTCGCCGGCGTGGAGCGCGTGGTCATGGTCACCCCGCCGCAGGCGGACGGCACGCTCTCCGCCTACACGCTCGCCGCTGCGGCGCTCGCGGGCGTGGACGAGGTCTACGCCGTGGGTGGCGCCCAGGCGATTGCCGCCGTGGCCTACGGCACCGAGTCGATCCCGGCGGTCGAGAAGATCGTGGGGCCGGGCAACGCCTACGTGGCCGCCGCCAAGCGCTCCGTCTCCGGCGACGTGGGCATCGACATGGTGGCCGGCCCCTCCGAGGTCTGCGTGCTCGCGGACGCCGAGGCCGCGCCCGAGGTGGTCGCCGCCGACCTCATGGCCCAGGCCGAGCACGACCCGATGGCGAGCTGCTACCTCGTGACCTGCGACGCCGCACTTCCCGCGCGCGTCGAGGCCGCCATCGAGCTGCTCGTCTCCCAGAGCCCGCGCGAAGAGATCACCCGCGCGAGCCTGGACGAGCGCGGCGTGGTCGTGGTCTGCGACACGCTCGACGCCGCCGTGGACGCGATCAACGTGATCGCCCCCGAGCACCTGGAGCTCCACTGCGCGGAC
>DXBZ01000130.1 GCA_019116265.1 Candidatus Olsenella stercoravium | reverse complement strand
GGTGAAGGTCTCGTGGCCCGGCGTGTCGATGAAGGTGATCAGGCGGTCGTTGATCGTGACCTGGGAGGCGCCGATGGCCTGCGTGATGCCGCCCGCCTCGCCCTCGGCCACGCCCGTGTGGCGGATGGCGTCGAGCAGCGACGTCTTGCCGTGGTCGACGTGGCCCATGACGGTGACGACCGGCGGGCGCGGCCTGAGGTCGGCGGGATCGTCGTAGAAGGTGAAGGAGTTCTCCTCCTCCTTCGTCATGACCTTGACGTCGCGGCCGAGGTCGTCGGCGACGAGCTCGATGAGCTCGTCGGACATGGACTCGGTGAGCGTGAGCGGGGTGCCCAGCAGGAACAGGCGCTTGATGATGTCGTTGGCGGGCACGCCGAGAAGCTCGGCGAGCTCCTGGACCGTGGAGCCCTGCGGCACCTTCACGGTGTCGAGCTGCGAGAGGTCCTGGTCGTTGGCCAGCGCCTCCTCGATGCGCTGCTCCATCGCGGCCTCCTCGGCCTGCTTCTGGCGACGCTCCTTGCGGCGCTTGCGGCGGCCGGTGGACTCGCGCGACGCCTCCTCGACGGCCACGCGGGCCTCCTCGAGGACGCGGCTGCGGTTGTAGGCCTCGGCCTCGCGGGCCATGCGGCTGTAACGGTCCTCGCCGTCGCCCTCACCGCGACGGCCCTTCTTGCCGCGACGGCGGCCGCTCGCGTCCGCGGAGGGCGCGGGCGCCGCAGCGGCGGACGGGCGCGACTCGCCGCGCGCGCGATCGCCGCGGTGCTGGCCGCGACCCTGCCCGGCCGCCTTCTTCTGTGCGGCCTCCTCGGCCTGCTGCTTCAGGATCTGCTCCTGCTGCGCGATCTGGTCAAGCAGCGAGGTGAACGACGGGACGGACTTGGGGGCGTTGTCGCGCACGCGGTTCTTCTCGGCCTCCTCGGCGGCCTTGCGCTCGGCCTCGGCCTTGGCCTCCTCGCGGGCCTTGCGCTCGGCCTCGGCGGCGGCGCGGCGGCGCTCCTCCTCGGCGCGCTCCCGCTCGCGGCGCTGCTCCGCGGCGATGCGCTCGGCCTCGGCCTTCTCGGCGGCAATGCGGGCCTCCTCGGCCTTGGCCTCCTCCTCGGCGCGCTTCTGCGCCTCGATCTCTGCGGCGTGGGCCTCGAGAATGGGCTTGAGCTTCTTGCGGACCATCGAGACGTAGGCGTCCTCGAGCGTCGAGGAAGCCGACTTGGCGGGAATCTTGAGGTCGCGGAGGTGCTCGAGCATCTCCTTGCTGGAGATCCCGTACTCCTTCGCGAGGTCATGTACGCGCGTCTTTGCCATGTGACCTACCTTCCAAGCATGAGGCGAGCCGCCTCAGAGAGTCGTGTGAGCGTCGTCCGGTCCCGGAACCTAGATGAGCGAGTCGGGGTCAGAGGAGACCTCGGCGGCGGCCATCTCCTCGTGGACGCCGCAGAAGCGCGAGCCCGGGCGAGCCATGTTGCGGCACTGGATGCCGTTGGCGCCCACGTACTCGCAGCGGTGCGACTCGCCGTCGTCCTCCGGCTCGTCCTCGATGGTCGCGCGCGGGAGGTCGCGCAGGACGGTCGCGGCGAGCGACTCGTTCTTGATGTCGATGTGCAGGCCCGTGAGGCGGGCGGCGAGGCGGGCGTTCTGGCCCTCCTTGCCGATGGCGAGCGAGAGCTGGTCGTCGGGGACGATCACCGTGGCGTAGCCGGTCTCGGGGTCAATGACCACGCGCGAGACGCGCGCCGGCGAGAGCGCCGAGGCGACGCAGCGGGCGGGGTCGTCGCTCCACAGGACCACGTCGACGCGCTCGCCGCGCAGCTCCGAGACGACGGTGCGCACGCGGCTGCCCTTGGGGCCGACGCAGGCGCCCACCGGGTCGAGACGGTCGTCGTTGGAGGAGACGGCCACCTTGGAGCGCACGCCGGGCTCGCGCGCGACGCTGCGGATCTCGACGATGCCGTCATAGACCTCGGGCACCTCGAGCTCGAAGAGGCGACGGAGCAGGTCGGGGTGGGTGCGGGACACCACGATGGGCGGGCGCTGGCGCTCGCCGCGCACCACGGGCTGCGTGGAGTTGGGGTCGCGCACGTCGATGATGATCGCGCGGATGCGCTGGTTGTGGCTGTAGCGCTCGCCGGCGGGGCGCTCGTTGCGCTCCTCGGGATAGCGACGCTGGTCGAAGTGGGGCAGCTCGGCCTCGACGCCCTCGCGGATCTTGATGATCGTGAAGTCGGGCGTGGACTGGAGCACGGTACCGGTGATGATGTCGCCGACGCGTTGCGAGAACTCCTCGTAGATCTGGACGCGCGCGGCGTTGCGCACGATGGCGCGGATCTCGGCCTTGGCGTGCTGGGCGGCGATGCGGGAAGTGTCCGCCGGCGTGACGTCCACCTCGTCGAACTCGCTGTATTCGCCGGTCTCGGGGTCCTCCTCGCCCCTGGGCACGAGCTCGTAGACGTAGACCTTGCCCGTGGCGCGGTCGATCGTGACGCGCGCGCCAAAGGGCAGGTGGAGTACGTCGGCGTAGCTCTTGGCGAGCGACTGCTCAAGGCGGGTGATGAGGTCGAGCTGGTCGATGTGCCTCTCCTCGCAGAGCTGCTCGAGGGCAGCCATCATCTCAGAAGCCATGTGGGGTCCTTTCGCTCTTCTCGTGCTTCCCTAAGCGGGGAAGTCGGGCTTGATTGTGCACTTCCTGATATCGTCGAACGGCAGCTCCACGCGCTCGCCGTCGACCTCGAGGGCCACCGTGGCGCCCTCGATGCCAAGGAGGGTGCCCGTGTAGCGACGCCTCCCCTCCCCGGGGGCGAGCGAGACGGCCACGGTCTCGCCGGCAAAGCGCTCGAAGTCGCGCTCCTTGCGCAGCGGGCGCGCCAGGCCGGGGCTCGACACCTCGAGCGTGAAGCTGGAGGGGATGGGGTCGAGCTCGTCGAGGGCGGCGGAGATCCACTCGGTCTCCTCGGTCACCTCGTCGAGCGTGATGGTGGGTGCGGACTCGTCGGCGTGGTCGATGCGCACGCGCACGCACGGCGCCTTGGTCGCGCCCACGACCTCAACGTCCACGACGTCGATGCCGCGCTCGGCGGCATGGGCCTCCAGCGCGTCGATGATCTGCTGTTCGATGCCGGACTTGGGCATGCTCCCCTCCCGTCTTCATACAGAAAGGAAGCGGGGCGAGAAGATCCACCCCACTTCCTACGGTTACAGCTTCGAATACGCAGCTAGTCTACGGTGTTTTGCCGCACGCGTCAAGCGCTCCTCCACGAGAAGCCCACAAGCCGGCCGAGAAGGTGCCTGGCGGCAGCGCGTGAGGACCGTGGCGCGCGGGCCCTCCGGGCTCCCGGCGAGAAGTTCCGCGCAGCGCACTTCCCGCGGGGTGCCCGGAGGGCCCGCCCCACGCGCGAGGACCTACACCGCCACGATGTTGACCAGACGGCCCTTGATGACGATGACCTTCTTGATGTCCTTGCCGGCGAGCTGCTCGGCCACGGCGGCCTTGGCGGCCTCGGCGACCTCGTCGTCGGAGGCGTCGGCAGAAACCATCACGCGACCGCGCACCTTGCCCTTGATCTGGACCGCGATCTCGACCTCGTCGGCCTTGGCGGCCTCGGCGTCGAACTCGGGCCAGGCGGCGTTGTAGACCGAGCCCTTCTGGGCCAGCGCCTTGTGCCAGAGCTCCTCGGCCCAGTGCGGGCAGATCGGCGCGAGCATGGTCACGATCGCGTGCGCCACGGCAAAGCAGAGCGCCGGGTCGCGCTGCTCGAGCGCCACGTCATTCACGTACTTGGACGCCGCGTTGGTGATCTCCATGACGGCGGAGATGGCGGTGTTGAACTGGCCGCGGTCAAAGTCGGTGGTGCACTTGATGCCCATGCCGTTGAGCGTGCGCCACAGCCCCTTGCCCGCCGCGTCGAGCGCGCCGGCGTCCACGGCACCCTCGGCCGCGCCCTGGCTGAGCAGCCAGACCACGCGCCACGCGCGCTTGATGAAGCGGTTGGCGCCGGCGACGGCCTCCTCGTCCCAGTTGAAGTCCTTCTCGGGCGGGGCGATGAAGAGGATGGCCAGACGCATGGTGTCCGCACCGTAGGGCTCGATCACCGAGGACGGCGGCACGACGTTGCCCTTGGACTTGGACATGGTGTCGCCGTTGGCGTCCTTGACCATGCCCTGGCAGAGCAGATTCTCAAAGGGCTCGTCGATACCGATCATATCGAGGTCGCGCAGGACCTTGGTGAAGAAGCGGCTGTAGAGCAGGTGCAGGATCGCGTGCTCGATGCCGCCGATGTAGTTGTCGACCGGCATCCAGCGGTCCACGGCCTCGCGCGAGAAGGGCAGCTCCTCGTTGTGCGGGTCGCAGTAGCGCAGGTAGTACCAGCTGGAGCACGTGAAGGTGTCCATGGTGTCGGTGATGCGCTTGGCGGGCTTGCCGCACTTGGGGCAGGTGGTCTCGTAGAACGGCGCGTAGGCGGCGAGGGTCTCGCCGGCGCCGAGATCGAGCGCGTCGGGCAGCGTGACGGGCAGGTCCTCGTAGGGCACCGGCACGTCGCCGCAGCAATCGCAGTGGATCATCGGGATCGGGTTGCCCCAGTAGCGCTGGCGGGAGATGAGCCAGTCGCGCAGGCGGAACTGCACCGTCTTGCGGCCGAGGCCCTGCTCGCCCAGCCAGTCGATGATGGCGTCCACGGCCTCGGAGTGCTTGCCGCCCTTCATGCCGGTGAAGCGGCCAGACTGCACGAGGTAGCCCTCGGCCTCCATCGCGTGGTCCCAGTCCACGGAGGTCACGACGAGCTCGCGCTCGTCCTTGAGCTGCTCGTACAGCGGGTCGTCCTTCTCGCAGATGATCGGGGCGATCTCCAGGCCGTACTTCTTGGCGAAGTCAAAGTCGCGCTGGTCGCCGCAGGGAACGCCCATGACGGCGCCCGTGCCGTAGTCCATGAGGACGTAGTCGGCGACCCAGATCGGGGCCGGGCGGCCGTTCACCGGGTTGATCACGTAGCGGCCGGTGAAGACACCGTGCTTCTCGCGTTCGGAGCCCTGGCGGTCGACCGAGGAGACCTTCTCCGCAGCGGCCTTGAGCTCGAGGAAGGCGGCCTCGTGCTCGGTGCCGGCCACGAGCTCCGCAGCGAGCGGGCTCTCGGGCGGCAGCAGGAAGAAGCTCACGCCAAAGAGCGTGTCCGGGCGCGTGGTGAAGACGGTGATCTTGGTGTCGGTGGGGGTCACGCCGTCTTCCGCGGCCAGCGTGAAGTCGATCTCGGCGCCCTCGGAGCGGCCGATCCAGTTGGCCTGCATCGCGCGGACGCGCTCGGGCCACTTGCCCTCGAGCTTCTTGAGGTCGTCGAGCAGCTCCTGGGCGTAGTCGGTGATCTTGAAGTACCACTGGGAGAGCGCGCGCTTCTCGGGCACCGAGCCGCAGCGCCAGCACTTGCCGTCCACGACCTGCTCGTTGGCAAGGACCGTCTGGCAGCCCGGGCACCAGTTCACCGGCGAGTTGTCGCGGTAGACGAGGCCCTTCTCCCACATCTTGAGGAAGATCCACTGGCCCCACTTGTAGTACTCGGGGTCGCAGGTGTTGAACATGCGGTCGTAGTCATACGAGAAACCCATGCGGCGCATGGTCTTGGTGGCCTGCGCGATGTTCTGGTGCGTCCAGACGCTCGCCTGCGTGTTGTGCTTGATGGCGGCGTTCTCGGCGGGCAGGCCAAAGGCGTCGTAGCCCATCGGGTGCAGCACGTCAAAGCCGCGCATGCGGGCCTGGCGTGCCATGGCGTCGCCGATCGTGTAGTTGCGCGCGTGGCCCATGTGCAGGTCGCCCGAGGGGTACGGGAACATCTCCAGCACGTACTTCTTGGGCTTCTCGGGGCTCTCCTCGGTCTTGTAGAGCTCCTCGGCGTCCCACTCCGCCTGCCAGCGGGTCTCGATCTCCTCGGCGTCGTAGGCCGGGACCTCAAAGCTCTTTTCGGCGTCGCTCATCTGCGCTGCTCCTTCGTTGCGATACTCCAACCGTGTCATTGTAGCAGCACGCCCGACAAACGTGGGTGCCCCATCCCCTTCTCGCGGTTTGGGTTCACGAAGCCGCGCCGGGGCGGCCCACACCAATGCGCCAACAGGCGTTTCTTGTGCACAGGAGTCCGCGTGGTGCAGAAAGTGAACCCAAACCGATTATCGGTTTGGGTTCACCTTTCCAGCAGCGATCGCCTTCGTCCCCACAAAACCCCAGTTGAGACCCAACCGTGAGACCCGTTTGGCGCAAACGATGAACCCAAACCTCCGAAAGAGGAAGGGAAGACCGCCCCGAGGCGAATGCCCCGGGGCGGCCGACGGGTCAAAATGTCCTCGCTGGGTTAGCGGTAGCTCACGCTGTGCTGGGAGTCCTTGACCACGACGTCATGCGCGCCGCCCTCGACGATCGAGGTTGAGCTCACGAGCGTCAGGCGCGCCTTCTGCTGCAGCTCCTTGATGGTCTTGGCTCCGCAGTTGCACATCGTGGACTTGATCTTGTAGATCGTCTGGCCCACGCCCTCCTTGAGGGAGCCGGCGTAGGGCACGTAGGAGTCCACGCCCTCGACAAAGCCCAACTTGGAGGCTCCACCCTGGTCGTAGCGCTGCCAGTTGCGGGCGCGCGCGGAGCCCTCGCCCCAGTACTCCTTCATGTACTGGCCGTTGACGTTGACGCGCTCGGTGGGGCTCTCGTCAAAGCGCGCGAAGTAGCGCCCGAGCATCATGAAGTCGGCACCCATGGCCAGCGCGAGCGTCATGTGGTAGTCGTAGACGATGCCGCCATCGGAGCAGACGGGCACGTAGATGCCGGTCTCCTCGAAATACTTGTCGCGCGCGCGGCACACGTCAATCACCGCAGAGGCCTGGCCGCGGCCGATGCCCTTGGTCTCGCGCGTGATGCAGATCGAGCCGCCGCCGATGCCGACCTTCACGAAGTCGGCGCCGCAGTCGGCGAGGAAGCGGAAGCCCTCCTCGTCCACGACGTTGCCGGCGCCCACCTTGACGGTATCACCGTAGTTGGCGCGGACCCACTCGAGGGTGCGCTTCTGCCACTCGGAAAAGCCCTCGGAGGAATCGATGCAGAGCACGTCGGCTCCGGCCTCGACGAGCAGGGGCACGCGCTCGGCGTAGTCGCGCGTGTTGATGCCCGCGCCCACCATGTAGCGCTTGTTGGCGTCGAGCAGCTCGTTGGGATTGGACTTGTGCTGGTCGTAGTCCTTGCGGAAGACGATGCCCACCAGGTGGTCGTTCTCGTCCACGACGGGCAGGGCGTTGAGCTTGTTCTCCCAGATGACGTCGTTTGCGCGCTTGAGCGTGATGTCCTTGTCGCCCACGATGAGCTTCTCGCGCGGGGTCATGAACTCGGAGACCCTCTTCTGGTGGTCGTCACGCGTGGGACGGTAGTCGCGGCTGGTCACAATGCCGAGGAGCTTGCCGCGGGAGGAGCCGTCGTCGGTGACGGGCATGGTGGAGTGGCCGGTGCGCTCCTTGAGCTCCATAACCTGCTCCATCGTCATGTCCGGCGTGAGGGTGGAGTCGGACTCCACGAAGCCGGCCTTGTGGTCCTTGACGGCCTTGAC
The DNA here is from genome assembly GCA_019116265.1 of Candidatus Olsenella stercoravium. GTDB lineage: Bacteria > Actinomycetota > Coriobacteriia > Coriobacteriales > Atopobiaceae > Thermophilibacter > Thermophilibacter stercoravium. The sequence goes on along the minus strand of DXBZ01000130.1, from coordinate 7,802 downwards.
CATGGCCGCCTCCTGCTCGGGGGTCTGGTTGCCGTAGATGAAGGCGAGGCCGCCCTCGATGGCGAGCGCGACGCCCATGTCGACGCCCGAGACGGACTGCATGATGGCCGAGACCATCGGGATGTTGAGGCTGAGCGCGGGCTCCTCGCCGCGGCGGAACTTCACGAGCGGCGTCTTGAGCGACACGTTGTCAGGGATGTTCTCCGCCGAGGAGTATCCGGGAACGAGCAGGTACTCGGAAAAGGTGTGGGACTCCCCCTCGAAGAACGTTGCCATGTGCTGGCTCCTCTCCCCGCCTGCGGCGGTCAGCTTAAAGTTCAGGTCATTGTAGCATCCGCTCACGGCTATATCAGGCACCGTTTGCCGAGAAAACATGCCTAAAAGGGGTCTGACCCCTTTTAGGCATCGCTGCCCACGACGTCTTTCACGTCGATGGCGATGTCGTGCTTGGTGGGGACCCACTCGACTTTCTTGAACAGGGCGGCGACCGTGATCGGGATGTAGGTCATCATGAACAGCGGGAACGTGAAGATGTTCGTGAAGACGCGCCAGCGCTTCTTGGCGTGGATGTGGGGTCGCTCCGAGACGGTCGTGACGATCGCCAGGATGAAGAAGACGACGTACATGGAGACAAAGGTCATGATCAGCGAGCCCACGCACATGTCGAGCTCGGTCTGCGTGGCGATGAAACCATGGCTGAGCGAGCCGATGATGAGGTAGGTGGCGTTCACGGCAAAGGAGAGCAGCGTCAAGATCATGCCCGGAGCGATGGTCATGAGCATGTCGTAGCTCGCGAACTGGCGCTTTGTGATCCCCTTCACCAGGTCACGACCATACGAGAAGAACACCTCGTAGAAGCCCTTGGTCCAGCGCATGCGCTGCGTCCAGGAGGCCTTGAAGGTGACGGGCTGCTCGTCGTAAAACTCCGCGGGCGCGTAGCCGATCTGCACGTTGTTGGCGCAGCAGAACGTGGAGAACTGGATGTCTTCGGTGAGCGTGTGGAAGTCCCAGCCGTGCATGCCGCGCACGATGCGCTCGGAGACGAGCCAGCCGGAGCCCGAGATCGCGCAGCTCGTGCCCGACATCATACGGGCGTTGTTGAGGAACTTCGCCTCGCGCATGAACCACAGTGCGTAGGCGGCGCTCACCCAGGAGGAGTCGAAGTTCTTGGAGTTACGGTAGCCGGTGCAGACGAGGTAGCCCGCGTCAAAGGCCTGGTTCATGACAGATATGTAGCTCGGCGACACGAGGTTGTCGGCGTCAAAGATTACGAACGCCTCGTACTTGTCGCCATAGTCGTTGAGGATGCGGTCGAAGGCGTAGTCGAGCGCCCAGCTCTTGCCGCGCCGGGCGAGGTCGTTTCTGTCCCAGACCGTGGCGCCCGCAGCCTCGGCGGCGGCATGCGTGTTGTCCGTGCAGGCGTCGCAGACCACGAAGACGTCCATGAGCTCACGCGGATAGTCCTGCGCGTAGATCGACTCGACGAGGTTGGCGATGACCGCCTCCTCGTTGTGGGCCGCGATCACGAAGGCGTAGGAGTGGCGCCGCTTTGCCTCCGGCAGGCGCACCGTGCCGCGAACGATGACGCGCAGCACGTAGATGATCTGGTAGAGGTAGGCCACCGTGAAGAAGAGCCAGATGAGAAAGTTGAATATGACGATCGGCGTGAGGCCAAACCGGTTGAACTCCATGTCATCCCTCGTACTCGATGGCTCGCCCGCCGGGCGCGAGGAGCGGACAGATCTTCTCGCCCGCAGACGTGCGGCCCATGGACCTTTCGCCAAGCGATTCTAGTACATCGAGCAGGTCGTCCGGCAGGGTGTCGGCAAGCTCCACCGTCTCTCCGGTTACGGGGTGGTCAAAGCGTATGCGCCACGAGTGAAGGAACTGGCGCGAGAGTCCGAGGTTCTGGCGGAGGTCGCCGCGCCCGTAGAGGGGATCGCCCACGAGCGGGTGGCCCACGTGGCGCAGGTGAACGCGGATCTGGTGCGTGCGGCCGGTGTAGAGGTGGCACTCGATGAGCGTGTAGCCGTCGTCGCGCGGGCCCGCCTCAAATCGCTCGAGAACGCGGAAGGTGGTGATGGCCTCGCGTGCACCGGGCGCGTCCGAGACCGCCATCCGCACACGGTCGCGCGTGGAGCGGGCTATGCCCGTCTCGATGGTCCCCTCGTCGTGCGCGATTGGTCCGTGCACGAGCGTGACGTAGCGCCGGTCGAGCACGCGCAGACGGATGAGGTCCTGGAGGGCCTTCTGCGTGGCGTCGTCCTTGGCGGCCACCATGAGGCCGGAGGTCTCCATGTCGAGGCGGTGCACGATTCCCGGGCGCTCCTCTCCCTGGAGCATGCCGAGATGGGCGTAGCCGCAGTGCGCAACGAGAGCGTTGGCGAGCGTGTCGTCCACGTGGCCGGGACTCGGGTGGCAGACGAGGCCCGCCTGCTTGGAGAGGACGATCAGATGGTCGTCCTCGAAGCGGATGTCAAGCGGGATGTAGGGGTTGGGGGCGAGCGGCCCTCCCACGGGCTCCGGCTCGTCCACGAGCGCCCGGACGCGGTCCCCGAGCAGGACCTTCTCGGACTTGCTGGTGGCAGGGGTCTCGTTGATGGTCACGGCACCGCCCTCCACGAGGCGAGCGCAGGCAGAGCGCGAGGGCATCCCCTCGCCCGCGGCGAGAAACGCATCGAGCCGCACGCCGTCGGACTCGGGTCCTACCAGCAGGTTGACGATGCGACTGGGCATGGGCAGATTCCTCCATCCTCGACTCGAGCCGGCTGACATCGTATCACGCCGCCTCGGGCGGACCTCTCCGGGAGGTTTGGGTTCATCGTTCTGACGGAAGAGCCCTCATGAGTTTGCGCGACCTGCGGTTTTATGAATTGAGAGGTGGCGCTGGCGAGAAGAACGAACCCAAACCGTTTTGCGGTTTGGGTTCACTATTTGGAGGAGTTGCAGCCGTCTCAAAACGCGACCTGCGGTTTTTAACGCGATGAGGCACGCAATCGCAAAACGATGAACCCAAACCTCAAAAAGGGGCGGGAGGCGGCGCTATTTGGCCTCGACGGCGCGTTCGCGAGCGACATCCCAACGCCACCAGAGGACGAGCGCAATGGGAACGCCACAGGTGACGAAGATGTCGGCTACGTTGAAGATCGCAAAGTCAACGAACGTGGTCGCAAAGAAATCCGTGACAGCGCCCAGGACAACGCGGTCGATCGCGTTTCCTATGCCGCCGCCGACGACCGCCGCCAGCGTGAGCAGAAGCGGCAGCGGCACGTCGGCGCGCCGCCAGGCCACGTAGACCCCGGCGACGCACATCGCGGCCGCGACGAGCACGAAGAGCGGCCCCGCGCCCTCGCCCATTGAGAACGCGGCACCGGTGTTGTAGATGAGCGAGAGGTCCATGACGCCCGGGATAAGCGTCACGGGCTCGCCCGGCACGAGCAGGTCGCGCGCGGCGAGCTTGCTCAGCTGGTCGAGCGCCACGACCGCAGCGGCGACCAGCGCGAAGAGCGCCAGTCGCCGCCTGCGGGCGGAGCTGGTGGCGTCAGAGCCGGACAAGCCCTACTCCTCGAGCGCCGCCACGGCATCGTGGCAGCGCGGGCAGAGGCCGTCCTCGCCCAGCTCGCGGAAGTTCCAGCAGCGCGGGCACTTCTCGCCGCGCGCGGGCTCCACGGCACAGGCAAGCTCCTCGCCCCGCACGAGCTCGACCTCGGAGCACACGAACGGCTCCGCCAGGTCGCAGCCCAGCTCGCCCGCGAGAAGTGCGTGGAGCTCCGCGGGCGCCGTGAGCGTGGCGCGGGCAGCCTGCGCGGTCTTCTCGGCAAGCGTGCCGTCGGCCACGGCGGCCTCGTAGGCCTTGGTGAACGCGGCGCGGGCCTCGACGACGGCGTCGTAGACGGAGAGGTAGGGCCCGTACTCCTCCGCAGACCAGGGTGCCTGGTACCAGTCGAGAAGGGCCGCATACTCCTGGCCGTCGCGCAGCGATGCCGGAAGGTAGCTCATGGCCTCGTCGGTGGTGTAGACGAGGATGGGCTGCAGGTCGTGGACGAGCATCGAGAGGATCTGAGCCCAGACGGTGAGCGCGGAGCGGCGCTCGAAGCCGTCCCTCTCGCCGCAGTAGACGCGGTCCTTGGTGGCGTTGAGGTAGCCGTTGGAGAGGTCGCCGATCACGTAGTCGTAGAGGGTGCGGTAGACCACGTTGAAGCGGTAGGACTCGTAGGCGGCGCTCACCTGGTCGTGAACCTGGCAGAGGCGCGCGAGCGCGAGCTTGTCGTATGGGAGGAGCTCGTCATACGGCACGGCGTCGGTGGCCGGGTCAAACTGGCCCTCGATCTCTCCCAGCAGGAAGCGCAGGGTGTTGCGGAAGCGGCGGTAGGCCTCGCCCACGTGGTCGAGGATCGTGGCGTCGCAGGGGATGTCGTTGGAGGTGTCGACCGAGGTGACCCACAGGCGCAGGATGTCGGCGCCGCGGGTGTCGCACTCCTTGTTGGGGTCGATCACGTTGCCGAGCGACTTGGACATCTTGCGGCCCTGGCCGTCGAGCGTGAAGCCCTGGGAGACCACGGACTTGTACGGCGCCACGCCGTAGGCACCCACGGAGGTCATGAGCGAGCTCATGAACCAGCCGCGGTGCTGGTCAGAGCCCTCGAGGTACATGTCGGCCGGGAACGTGAGGTTGTCGCGGTGGCGACAGACGGCGGTGTGGGAGACGCCGGAGTCCCACCACACGTCGAGGATGTCCCTGTTGGCCTTGAGGTGGTGCCCGCCGCACTTGGGGCAGACGCAGGCGTCACCGAGGTAGCTCGCGGGGTCGTCGGTGAACCAGGCGTCGGAGCCCTTGCTCCGGAAGAGCCCGATCACGGCGTCCAGCGTGTCGTCGTTCATGACGGTCTCGCCGCAGTCCTGGCAGGTGAAGGCCGGGATGGGCACGCCCCAGTTGCGCTGGCGGCTGATGCACCAGTCCGGGCGGCCCTCAACCATCGAGCCGATGCGCTTGATGGCGTGGCTGGGGTAGAACTTGACCTTGGAGAGCTCCTCGAGCGCCTGCTCGCGGAGGCTCTTGCCACCGCGCAGGGGCTTGTCCATCGAGACGAACCACTGGCTCGTGGCACGGAAGATGACGGGCTCCTTGCAGCGCCAGCAGTGCGGGTAGCTGTGGTTGATGTCCTCGTGGAGGATCAGCGTGCCGCGCTCGCGCAGCCACTCGATGATCTTGGGGTTGGCCTCGTTGACCTCCATGCCGGACCACGGGCCGCCGGTGCCCATGCCGTCGCCCACGAAGAAGCGGCCGTCGTCGTCGACCGGCATGACCGTGGGGATGCCGAACTTCTGGCCGGCGAGGTAGTCGTCCACGCCGTGGCCGGGCGCGCAGTGGACGATGCCCGTGCCGTCGTCGAGGGTGACGTAGTCGGCGTAGATGAACTCGCCCGTCTCGCCCTGGTCGCCAAAGATCGGCTGCTTGTAGCGGTTGTGCGCGAGGGCCTCGCCGGTGGCGCGCCAGGGCTCGCCGTCGGCGCCGCGCACGAGCTCGACCTCGCCGTAGCCAAACTTGGCCGCGCAGCGCTCGGCGAGCGCCTCGGCCACGATCTCGGCGCGGCCGTCGTGGACGAGCGCCACGTAGGTGGCCTCGGGGTGGCAGATGACGGCGTCGTCTGCGGGAAGGGTCCACGGCGTGGTGGTCCAGATGTCGACGAAGAGCTTGCCGGCCCAGGCCTCCAGGCCCTCCGGCACGGTGGTCATCTCAAAGCGCACGAAGATGGCGGGGCTGACCTCGTCGCCGTACTCGATCTCCGCCTCGGCGAGGGCCGTGTGGCAGTGCGAGCACCAGTGAACGGGCTTGGAGCCCTGCGTGATGGCGCCGGCGTCGAAGATGGCCTTAAAGATCTCCACGTCGGTGGCATCGTAGTCGTTCACGTAGGTGAGGTAGGGGTTGTCCCACTCGCCCAGCACGCCCAGGCGCTTGAAGCCCTGGCGCTGGGTGTCAACCTGCTCGACGGCCATCTTGCGGCAGAGCTCGCGGATCTTCTCGGTGGGGAGCTGGTTGAACTTCTCGGTCCCGAGCATGGTCTCGACCTTGTGCTCGATGGGCTGGCCGTGGCAGTCCCAGCCGGGGACGTAGGGCGTCTGGTAGCCGCGCATGGACCAGTAGCGGTTGATGACGTCCTTGGAGATCTTGTTCTGCGCGTGGCCCAGGTGGATGGGGCCGTTGGCGTACGGGGGGCCGTCGTGCAGGACGAACTTCTCGTGCCCCTCGTTCTTGGCGATCATCTGCTCGTAGACGTGGTTCTCCTCCCACATGGCCAGGCGCTTGGGCTCGTTGGTTGCCAGGCTGGCGCGCATGGGAAAGCCCGTGCTCGGCAGGTTGGTCGTCTTCTTGTACTCGTTCTTCGCCACGCTTCCTCCTTCTGATGTGACGAGGGGACAGTCCCTTTGTCACATTTCTCCTTTGATGTGACAAAGGGACTGTCCCCTCGTCACATCTCCTCGGGCACAAAAAGGCGCGCCCGTCCCTCCTGCTGGGACGAAGCGCGCCTGCGACTTCGCTTGTAAACCACCCAGCGAGCGGATATCCGCCTTACTCGGCTGGCCTGTGTCGGCGGCCACTCCGGCGACGCCTACTCGCTCGCGCTTTCGGGCCGCGGCTCGGGGGTGATCTTCGCCGGGACGCGACCGCGGGCTCCCACCGTCCCCGCTCTCTCTTGGCCGCGCGCCCCCGGGTACTCTCCCCGTCAACGCCTTGCGTCGGTATAGTAGCACGTTTTGCCGAGAAGGACCGGCCGCCGCGTCTCCCCCGCGCCTACTCGGCGGGCGGGGTCGGCATCTTGGGGGCAAAGCCGTCGTCGCGGGTGAGGATGTTCATGAACTCCTCGCCGGTGATGGTCTCCTTCTTCTGCAGGTAGTGCGCGATCTCGTGCAGCTTGAAGCGGTTCTCGCGCAGGGTGCGCAGGGCCGCCTGGTGGCCCTCCTCCACGAGCGCCTGGACCTCGGCGTCGATCTCCTGCGCCGTGCCCTCGGAGCAGGTGAGCTGCTCGCCGCCGCCGAGGTAGCGGCTCGCGGGCTGGCCGAGCTGCACCATGCCAAACTTGTCGGACATGCCGTACTGCGTGACCATGGCGCGCGCGAGCTGCGTGGCCTTCTGGATGTCGTTGGAGGCGCCGGTCGTCATCTCGTCGAAGATGAGCTCCTCGGCGGCGCGCCCGCCGCACAGCACGGCGATCTTGTCCTTGGCCTCCTGGCGCGTGGTGAGGAAGTGCTCGTCCTCCTCGACCTGCATCGTGAAGCCGAGCGCGCCCGAGGTGCGGGGCACGATCGTGATCTTGGAGACGGGCGCGGAGCCCTTCTGCATGGCGGCGACGATGGCGTGGCCGGTCTCGTGGTAGGAGACGACCTCCTTCTCGTGCGGCGAGAGCACCGTGGACTTCTTCTTCTCGCCGGCGATGACCACGTCGACGGACTCGAGCAGGTCCTCCTGCGTCACACGCCTGCGGCCGAGACGCACGGCGCGCAGCGCGGCCTCGTTGATGATGTTGGCAAGATCGGCGCCCGACGCGCCGGGCGTGGAGCGCGCGATGACGCCGAGGTCAATCCCCGGCTCCATCTTGACGTCGTCCGCATGGATCCTGAGGATGGCCTCACGGCCGGCGAGGTCCGGCAGCTCCACCGGGATGCGGCGGTCAAAGCGGCCCGGGCGCAGCAGCGCCTGGTCGAGGGTCTCCGGGCGGTTGGTCGCGGCCAGAACGACGATGCCCTTGTGGTTGTCGAAGCCGTCCATCTCGGAGAGCAGCTGGTTCAGGGTCTGCTCGCGC
>DXBZ01000129.1 GCA_019116265.1 Candidatus Olsenella stercoravium | reverse complement strand
GACGCGGGTTCGATTCCCGTCACCCGCTCCAGACAAAACAGCAGGTCAAACCTACAAAACGGTTTGACCTGTTTTCTTTTATCAATCTTATGCGCAATGGCGATGCGCAAATAATGCGCAATATAGGCGTGTTTGCCCCCAGCGGCCTTGCGCCGGAATGGACGGGCGCTTTTTCCACATCGCGCCTGTGGAAAACGGCTCGGGCGGTTCCGCCTGACTAGGCCGTTGGGAGTCACGCGGCGGGCGGTGGGGGCATTCCGGGTACCACCCCGCCACCGTCTGCCCTTCGTGTGTGAATGGGCACTAGGCCGCGGGGAGTGCCGCCGTGCCTACCCCCGGAGGTCTCCCCTATCCCTTTGGTGGAAACGCGGAGGGTCGCGCTATAGGAGCACTAGGCCGCTGGGGGTCGCCGCGCCCGCAGGGGCCGGGGATGCCCGCCACACCACCCCCCCGTCACCTCGGGGGAGTGGGAAACATTGCAGACGGGCCGGACTCGTGCGCGGCATGGCCCGGACTTTCGGACTCCCCCTATTCCTTGCGCGCCCTGCGAAACAGCTCCTCCGTCACCTCGTCAAACTCACGTCGCCACGCCTCCACCTTCTCGGGCGGAGCTTGCAGCTTGCCCCGTCGCGCCCTGCCCAGCTTGCCCATGAGAAAGCAGTTGCGGTGTTGCAGCGCCGCCGTGGTCATGGTTACGTAGTCCTTGCCCATGTTGTGTCCCCCTGCCCCATAGAGAAGCCCCGCCCACCATCGCGGCGAGCGGGGCGCGGTCACCCGTTGTCGGGCGGCTACATGATTCCGCCCAGATACTGGGAGAGGGAGACGTGGAGTCGTAGCCCTGCCGTGTCGGGCTTGGTCGGGTTGCGGAAGCACTTCGAGATGGTCGTGCTCGCGCTTGCCCGCGCGCCGTCGATGTAGTCCGTGGCACCTTCGAGGGTGTTTGACACGTTGATGGGGATGATGGTCTTCTGACGGGTCTCCTCGCGCTTCACGAGGGCCATCATCGCGTTGTACGCCGTCCAGTTGTCGCCGTATGCGCGGAGGCCCGCCACCAGCTCGTCGGCGCTCACCTTGTCGCGAGCCTCCAGCCCGGCGATGAACGCGGTCGCTGCGGGGGAGGGTGCCTCTGCCATCTCGGCGAGCGCCTCGTCGCGCGCCTGGTCGCAAATCTCCCTGACGCGCTCCTTGGCGGCGGCGATGATGCGAGAGCACTCGGCGCGCCCCTCGTCGGTCCTGATGGTGCCGTCCATCGGCTCGATGGTGTCTCCCGACGCGAGTCGTGACGTGTAGCGGCGGTAGTCGTTTCCTGCGGCGGTGTCCACGTCATCGGCTAGCTTGGAGAGGGTGGCCGAAATCTTATCGCTGGTGGTCTTCCTGTCGAACATGTCTGCTCCAATCTGCCGGTCTTTCCCGGCGTCGTGTTGTGCGTCCGTTGTTTTTTTTGGGTGCGTGGGGGCGCTCGCCCTCGGGGCGGTACGTTTGGTACGTTTGGTACGCCGTTTTGGTTCGTTACTAAAATCGTCTCCCCTAGAGAGAAATAGAATCGCGTACCAGACGTACCGTCTGTACCACCTCTCCGCCCGCCGCTACTCTTTGGCACGGATTCCGACGAACAGGTGGCGCGTCCCCTTCTGGTGGACGGTCCCGCGCCCCGCGTCTCGTATCCCGTCGCGTCGCGCAAGCTCCGCGTAGAACTTGGCCTTCTGCAACCTGCCGCAGCCGTTGGCCTCCGCCCATTCGACGTAGCGCTCGTACAGCCTCGCGCCGTCCTCGCGCAGCCCCTCGCCGACCTCGCACTCGTCGGCGACGAACTCGCCCATGCGGTCGGAGTCGGTGGCGTAGGCGCGCGTCGCCTCCGCGCACGCGGCGGGGATGTGCCCGTCCGAGACGCCCAGCATCGCGTAGCCGTCGAGCGCCCAGTTGAGCACCGCGCTCAGGAACCCCGGTGCCCTCATGCGCTCCTTCAGCCCGGCGTCGCGCTCTCCCTCGGCGCGGCGGTTGTCGAACGGCACCGCGACCACGCGCCCGGACTCGAACAGCGTCTGGTCGTTCACCTCGGGGAGGTAGTTGGTGTTGACCCAAAGCTGGAACTGCGGGCGGAAGGAGAACTCGTCGCCGAACAGGTGGCGGGTCGCCACGAGGTCGCCGCCCGTCCACTGCTTCACCAGCGCCGCGTCGAGGGGCATGTTCTTCGGCGGCTCGGGGCACTGGACGAACCTCATGCCGTTGAGCCTCGCCACGTCGGGGGAAGCCGACTTCGCGTTTCGCCTCGTCTGCTGGAGGGTCTCGGGCTGGATGGTGGTCCCGTAATCCCCGAACATCGAGAGGATGGTGTCGAGGGTGGTGGACTTTCCCGTTCTGGTCGGCCCGTAGGCGACGTAGAAGCGCTCCGCCGTGGTGTCGCCCGCGAGCGCCGCGCCGACGCACATCTGGAGGAAGGAGGCCACCTCGCCGTCGCCGCCGAAAGTCTCCGCTAGGAAGTCTGCCCACTCGGCGTACCCAGCCCGGTCATCGTAGGCGCAGCCCGCGAGCTTTGTCAGCATGTCGGCGGGGTCGTGCAGCCGGAAGGTTCCCGTCCGCAGGTCGAGGGTCCCGTTCGTGCAGTTGAATAGGTGGCGGTCGGCGTCGAAGTCGGAGATGCGAGCGCCCATCTCGCTCTTGCTGTCCTCCAGCAGCCTCGCGCGGGCGGGCTGTCGAAAGTACTGGGTGACCCTGCTTGCCGCGTCCCTGCGCTTCTCGTCGTCCTCAATCCTTCCAGCGGCGAAATAGAGGCGGTCCACGAACTCTTTCATGAGGCGTGCCGCCACCTGCTCACCCCCCGCTCGGGCGCTGAGCCAACGGGTGCCGTCGTAGGCGTACCAGCCCCGCGCCTCGGGAACGTATCGGATGCGGTCGCGGTACGTCGCGGCGAACACGCGGGAGAGGTCCTTGTCGTTGATGTGCTGGTCATCAACGCTCAGCGTCGGCTGCTCGTACACCTCCGGCCTCGCGACGATGTACCCCGCCGATGGACCTTTGGGGTAGTCTCGCGCGATGTGCTCCGCCGTCCTGACCACCTCGGCGTCGGGGAGGGGAGGCTCGCAGCGCTCGGCGTTGGCCCTGCGCAGCTCGTCCAGAATCTCATCGTCGGTTCGGTAGCGCGCCTGAAGAGAGCAGCCGTAGGCGAAGAGGGTGTCGTTTCGGTCTCCGGCGTGGATGGTGCCGGGGAGGGCGAAGCGGGGGCGCTGCGCCCCGGCGCTCTCCGCGCCGACCATCACCTCGTCATCGAAGCCGAACGTCCCCATACGCACACCTCCTTGTCGGTCCCGAAGAACAGCCGGGAGAGGTCCTTGCACGAGGGGTCGGCCTCGGGGTACGCGGCGAGCAGTCCACGGAGAAACCGGGTCGCCTCGTCACGATCACGGATGATGGACGGTGCGACGAACGCGAGACGGTACTTCTGCTGCTTCTTGGTGCTGCTGAAGCTCTCGTAGCTCAGCGCGAGCGGGAGGCCGCACTCGAACGCCCTCTGCACCGCGTCGGTCACGTCGAGCGGCCGATGCCCGCGAGCGACCATCGCCTCGTCGTTGTCCACATCGATGAAGAACAGCTCCTGAGCCTTCCAGTCCTCCGCCCTGCGCCGCCCGTCGCAGACGCCGGGGAGGACGGTCTGCCCGCGCGAAATCATCGCCGCAAGCTCCGGGAGGGTCACGGTCATAAGGCACTCGGGCCGGACGATGCGTGGTGTCACCCCGCCGTCGCGCTCGGGCTTCTTTGGGAACTCCACGGGGTCAACGCACGCGGTAACTGTGCGCCCGCCGAACGGGTCATCAGTCCCGGTGCCTAGGAAGTCGTGCAGCTCGCCACGGTAGAGGCTGACGTAGCGCACGTTCTCGAACCACCACATGTGCGGCCCCTAGTTCAGCCCTGCGAAGTCGAGGAGTCGGTCGCGGTTGATGCGCCACAGGCTCATGACGCGCACCGCCTTCAGCTTGCCCTGCTCGCACATGCGGGTGACGGTGCGGGGCGTGACGTTGAGGATTGCCGCCGCCTGGTTGGTATCGAGGAGGTCGGGGAGGGACTCGATGTTGACGGTCTGAGACTTCTTCACTTTGAGGCTCCAATCTGTCGTTGCGGTCCGGCCGCGTCCGGCCTCGCCGCCGTGGTAGAAACGTCGCGACTAGTTGGAGCCTAGCAGTTGCCGAGGACTATAAAAGCGCAGGTAGATAGGCCAAAATCTGCCAATTTGGAAGCGATGTTGGCTCGTTTGCGGAAACTCGTTTCCGTCTGTAGGCCACACTCGCCCACACATTGAGAGGGGCGGAAGCGACTTGCCCGTGTTCTCAGGCGCTCGCTTCCGCCACTGCGTTTTGAAAATAGTTCCTGCCTCAACCAACGTTTTACATTGTCGAAATGTTAGCCGTCCAGCCCTAAGTATTCGCTGAGGACCGTTGTCTCGATTGACGAGTCGGCCTCCCCATAACTGAACGGCCAATACTCATCCCACGATTGCTCCTCCAACTGTTGGTCCACTCTATCCAAGTATTCGAGGTAGCCGTCATGGTCGTATGCGATTAGGTCGGCAAGGTCGCCAAGCGTCGCGCGCGTGCCGTATGCGGTCTTTCGCAGCGCGTCGGCTATCTGACGCGCGCGGCGGTCGCGCTCCGAGTTGCCTTTGTACGAGTCGAGCATCCCCATCATCACGCGGAGCAGCGTTGCGCGGTCGCGGGCGTCCATCGTGTGCATCGCCTCAATTGTCGCGCGGCCGACGAACTCCGCGCGGGCGCGCTCCTCGGCTCGTATTCTCAGGTGGTTTGCTCCTAGCAGCTCGGCGGCGCTTTCTATCGCGTCCATCTTTGCCTGAAGCTCGCAGCGCTCCGAGAGTAGCTCCGCCGTCGCGCCGTGCTCGCACAAATCATCAATCTGATGGGCCTCTCCAAGTGCGCTTTGTAGCTCGAAGGAGGCGCGCGCCATCAGCTTCTTCTGCCGCTCCTCGGTCAACTTTGATGGGTCGTTTAGGATGTTTCGCGCCTGTCTGCCGCTGATGCCCAGAACTTCGCCAAGCGACTCCGCGCGGCCTTCCCGGTCGATTCCCAGTGCGTCCAGCGCCTCGGCGAACTGCTCGGGAGTCACGTCCTTGCCAAGCGGTTTGAACCTCTTATCTCGCCTGTTCCAGCTGTCCAGCCACGCACGGTAGGCGTCGGCAAACCCTTGCGTGACTGGTCGCATACCCTTGCGGACCAGATACGACTTCGCCATGATTACGCCTCCGTCCCGCTGAAATGGAGGACGGCGGCGGGATTTGATGCTCGTCTCTTTTCCACTGCGTCCGCTATGCCACTTGTGGCGGCGATTATCGCGCTGCGTCCTTCGCTGTCGCACGCCATGTAGGCGTTTATCAGAAAGCCGATGCGCGCGTCCTCGTCCGTAGAGCGCGCCGCCATGGCTCCCCGTTCAATCCAGTTCTTCGTTGCTCCGGTGCGCGCCATAGCTAGTCCTCCGTCCCCGTCCTGCCCAGCGTCAGAATCTGCCCGTCGTTTGCGTGGCGGGAGACCTCCGTCTCAATCGCCCTTGCCACGGCGTCGGAGGCGCGCCGCTTCGCGTCGGGGTCGGCGCTCGCGTAGGTGTTCATGGTCATTGCTGCGTTTGCGTGGCCCATCATGCTCGACACGCTCTTAACGTCCACGCCGTGCGCGATTGCAGCCGTCGCGAAGGTGTGGCGAAGGTCGTGGAAGGTCGGCCGCTTGCCCTCGGTGCCGACTAGCTCCAGCGCGTCCGCCGTCCTTCTCCATCGGTTAGATAGGTAGTGCGGCTGCATGAAGGAGCCGTCGGCCCCGCCGATTACGTACAGCGTCGAGAGGTCACGCCCGGTGCTCATTCGCTCCTCGTTCATCTGCGCGCGCCGCGCTTTGAGGGCAGCGACGAGAACATCGGGGATGGGGAGCGTCCGCGCGCTGCCGTCCGTCTTCGGCTCCTTGGGATACCACTTGCTCCCCTCGTGGCCGATGGTCTCGCGTATGGTGAGGGTCCTGTCTTCGAGGTCAACGGCACGCCACCTGAGGCCGCACACCTCGCCCTCGCGCAGCCCCATGTAGAGGGCGAGCGCGAACCCGATGTTGGTCTTTGTGGCGGGGTCTATCGCGATGAACTGAGCGACCTTGGCGCGGCCTTTCTCGTCCAGCGCGTTGGGTTTCGGTGCCTCCAGCTTCGGCGCTTTGACGGTGCGGGTTGGGTTCTTCGCGAGCCTGTCGCGCTCCACTGCCTGAGTCATGGCGGAGCGGAGAAGGACGAGGGCCTTGCGTACGGTCACGGGGGCGAACTGCTTCGCAAGGGCGTTAATCCACCCCTGCACATCATCAGGCGTGAGGGCGTCAAGCTCGATGCCGCCGATGCGCGGCGCGATGAGTTTGTCGAGTATTCGGTCGTACTCCGCAGCCGTGGAGCGCTCGACGTGGGGTCGCCGTCCCTCGATGTAGAAGCTCACGTAGTCGGAGACGGTCTCTCCCGGCCTGATGCCAAGCGCTGCCAACTCCTGCGCGGCCCGCGCCTCCTCGTTGAGTGCGCGCCTCAGCTCCTCCGCCTCGAAGCTCGCGGCCTTCCAGACCTGCTTGCTGCGCCCGGTGTCGCGCCCCGTGGTCTCCAGAACGCGGCTCGTTTTCCTCCAGTTTCCTTCTTCATCCTTGTACATGAGCTGAGCGCGCCACTTTTCGTCCCCGTATTGTCTTATCGAGACGCTCGTAAACTTGTCCTCTACCTGCATCTCTGCACCTCCAAATAATGCGCAATGGCGTGCGCAATGCGTGCGCAATATCGGCCTGACTACATGGTAAATCACAGTCTATATAGGCTCAATAGGCCAATTAGTCGCAGGTAGATTGTCTGCATAATTCCAGCTAGACGAGCCAATGCAAATTATCCGCACACTTCCAAGCTGATGACGCGGGTTCGATTCCCGTCACCCGCTCCAGAGACACGTCGCCCCGGCCATTTTGCGGTCGGGGCGTTTGCATGATAGGCGCGCGTTCTTCTCGTCCTTAGAATGCGAGCGACCCCGGGGGCCACATGTTCATCTTCTATTCCGACAAGGTCTACGTCCGCGAGGACATCTGGGCGGGGGAGGCCTTCTGCCCCACGTGCGGCGCCAGGAATCGTCTCTACCTCGCCACCGAGGTGAGCGACATAAAGCTCCTCTGCTTCATACCGATCCTGCGCTTCATCCAGAAGCGCCTGATCGTCTGCGACTCCTGCAAGACCGTGACGCAGGTGTCGCGCGCCGACTACAAGGCCCGACTCGCCACCCAGCGCGCCAGGCTCCTCGCGGGGCAGTTCCCTGCCAACGAGCTCGCCCGGGAGCGCGCGAAGCTCGCTCAGACCTCGACGCGCCGCATGGTGAAGCTCGTCGCCTCGAGCATCCTTCTGCTTGCGACGCTCGCGCTCGCCCTGGCCATGCTCGCCGGGCTTGACCTGCCCTCCGACGGCGAGATTCCCGCGGTCATGGCCCTCGTCGCGTCGGCGGTCGCCTTTGCGCTCTCGCTGAAGCACCTCCTGTACGCGGAGCGCGTGAACGCCGCGATCGACCGCGCGCTGGGGCGCGCGTAGCCAGCAGGTCTCCAAGGGCTTCTTTTCGAGAAGCGCGCATGTGGATTGCGCCTGTGTTTCGTGTGTACGGCAGATTTCGCGCGAGGTTCGGCGGCGTTACACTTCGTTGCCGCGTTTGCACCTCGAGGTTTCGTGAACGTATTCTCTCTTCCGGAACTTTTGGCGCGGCGCCAGCCGCCCGAGAAGGGAGAAGGACATGACGTATTCCGAGAAGGTCATCGCCGAGCTCGAGGCTCGTTACCCCGAGCAGCTCGAGTTCATCCAGGCGGCCAAGGAGGTCCTCGAGACCCTGCAGCCCGCCCTCGACGCCCACCCCGAGTACGAGGAGGCCAGCCTTCTCGAGCGCATCGTCGAGCCCGAGCGCGTGATCATGTTCCGCGTGCCGTGGGTCGACGACGAGGGCAAGGTCCAGGTCAACCGCGGCTACCGCGTTGAGTTCAACTCCGCCATCGGCCCCTACAAGGGCGGCCTGCGCTTCAACCCCACCGTCACCGTGGGCATGCTCAAGTTCCTCGGCTTCGAGCAGATCTTCAAGAACGCCCTTACCACGCTCCCCATGGGCGGCGGCAAGGGCGGCTCCGACTTCGATCCCAAGGGTAAGTCCAACCGTGAGGTCATGGCCTTCTGCCAGTCCTTCATGACCGAGCTCTTCCGCCACATCGGCCCCAACACCGACGTCCCCGCCGGTGACCTGGGCGTGGGCGGCCGTGAGGTTGCCTACATGTTCGGTCAGTACAAGCGCCTCAAGAACGAGTGGACCGGCGTCCTCACCGGCAAGGGCCTCACCTTTGGCGGCTCGCTCGCGCGCACCGAGGCCACCGGCTACGGTCTGGTCTACTTCGTCGACGAGTACCTCAAGAGCGTCGGAGACTCCTTCGAGGGCAAGAAGGTCGTCGTCCACGGCTCCGGCAATGTTGCCATCTACGCCATCCAGAAGGTCGCCCAGCTCGGCGGCACCGTCGTTGCCTGCTCCGACACCAAGGGCTGGGTCGAGGACCAGGAGGGCATCGACTACCAGGTGCTCGAGCACATCTACAACAAGAAGCGCTCCGGTCACGACCAGGGCGTGAGCCTCGCGATGTACGTCGACGAGCGCCCGAACGCCGTCTGGCACGAGGGCGACGGCCGCGGCGTCTGGCAGCTCCCCTGCGACATCGCGCTGCCCTGCGCCCGCGAGAACACCCTGCACCTCGAGGACGCCCAGGCGCTCGTGGCCAATGGCTGCAAGGTCGTCGGCGAGGGCGCGAACATGCCCACCACGCCGGACGCCACCACCTACCTCATGGAGAACGGCGTGGCCTTCATGCCCGGCAAGGCCGCGAACGCCGGCGGCGTGCTCGTCTCCGGCCTTGAGATGAGCCAGAACGCCGAGCACCTCTCCTGGACCTTCGAGGAGGTCGACGGCAAGCTCGAGAGCCTCATGCGCGGCATGTTCCACAACGTGGACGACACCGCTCGCGCCTACGGTCACGAGGGCAACTTCGTCATGGGCGCCAACATCGCCGGCTTCACCAAGGTCGCCGAGGCCATGATGGCCCAGGGCGTCTGCTAGTCGCCCGGGCTGATACGCACTGGGGGAGGCTCCCGACTTCCACGCAGGACTGCGCTTCGCGGAAGATCCTGCTGAGGAAGTCGGGGGCCTCCCGCGTACAGGGCCGCTCCTGCCGATTGTGGTTCTCGCCAAAACCTGCGACGCGCCTGTTATTTCAAGCACTTCCACATGCCTGCGCGCACCTCACGTTTGGGCATCATTTCCGGTGATTGATGCTCAGCCAACAAGAAGGGCCGGCGCTCCAAACGCAACAACTATCAGCGCCAGAAGCCAGAGTTTCCAATAGGGCACAAAACACCTGAAGAGCACGTCGTTTGGCACAGCGCCGCTCGCGTCACGCCCTTCGAGGTAGGATGCGGCAATCGAGGCGTTCTTTAGGCCATGGCTGCGCATGAACGCCCTGAGGCGCGGCAGGGCGCGGAGAAGGAGCGCGATCTCGCAGATGAGCGCGGCTACGCAAAGGGTGGCTCTCACGGCATCCGTCACGTCGTCGCTCGGCCTCACCAGCGATATCAAATGTGACGCAAAGACGAGCGCCAGGGTCGCTCCCAAGAGCAGTCCCGCCGTCACGAGCAGCCGGACGAGTGCGTGGCGATCTTCGGCGGTTGGGAGCGCTGCGTTCGGGTCGCTCTCCCCAATAAGCGCGTCGACCGTGGTGCCAAATGCCCGGGCGAGAAGAACGAGGCTCTGCACGTCCGCCAGGGTGCGGCCCGACTCCCAGTTTCCGACCGTCTGGCGCGAAACGTAGACGCGTCGCGCGAGCTCTGCCTGCGAGAGCCCGGCGGCCTCGCGGTGCTCGCGGATGCGCGCCCCAATGAGCTGCTGCGCAGACGGCTGTACGGCTCCCATGGCAACCTCCTTCCCGCAAGTGTAGTTCAGCTTCGTCCCTTGTTGCCATTCGTCTGCGAACGGTGTGGAAAAGAGTTTTGTCACCCTTTTGACCAGCGACGCAAGCAGCCTTGCCTGAATTGGCGAGCGAAATAGGGACGACGTGAGATAGATTGTGGGCGTTCGACCCCAATGCGGAGAGGAGTCCCCATGGACGGCGCTGTTGCGATCTCGTACCTTCCCTTTTTCCTTGGCCTTCCTGTCCTCGTACTGCCGGTGGTTGCCGCCGTACGCGCGACGCCGCAGAAGAGCCAGCTGGCCCTTGTTACCGCAAGCTACTTCTTCCTCTCGCTCTGCCTGACGTCGGTGCTCAGGTACAACGCCGGTGCCGACACGTCCTCGCTCATAGACACGGTGAACGGCTGGCTCTTCGGGGCCGTCTTTCTCCTGGCCTGGTCGACGTTTTTCTCGGCCGTGGCAATTGTGCGAGGCCGTCAGCGCTAGGCCCTCCCGTGCGGACTTTTGTGCGAATGCGTTATGTCATCACACGGTGAACGCGTTTCCGGCTATACTGTCCCATGACCTTTAAGACGGTACGAGAGACCGAAAAGGCGTCCACAACCTAATCGCAGCAGCCTTCTTCGGAGTCTCCGCCACGAGGCGGTCGCTCCGTTTTTTGTGGCTGCGGGCAGGCCCCTTGGGCGCACGACGAAAGGGCGGTGTTGCTGTGAACCTACTGGTTGACAACGGCAGGCATCCGAGGGCGCTTCTCGCGCTCGAGAACGGAATGTACTTCTTTGGGCGCTCTGCCGGCGCCGAGGGCGAGACCTTCGGTGAGATCGTGTTCAACACCTCGATGGTCGGCTACCAGGAGATCGTCTCCGACCCCTCCTATGCGGGCCAGATCGTGACCCTCACCTACCCGCAGATCGGCAACTACGGCATCAACGAGAAGGACATGCAGGGCGACCCGCTCCATCTGGCCGGCCTCGTGGTCCACGACATGTGCTACACCCCGAGCAACTGGCAGTCCGTGGAGACCTTCCCGAACTTCCTCACCCAGAACGGCGTCGTCGCGATCGAGGACGTGGACACCCGCGCCCTCACCATCGCCATCCGCGAGGGCGGCGCCATGCGCGCGGCCATCTCCACGACCGACCTCGACCCGGAGAGCCTCATCGCGCGCGTCAAGGCGTCGCCGTCCATCGCCGATCACAACTACGTCGCCGACGTCTCCACCAAGGAGGCCTACACCGTTCCCGGCCAGGATGCCGACGGACACCCGCGTCTGCACGTGGTGGCCTACGACTGCGGCGAGAAGAAGGGTATCGCCAAGCGCCTCTCCGCCGCCGGCTGCGAGGTCACGGTCGTTCCGTGGGACACGCCGGCCGAGAAGGTCCTGGCCATGAACCCCGACGGCGTGTTCTTCTCCAACGGCCCCGGCGACCCGGTCAGCGTGCCGCCCGTGGTGGAGGCGGTCCGCGCCTGCCTCGGCAAGCTGCCGGTCTTTGGCATCTGTCTTGGCAACCAGGTCATCTCCATGGCGGCCGGCGGCCAGATCGAGAAGCTCCCGTACGGCCACCACGGCGGCAACGAGCCCGTCATGAACCTGCTCACCGGCAAGGTGGAGATCACCGCGCAGAACCACAACTACGGACCGGTCTTCTCGTCCTTTGGCCCGCTCGTGCCCGAGCTCTCCGGCGGCGTCTTCGAGCACCCCGCAGATGAGGACCTGCGCTTCTGGTCTCGTGCCCACATCGCTCCCGTCGTCATGACCGAGAAGTACGGGCGCATCCGCCTCACGCACGTCAACCTCAACGACGGTACGCCCGAGGGCATCCAGTTCCTCGACGTCCCCGCCTTCTCCATGCAGTACCACCCCGAGGCCAAGCCCGGCCCCAACGACTCCACGTACGCCTTCTCGGCGTTTGCCAAGCTCATGCGCGGCGAGGATGACTACCTCGCCATCGACGTCCGCGAGGGGAGGCGCTTCTAGATGCCCAAGCGCACCGACATCAAGAAGATCCTT
>DXBZ01000128.1 GCA_019116265.1 Candidatus Olsenella stercoravium | reverse complement strand
ACTTGCCGACGTTGGGCCGGCCGACCACGGCGACTACGGGTTTGGGCATCTCATCTCCTCGCTATTCGATTGCGGGGAAATCTTACCACGAACGGTCGGTTTTACCCGGCAGACGTGAGACATTCATAGGTCGTCCGCGTCTCGGTGGGGGCGATGTCCGGCGCTCAGACAGCTTGGCGCAAAAGAACGCGCCAAGAACTCGCGGCGGACATCGCCCCCACCGAGACGCTGCCGCTACGTATCTGTCAGCGCGCGGCTACGTCAGACTGAGGATGGGGAGGATTGCGTCGAGGTAGTCGCCCGGGTTGGGGACGCTCACGCACACGAGGGCGCCGCGCGAGCGCAGCTCGGCCATGATGTGGTCCTGCGTGTCGCCGTCGAGGGTGAGGTGGTCAAAGTTGAACATCACCTCGGGGAGGACGAGGAGCGTGCCGGTGAGGTCGGCGGGGAGCTGGGCGAGCAGGTCCTCCGAGACGATGAGGCCCGTCACGTTGACGTCGCCGCCGAAGTAGTCGTTTCTGATCGCGCGGGTGCGCGCACGCCCCGCAGGCGAGAGCGCGCGGCAGAGCACGTCGATCGTCGCGGCCGCCGCCTCGCCGCAGACGAGCTCCAGCCGCAGGTCCTTCTCGGCCAGCGACTCGTCAATGCACCGCAGGTCGCAGGCGCGCTCGCGCGCGACGAGCGCCGTCTCGTCGAGGAAGCTCCGGAGCATCCCGATGCCGTCGTAGAACTGCGGGTAGCCGTCGTAGGTCTCGGCTGCGGGCACGGGCAGGTCGGCGTCGACGTAGAACTCGTCGGAGAGCTGAAAGCGCGTGATGCCGAGCGTCCTTCTCGCCCGCTCCTGATAGGGCTCGAGCAGGTGCACGACCGCGCGCGAGGCCTCGGGGTCGTCGGAGTAGGAGCTCTTGAAGCGCCGGCTGTGCTTGGTGTAGCCGAGCGGGACGATCGCGAGCGAGGTGATGCCGGGGTGCGCCTCGACCCAGTCGAGCGTGGCCGCGAGCTCGTCACCGTCGTTGATGCCCGGGCAGAGCACGATCTGCGCGTGGACCTCGATGCCGCCTTGGAGCAGCCGCTCCAGCACCTCGATGCCGCGGTCGGCGTGGCGGCCGATGAGGCTTCTGCGCACCTCGGGCGTGATCGCGTGGATCGAGACGTTCATCGGCGAGAGCCCGCAGGTGACGATCCGCTCGGCCTCCTCGTCGGAGACGTTGGTGAGGGTCACGAAGTTGCCCTGCAGGAAGGAGAGGCGGTAGTCGTCGTCGCGCAGGGTGAGCGTGGCGCGCGCCTCCGGCGGCAGCATCGCCATGAAGCAGAACTGGCAGGCGTTCACGCAGGTGCGGATCCCGTCAAAGAGGACGTCGGTGAAGTCGACGCCCCAGTCCTGACCGGGCTCGCGCCAGAGCTCGCAGGGGGTCGTGGTGCCGTCGCGCGGGTCAAAGACCTCGAGCTCGCAGCGGGCGCCGTCGGCCTCCCAGCGCCAGTCGATCAGGTCGCGCGGCTCGACGCCGTTCACGCGCGCGATGCGCATGCCCGGCTCTATGCCGGCCTCCCAGGCGGGGCTCCCCTCCTCGACGGCAGCCACCCAGGCGCCCGTCGCGCGCTCGCGCGTCGAGGCGTAGTCCGCGCGCTTCTGCTCGGCCATCCGCAACCCCGTTCTTCTCGCCCGACGTCTCCCGCGCACCAATAACGTACAAAATCAAGCACAACAATCTATATGCCCAGTTGAAAATAACGCACACGTACGATTTTGTGCGTTATTTGTCGGAGGGCGAGAAGGACGCCCGCTCGCTACTCCCCCAGCATGCGGGCGATCTCCGCACGCACGGCCTCGATCTGGCTCGCCGGCGTGCTGGCGCCCGCCGTGATGCCGATGACGCGCGCGCCCTCGAACCAGGCGGCGCGGAGCTCGTCGGCGCCCTCCACGTGGTGCGTGCGCGGGCAGCTTGCGGCGGAGATCTCGGCGAGCCGCGTCGTGTTGGCAGAGATGCGCCCGCCGATCACGACCATGACGTCCGCCTCGCGCGCGAGCTCGTCGGCGGCGGCCTGGTGCCCGGCGGTGGCCTCGCAGATCGTGTTGATCACGCGGACCTCCTCCGCCCGGGCGAGAAGGACCTCCACCACCTCGGCAAGAAGGGCGCGCCGCGCCGTGGTCTGCACCACGACGCCGACCTTGCGCGCATGCGGCAGCGCGGCCGCCTCGTCGGCTGAGCCCACCACGACCGCGCCCGGGGCATGCGGCAGCGTCGCCTCGACCTCGGGGTGCCCCGCCTCGCCCACGACGACGACCTGATAGCCCTCGCGCGAGAGCCGCTCGGCTGCCAGGTGCACCTTCTTGACGAAGGGGCAGGTGGCGTCCAGGACGCGCGCGCAGAGCGCGCCGGCTCGCGCCTCCTCGTCGGGTGCGGTGCCGTGCGTGCGCAGCAGCAGCGTGTCGCCAGTCGCCTGCTCGGGCGACTCCACGGCGTCAACGCCGCGTGCGGCGAGCTCTGCCACGACGCGCGGGTTGTGGATGAGGGGGCCGAGCGTGTGGACGGCCCCCGAGCGCTCGTCAGCGGCGGCCTCGACCATCTGGAGCGCGCGCTCGACGCCGTAGCAGGCGCCCGCCTCGCTCGCGACGCGAATCTCGGGCATGTCAGTCAACTCCCGGGTAGTCGCTTCGGAGCTGGTCGCGCAGGGCGTAGACCCGCGCCATGCCGACGCGCTCCATCTCGGCGAGCTGCTCCTTGCGCGTCTCGCCGCCGATCTCCGACCACTCGATGGGCCTCTCGGCGCGCACGTAGACGGGCCTGCGGAAGCGCAGATGGCGGGCTCCGATGATGGCGACGGGCTGGACCGGAGCCTTGGCGAGCTGCGCCATGATCGCGTAGCCGCCGTGGGCCTGCTCGTCGGCGTCGTTGCGCACGCGGGTCCCCTCGGGGTAGATGAGGACGCACTCGCCGCGGGAGAGCATGGCGCGGGCGCGCCGCACGGTCTTCATGTCGGCCGTGCCGCGCTGGACCGGGAAGCCGCCCGCGCGCGAGAAGAGCCACGCGGCGGGACGGATGCGGTCGAAGTCGCCCTTGTACACAGTGCGCACCGGCACGCCGGCGAGCCACAGCGTGACGACCGCCACGAC
>DXBZ01000127.1 GCA_019116265.1 Candidatus Olsenella stercoravium | reverse complement strand
CGCCACTTGGTCGACTTCATGAACAATCTTGTGTCGCCTCTTTATCAATTCATTGATTTGATTTTGATTTGAAAATGTGGCAAGGGAGATGCCAATCTTATTCATCCAAGAACAAATCTCGGTATATGAATTGAAGCTGGTTTTTCCCAGAGACTCCTTGATCGATTCATCGATCAAGGTGCTAACGGAATACTTTGAGAATCGATTAAGTTGGGCTAGTGAGAACTTTTCTACTCGTCCACTGCTACCCAGAAGCGCAATTGTCGATAATTCTTTTTCATCAACCTTCTGACGCATCCATTCAGAAAGAATGCTGCGAATATAATCCTCTTGGGAGCCATGAAGAAATACCACAGCAGCTCGCAACAGGTCTGTCAGCCTTATATCTTCATCGTTTTTGATTACCTCTGCACCTTCAGAGGAATTAGATTTCGCCTTATCATAAATCCTCAGAAGGCTCTGCACGCGCCCGTAATTCTGAACAAAACGAGACATCTGCTCGGTGTGCTCAATCATGCAAGCCTCCAACTACACTAGGGGACTACGAATAAACTCAACGGAGCTTTCCAGAGAATCCCAGTCGGTCCTAGACAAACTAACGTTACACATAACAATTCTCGATATTGCCTCTACACGAAAGTCGTCGGTTTCGATTACCGGCAGCGATAAGACATCACCCACCTGACAATTCAACGTAGGAGAAATAAATGAGAGCATCTCTCGAATTACGACCGAGTTAAGCAATCCGAGAATGTAGTAATCAATGTCGTCTGGCTGTCTGGAATCTATAACTAGCGCCGGACTTGCGTCGTCAAAAAAGACACGGCCATCGTTAATCCTGAAGCTAGATAGTGATGACGTAATTTTGGACCACGTAATTGTATTTCGGCCAAAGTACTTCGCTGGAGCAAGACCGCTGCCAGGGTAGTTTTTCAGACTAGAAGCGTCATTTTTCCAGTCAACAACGTGCTCGGTATTACCATACCAGCGTCTAAACGATCCTCCTTTTGCATAAAGAGCCCATGAAGTAGTCCCTAAATCTGATATAGAAACTTCATGCCATAATCTTAGAAAGCGGGCATTGTCTCCTGTAAATATACCTTTCACTACTGCATCAAAGTAGTTTGATATGTTTCCGCCCATTCTAAACGCGTTGAACATGCCCGTACTAGCCCAATAGGCGATGGGGGTGCCGGGGATGTCGTGGAAGGTGGAGGCGTCGGCGCGGTAGAACCAGCCGCAGGTGGGATTGGAGATAGCAGTTTCGAGCGCCTCATCTTTTGAGCCAATTTTTTGATTCAACTTATAGAAGCTGCTTAAGAATCCCTTCGTTTTTCGAACTGAGATAACCCACCCTGCATTAGCGTCAAAAACATCAGGATGTGCATTAGTACCACGAGTATCAATCAACGCGATGATTGAGTAGTGATCGATAATCTTTTCACGCATTGAAGTAAAGGACGAGAGATACATGCAGGTATCTGAGGTGATGACGCTTGCATATCCCATGTCCTTAGCAAGCGAAACGTTTCGCTCGATGAAACACGTGCAGAGGTCGCTCTTGACGTCGGGGTAGTTCTTCTTGATCCAGCTGGACATGAAGGGGTTGAAGGAGCTGGAGCCCATATAGGGCGGGTTGGCGACCACGACGTCATAGCGGTTTGAGATTGCGTGGAGCACGGGTTCAATGGCCCTGAGAGATTCGGCGAGCTTGCTGTCCAGGAGGCTAGCACCGGCCTGCTGACCAAGATCATGAATCGAGCCGAGGTCCTTCTCGGTGAGCTTTACGAGGCTGCCGATCTCGCCGAGGTGTTCGAGCTGTTCGGAGACGGACTTGGGCAGGTCTGCGCCCTCGCAGTCGACGGACTGGAAGACGTGGATTCTTGCCGTCACGTCGCGCTTGAGGAAGCGGCGGTCGTGCTCTCGTGCGCGCATGGCAAGCACGAGGGAGGCAATCTGCGCCGCGCGCTCGTCAATCTCGAAGCCCGTAAGGTTCTTCTCGAGAATGAGCTCGGGAATCTCGGAGGGGCGGTAGCCGCGCTCCTCGTACATTGCATAGAGCAGCTCGAAGGCGTACGAGAGGATGTGGCCCGAGCCGCAGGCGGGGTCACAGAAGGTGATGTCCTCGGGACCGTTGATGCGAATGAAGTCCTCGTGCTCGTCATCCGGAGCGATGAAGTACTTCATCTGGTCCTTGAGGTGGGAGCTTGGGTTGTTGAGCATCCAGAGGCGACCGAGGGAGTTCTCCACGAGGTACTGGACAATCCACTTGGGCGTGAAGAGCTGCGTTGCGGGCGCAAGGTCGTCGGCCGAGGCCTTCCGCTTGGACTTGAAGAAGTCGTCCTTGCGCTCGGAGTTGTAGAACTGGTACATCCAGCCGAGGACCTCGACGTCCTGCCAGGTCTCCTCGGAGATGTCCGTCACGAGGTGATAGAGGACGTCGTTCTCGCCCGTTCGAAGGAGGCCGTCCGGGAGCATGAGCTCGTCGGCGGCGCCGAGGTGGCCGAAGACCTCGGGGAGGGCGTCGGCAAGCTCGTTGCACTGGGCGAGGAGGATGAGGCGGAAGAGGCCCTCGTCGTCCGCAGCGTCCATGAAATCGAGGACACGCGCCTTGTCGAGGCCGGGAAGCTCAATCTCGGAGGCCACGCGGAGGCAGTCAGGGCGGAAGCTTCCGTCCGCCGCGCAGGAGAGCATGCGGACGCGGCTGGGCAGATAGTCGTGAAGCTCCATGTAGCGAATGGCCGCAAAGCGGTTGAACCAGGTGTAGGCCATCTCCTCAAGGAAGTGGGTGTAGCCGCACTCCTCGATGCGGGCGTAGAGCGTCGCACGCTGGCTTTTCTCGGCAGCGGTGAGGACGGTGCCGTTCACCACGTCAGAGTCGGCGGGATTGGCAGCACGGGCATCGTCGGTGAGGCCGTACCTGCGACAGCGCAGGTCCACGGCCTCCATGAGGCGATTGCGAGCCCAGGGACAGAACTTCTCGAGCGTCTTGGTGTCCACGGTCCTCTCCCCTTCCCTAGCTCAACTGGATAGCGTCGTTGCCGTCGAGCGCCTCGAGCAGGCGGCCGCGAATCTCCTCGACGTAGGCGTTGACCTCGTCCTCGTTGGTAAGGCGCTTGGGCGGGCAGATGCGCTCCCTGCCGAGACGGCGCACGCGGACCTTGGGAGGCTCGGGCGCGGACGTCGTCGTTGAGACGGGTGTCTTGGGCCTGTTCCTCCGCTCCACCTCGCGATCAACATCCGCGTAGAAGGTTCTCTGGTCGTTAGAAAGCTTGGTCTTGAGGGCGTCAAGCTCGGTAAGCGATATCGAGGTATTGACGGAGTTTCTCCGCTCGAGCTCGGTCTGCGCGATTGCGGAGAGCTGGACGTCCTTGGACTCGGCATAGGCCTTGATGTCCTCGTACATGTCCTTGACCTGGTCGAGCATGTCGGTCTTCTTGGCAGCAAGCAGGTCGTTGTAGGCGTCCTCGACGGTCTGGCATGCCGGGGCGAGCTCGCGGATGCGCTTGTAAGGGCGCTGCTGGGAGAGCACGTCCTTGATCGTGGCGAGGGCCTGCGTGGCCTCCCCGTTGCTGTCGAGGTACTCGTGCTCGGGGGCCATGCGCTTGATGAGCCTGAGCGCACGGTCAAAGAGTTCGCGCTGGTTGCTGAAGAAGCTCTCCACGTCCTCAAGGCCCTCAGCGGTGTCCGCCAGGTCATCGTCCTTGCGAGCGATGACCGGGAGCAGGTCCGTGGGGTCGAGGCCGGCGGAGAGGACCTCGTCGAGCAGCTCGATGGCGTTTGCCACCTCGGACCTGCCAGGGTACTCGTGGCCGCGGTACTCGACGTCGAGCAGGCGGTTGAGCTCGTCCCTTCTGGCAACGAGCAGCTCGTGGGCGCGCTTGGTCAGCTCGTCCTCGCCCGTGGGGACGTCGCTCGCGTGGCAGAAGTCCATCACCGCCTCGCGTGCGGTGAGCCGCGTTGCCTCGGAGACGAAGACGCGTCGCTCGATCGTGGCCTTTCTCACCTCGCTCTTCTTGCGCAGGCAGTCGATGGCCTTGGGGGAGCCCAGGTCGAGCGCCGCGCCCGCGTAGCGGAGCTTGGCCCTTCCCTGGACGAGAAGCTCCGCCACCACGGCGGCGATGTCCGGCTCGCGCCAGCCATAGGGCTTCTCGCCAAAACGCTTCTGGACGTCCTCCATGGTGGTGGTGAGCTGGCGACCGGACTGGAGGCCGAAGTAGGCGTCAACCTCGTCGATGGCGCTCTGGTTGGGCTGCTGGCCCTCGAGCGCGCGGGCCTCGCCGCCCAGGATCGCGCGGATCTCCGCGTCCGAGTGGTAGAAGGTGTCTATGTAGGAAAGCTTGGGGTAGGTGCCGTCCACGAGGCGGCCGACGCACTCCTCCACCATCTTGCGGGCGGACGCGGTGCCCACGGGACGGACCTCCTCGCCTGCCGCATAGAAGGCGCCCCTGCGGACCGCCTCCTCGACGAGCTCCTTGGCGCGGCGCTCGAGCGCGGTGCGCTCCTGGTTCTTCTCGCGAATGATGCGCTGCTGGTTCTCTGGCAGGTTGGCGATGTTCTGGGTGGAGACGAAGCGGTCGATCTTTGCCGCCTCGAGCAGGCAGTCGTAGTAGCCGATCTCGTCGGAGAGCACGACGATCGCCTCGCCGCCCGAGGAGCGCAGGATGAGGCCGGAGCGGTCGGTGGCACCGCGCTCGGCGAGCGCCGTCATCACGCGCAGGGTGAGCCCGTCCGCCTGGTTGATGCGGGTCTCGTCCACCCACTCCTCGACGGGGAAGTTGTTCTCCCCCACCGCGAGCTTGGGCGCGGGGAAGACGTTGTCGTAGAAGACGTCCGCGATCTTCTTCACGATGCGCGCGGAGTCCACCTCCGTGCGCGCGATCTGACGGGCGATCTCCTGCTCGTCGTCCGTGAGGAACTGGTAGGTCTCGCCGTTGCGGCTCACGTAGTTCTCGCGCACGAGGCGCTCGAGCGAGGCCTGGGTGCGCTCACGCAGCGCCGCGCGGTCGGCGCGCACGTCGTCGGTCATGAGGGTGACAATGTTGCCCACGTTGAGCTTGACGTCGTCAACCCAGCGCAGCAGGAAGAGGAGCTTGAGCACGGGCACGTCCTCCGGCTCCAGTCCCTCGTGGGCGGCAGTGGCCTCCTCGGCGCGATTGATGACGCGGCGGATGTGGCCCTCGAGGAAGGTCTGGACCGTGTCGTAGAACATCCAGAACGGCACGAGGGCATTCTCGTCCCTCTCCTCCACGCGCTGCGCCGCCTCCTGGAAGCCGGAGAGCATGGAGCGCTCGCCGCTGGAGAGGTGCTTGCCGGAGCTACCGTGCTTGCGGAGCTCCGTCATGACCTTCTGCATGAGCGTGAACTGGTAGTCCGCGAAGGGGAAGGTCTCGGCGAAGTCCTCCGCTCCGTCGTAGCCATGGAGGTCCGAGACGGCGCCCTCAAAGGTGAAGAGGTTGCGCAGGACCGCCGAGCTCTGGCCGTACTGCATGGTAAGCAGCCTCGTGGCGTCCGGCGTCTTGGCGAGCACGCGGCGCTTGATGACCTCGTCGGCGCTCGAGCTGGAGAGCGAGAGGCGCGTGTTGAAGCGGCCCTGGATCTTGGAGAAGTCGTTGCCGGCGACGGTCGTGACCTCGTCGATGGCCTCCTGGCTCGTGACCATCACCCAGACGCGCCCTGAGCACTTGGAGCCGAGCTCCTCCACGATGGTCTGGAGGTTGAGCATGAGGTTGGTGTCTCCGCCAATGAACTGGCCGATCTCGTCCACCATGAAGAGCAGGCGGAACTGGCCGCCGCTCTGGGCGGCGCGCGCCTCCGCGTAGTCGCGAATCTCGTCAGTGAGACGTTCGATGGAGAAGTCGGCTCGATCGGAGCCATCAAACCAGCGCCGGGCCTCGTCCTCGCTCATGACGTCCGCCTCCACGAGCGCGGCGATGACGTCATCGCTGAAGAAGTCGTACTCCGCGCGAGCGTCGAGCCAGCGCTCGCCGTTCACGCGCTCGAAGGCGGAGCGGAAGGCGTCCGTCTTGCCCCGGGAGTCCACGAACTGCTCAAGGCGCGCAAGCTTGAGGTCCTCGCCGTAGAAGCCTAGGTGGTCATAGAAGACGCGCGCGAAGGTGCGCCTGAGGACGTCCGCGTCCTTCTCGCCCACCGCCTTGCTGTCCACGTTGAAGAGGATGGACTCCGTGGGGACGTGCGCGCAGCGGTCCACCTTGGCGGCGACCATGCCGTCCTCGAACTTGCCGTGGAAATAGTCGAGCGCGGTCTTGCCCGCCACCTCGCGGTTGGTGAGGAGGTAGGAGAGCATCTTGAGGAAGTGGGACTTACCGGAGCCAAAGAAGCCGCTGATCCAGACGCCGATCTTGTCCGTGGGGACGTCGAGCGCGCGCTCGTAGGCGTCAAAGAAGGTGGCGAAGTGACCCGCGAGCTCGCGGGTGATCACGTACTCGGAGAGCTCCTGCTCGAGGCTGGCGTCGTCCTCCTGGGCGACCTTGACCACACCGTTGATGTCCCTGTTGATGTCGCGCTCGAACATGTCCTGAATGCGCATGGTCACTCCTTAGAGCAGGTTGAAGGCCCGGTAATAATTTCCGTCGCTGATGCTGTTGAAGAGGTGGAGCTGGGAACCGTCGTACTTGCCGGGGTACAGCAGCACCACGGGCACGTCCGCAAAGACGTGCTGGGCGTTCTCGAGGATGCTGTGGGCGCGCACGATGGGATAGACCCTGCCCACGCCGGTGACCAGAAGAACGTCGCGGCCGGGCTCGTGAGGCGCGTAGTCCATGGCCTGCACGAAGGCCTCTGGCGTGGCGATCTTCTGCAGGCGCTCCAGCAGGGCGCGGGAGCCTCGGCGGAGCTCGAGGTCGGCGATCTTGTCCAGGATGCGGCGCTGCTCGCAGATCTGGAGGAAGACGTCCCAGAGGTCGCGATGCACGATGCAGCACGGAAGCTTGCCCTCGTTTGAGAGGCTCACGAGCTCGGCCGTGCGGGCGCGGACCTCGTCCTCGCGCGCGGCGTCGTACGGGAAGACAAAGAAGCCAACCTCGTTGCCGATGCCCTTGTTGGCAAGGAACATCGGGTCCGAGAGCTTGGCCCGTAGGCGGGCGAAGTCCTCCTCGAGGTTCTGGGCGTGTTGGGTCACCATTCCTTCTCGCCCCCTAGTCCATAACGCCGAAGGCGGGAAGGATTGCCGCGTCGCCGTTTGCGCGGACGAGGCCCTCGAGCTCAAAGTCGAGAAGCACCGAGGTCAGCTGCTCCGAGGCACGGTCGTACATCCCGCACTCCTCGAGGCACTTGACAAAGACCTGGCGGATCTTGTTGAGCGTGGCGTCGCTCCAGCCGGCGACCTTTTCGTCCTGCGCCCGGAGCCCCTCGAGGAAGGAGACGATCTCGCGCTTGGGGAGGTGCGCGTCAAGCTGACGCCGCTTGGACGCGACCACCACCGTCATGAACTCCCACATGACGCGGTAGTCGCAGGCAATGGCATAGAGGTTGGTCTGGCGCGCCTGGTCGACGGTGCCGTGGGCAACGAGGCGCGCAAGCCGCGCGCGGCGTCCCTCGTCGTCCGAGAGCATGGTGAGCCTGCGGCAGAGCGCGCGGGCGATGGACTTGAGCTCGCGCTCGGTGGGGTACTGGAAGAGGTTCTGCTCGACCACGCGCTCGACGATGTCCGCGTCCGAGAGGCCCTCGTCCAGGCGCAGCCGGGCGACGATGCGAATCTCGCGGAAGAGCCACTGCTCGCGCGTGAGAGCACCCCGATAGGGCTGGTTGTGCAGCACCTACGCCACCCCCTCGGGGCGGCGCGGCAGGACATGCGGAACTAGGCGGGCACTCCTACTCGGAGAACCCCCCCCCGTTAGGTTTTTGCAGCTCACAAACGCGTTCATGTGCTCGCTCCCGTTACGACCAGCACCGCTCCAATCGTAGCGAGGGCACCGGACAATAATTCAACACTCCCATGATACCGAGAGTTGCAAGCATTCGCACATGCTGGTGGGCGGACGGTCAGTCCGCGACCTCTATCTCGCCGACGATGCGCTTTAAGTAGCCGGGCAGCGTCTCGTAGCTCTGGCCGTAGAGATCGAGCAGCGCCTCCACGCGGCGACGGTCCACCGGCGCGCGCCGACTCTCGCGCAGCAGCGCCTCAGCCTCACCCGCAAGCTGCTCCTCGGCGAGGCTCCCCCACGCCGCCCACTCGGGCATGCCGTCACTCATGCGAGCCCTCCGTTCTTCTCGCCCGCCCGCCGCGCCGCGCGCGGAACAACGCACAAAATCAAGCACAACTTTCTATATCCGCAGGTGGAAATAACGCACATGTACGATTTTGTGCGTTATTCTCGGGGGTGGGGACTCGCGGGTGGCGACCCCGCTACAGCACGCCCGCGAGGTCGCCGCGGTCGCGGGCCTCGTCCAGCAGGTGCTTGAACACGTGCTCCCCGTGCAGGCCGTCGTGCTCGAACTCGTTGGTGACCCAGGCGTGGCTCGCGCCCACGCGGCCGAGCGTGTCCAGCTGCAGACCGGAGTCCACGTAGAGGTCGTCAAAGTACACGGCCGCCTGGAGCGGCATCTCGTTGGCGAGAAGGACCGCAGGATCGTAGAGCCGCCCAAACGACGTGTCCGCCATCAGACGCCCCATCGCGCCCGCGAAGGGCCTCAGCTCCGGCATCTCCTCGAACATCCACGGGAAGCAGGCCTCGCCGGTGAGCATGAGCGGCCGGGCAGCGGGGTCGAACTCGGGACGCTCGCGCCAGGCGCGCTCGGCCGCCCATTCGATCGGGGCCTCCAGCTCGCCATCCGCGTAGATGAGCTCCTGCAGCACCCAGTAGAGCGGGTTCGCGGCAACGTTGGTGGCCGACCACGCGCCCGCGAGAAACGCCGGCGAGACCTCGACCTTATCGGCATGCCCGCCCACTGCGGCGAGGGCCGCGTCCGCAGAGCCGTCGCCGGCCGTGAACGCGAGGTCAAGCAGGTTGTGCAGGCGCTCGTGGCCCGGTTTCATGCCAAGCCCCTGCCCCAGCGACTGCAGCCGGCGCAGCGAGAGCGGCGAGCCGTCCGGCAAGCGCAGATCACCGGCGGCGACGCGCTCGGCAAGGAGCGCGAGGCGGCGCTCGTCGTCCGGGTAGCGCTCGTAGAGGAGGCTCGTCTTGGCAGCCATGCGCGGGAACGTGTGGGCGTAGACCTCGTCGGCGCTCGCCGGGACGTGCGGGATGCCGCCGCAGGTGAAGCTTGCCGCCGCCGCGCCCGGAAACGTGGAGAGGTACGTGAGCGTGAGAAAGCCACCGTAGCTCTGGCCGAGCGTGACCCAGCGGGCGCTGCCGAGCTCGGTGAGGCGCAGGTACTCAAAGTCACGGACGATCGAATCGGCGAGGAAGCGCTTGAGGAAGCGGGCCTGAGCGGCAGCGTCGCCCTCGCGCGCGACCGTGGCGCCGTCCACGCGGGAGGAGCGGCCGGTGCCGCGCTGGTCGGGCAGGATCACGCGGAAGTGGCGCACCGCCTCCGCGACCCAGCCGTCGCTCGCCGGCGAGGTGAGGCGCGGGCCGGCGCCGCCGGGCCCGCCCTGGAGAAAGACCAGGTACGGAAGGTCGCGACCAATGTTCTCCGGCGCGCAGAGCACCCGGTAGAAGAGCCGCAGGGAGCGGCCCTCAAAGGCCGGGTCGCACTTCTCGGCCGCCGAGGCCTCCGCGAGCGGCGAGCTGGGGGCACCCTGGACGCCCGCCAGCTGCGCAGGAGACGTCCCCCGCCAGTCGAGCGGAACGTCGATCGCACGGTCCTCCACGGCAAGACCGGGAAGGTAGTAACTCGTCTGAAGCGGCATGACTCCCCCAAAGTGGTACTAGTACCATTGTTGATGCCAAAAATGGTTCGGTTTTGTGTTTCTCTCGTCCGACGCGTTTCTCACAAGGTCGTTTTTGAGACGCAACGGGCGGTTTTGGGACCACGTTTTATGCAAGCGCGCCGAGAACATAACTTGTTTACCCACAACCAGGACAACCGTGGCGAGAAGGGCCAATTCGAACCTTCGGAAGGGCGCATTAGCCTGCACGAGCGCCTCGGGCATAAAACTTGTTTCCCAAAAGCGCGCGGTTCGGACGCGGCCAGAGAAAAGGAAAGCGGAGGCCGAGAAGGACCTCGACCTCCGCGCGCTTCTCGCTAGATCAGGTACTCCGCGATCTGCACGGCGTTTGTGGCCGCGCCCTTGCGAATCTGGTCGCCGCAGCACCAGAACGTGAGCGCGCTCACGCCCTCAGGCGCGGAGAGGTCGCGACGGATGCGGCCAACCCAAATGAGGTCCTGGTCAGAGGTCTCAAGCGGCATGGGGTAGCGGCTCGCCTCGGGCTCGTCCACCACCTTCACGCCCGGCGCCGCCTCGAGCGCGGCGCGCGCCTTCTCCACCGAAATCGGCCGCTCAAACTCGGCCGTGATGGACTCGGAGTGCGAGCGTACCACGGGCACGCGCACGCACGTGCAGTTCACGCGCAGCGCGGGCAGGTGCATGATCTTGCGCCCCTCGTTGAGCATCTTGAGCTCCTCGGAAGTGTAGCCCTCGTCCTTGAAGCCGCCGATCTGCGGAATGAGGTTCTCGGCCAGCTGGTACTGGAAGGGCTTGCTCTCCCCCACCGGCTCGCCGGCCGCCACGCAGCCGATCTCGCGCACGAGCTCGTCGAGGCCGGGCTTGCCGGCGCCCGAGGCCGCCTGGTAGGTGGAGACGACGAGGCGCGTCACGCCCGCGAGCTGGTGGAGCGGCCACACGGGCACGAGGCCGATGATCGTGGCGCAGTTGGGGTTGGCGATGATGCCGTGGTGGCTCGCGATGTCCGCCGCGTTGATCTCCGGCACGACGAGCGGCACGTCGGCGTCCATGCGGAAGGCGTGCGAGTTGTCCACGCACACGGCCCCGCGCTTCACGGCCTCGGGCATGAGCGCGCGGGCGGTGGCGTCGTCGGCCGCGCCAAGCACGATGTCCACGTCCTCGAAGGCGTCCGGCTCGGCCAGGCGCACGGGCACGTCCTCGCCGGCAAAGCGCACGGTCTTGCCCGCGTCGACGGAGCGCTGGCTCGCCAGCGGCACGAGCGCACCGACCGGGAAGTCGCGCTCCTCCAGGCACTGGAGCATCTGCTGGCCCACCACGCCGGTGGCGCCGAGGATGGCAACGGTCTTCTCGCTCATTGTGCTTCCTTTCTGCGGCGCACGGGACCGGGAGAGACCTGTCCCGTTTGAGCTGCTCGAACAAACACGTCCCGTTTTAGCTGGCGGTGACCATCTCGTCGCGGACGAAGCGGTCGTAGATCACCTGGATGGCGCGGTCAAAGTCCTCGTTGTTGACGCCGAGGATGATCGAGATCTCCTGCGAGCTCTGCGTGATCATGCGGATGTTGACGCCGGCCTCTCCGAGCGCGCCGAAGATCTTGCCCGAGGTGCCGGAGCGCTTGGACATGTTGCGGCCGACGACCGAGATCAGCGCGAGCTTGTCGACCATCGTGATGTCGTCGGGCTCCAGCTCGCGACGGATGTCGGAGACGATCGAGTAGATCGAGTCGCGCACGTCGGCGCCGTTGACCACGACGGAGAACGAGTCCACGCCCGTGGGGATGTGCTCCACCGAGACGCCGTAGCGCTCCAGGATGGAGAGCGCGCGCCGCACAAAGCCCACCTCGTTGGACATGTGCGCCTTCTTGACGTGCACCGAGATGAAGTCCTTCTTGCCGGCGATGCCGGTGATCAGGTGCTCGTCCTCGCCGGCACGGGCGCGCTCGCGGATGATCGTGCCCTCGTCGGCGGGGCGGTTGGTGTTCTTGATCTGAATCGGGATATTGACCTCGCGCACCGGGAAGATGGCCTCCTCCTGCAGC
The DNA here is from genome assembly GCA_019116265.1 of Candidatus Olsenella stercoravium. GTDB lineage: Bacteria > Actinomycetota > Coriobacteriia > Coriobacteriales > Atopobiaceae > Thermophilibacter > Thermophilibacter stercoravium. The sequence continues at coordinate 15,291 of DXBZ01000127.1, read as the reverse complement.
ACCGAGGCGCCCATGTAGGAGAGCTCGCGCATCTCGTCAAAGGTGATGCGGCGGATGGAGCGCGGGTGCTCCACGATGCGCGGGTCGGCGGAGAGGAAGCCCGAGACGTCGGTCCAGTTCTCGTAGAGGCCAGCATCGACGCAGCGCGCAAGGATCGCGCCCGTGATGTCGCCGCCGCCGCGCTGGAAGAGCTTGATCTGGCCGTCGACCGTGGCGCCGTAGAAGCCCGGCAGCACGAAGGAGCCCTCGCGCACCATGACGTCCTTCAGGCGCACGGCGGTGCGCTCCATGTCGACCTCGCCGTTATGGTGGAAGACGACGACGTCCGCCGCGTCCACGAACGGCATCTGCAGGTACTCGGCCATGAGGTGGGCGGTGAACCACTCGCCGCGGCTGACCACGTACTCGGGCGAGTGCTTCTTGATGTTCTTGGCAAAGAGCTCGAACTTCTCGTGCACCGGCCACTTGAGGCCCAGCTCGTCGGCGATGTCCACGAAGCGCTGCTCGATGTCGGCGAGAAGGGCGGTGCAGTCCACGTGGTACTGGATGTGCGCGTTCACCAGCAGGAGCAGGTCGGTGATCTTGTTGTCGGCGGAGTCGCGCTTGCCGACGGCGGACACCACCACGAAGCGGCGGTCGGGGTCGGCCTCGACGATGCCCTTGACCTTACGGAACTGCTCGGCGGACGCGACGGAGGAGCCGCCGAACTTGGCGATCTTGATCATGCGGGAAACCTTGCCTTTCTAGACCGCGGGCAACGCAGCCATGAACGTGGTGGGGTCGGCGGCGAGCGCCTCGTCGAGCAGCGCCCGCGCGGCCTCGGCGGTGAGGTCGCGGACGAGAAGGGCGCCCGGCCCAAACTCCTCCGCGTCCCCGAGCGCGGCGGTCGTGCGCAGCACGTAGTCCGCGCGCAGCAGCATCGGGTCGTAGGAGAGCGGACGCGTGAAGTCGTAGACGGGACGCCGGGCACCGCTCGCGCAGTCGAGCACGTCCTGGACGATCGCGTTGCCGGTGGGGAGGCTCCCCGCCCCCTGGCCGTAGAACTTGAGCTCGCCGACCGTGGTGGCGTCGAGCGTGAGCAGGTTGAAGTTACCGGGGACGCTCGCCTCGAGCGAGTCGGCGGCAACGGCGACCGGCTCCACCGCAGCGGCGTAGCGCCCGTCGGACGAGACGCCGCGACCGAGCAGCTTCACCGTGCGGCCCCGGGCGGCAAAGAGCTCGAGGTCGGCCTTGGTGAGGTTGCGGATGCCCGACGCGGGGAGGTTCTTCTCGCACGCCACGCCAAAGGCCACGGAGGCCGAGATGATCGTCTTGTTGAGGACGTCGATGCCATCGATGTCGGCGGAGGGATCGCGCTCGGCGTAGCCCAGGCGCTGCGCCTCGGCGAGGACGACGTCAAACTCGGCGCCCTGCCTGCGCATGGCGTCCACGATGTAGTTGGTCGTGCCGTTCATGATGCCCGAGAAGGACGTGACCTCGTCGATCCGCCGGACCTTCTCGACGCTCGCGATCCACGGCACCCCGCCGCCGACCGCAGCCTCCACGAAGAGCCCCGCCCCCGAGGCCACCGACGCAGCCGCGAACTCGGCGAAGTGTGCCGCCACCACGGCCTTGTTGGACGTCACGACGTGGCGCCCCGACTCCAGGGCCGCCATGATGTAGGTGCGGGCCGGCTCCACGCCGCCCATGCACTCGACGACGAGCTCGATCTCGCCGTCCGCAAGAATGTCGTCATAGCTCGCGGTCATGCGGGGGTCGCTCAGGCGGTCCGGCAGCTCGAGGATGCGCGTCACCTCGACGCCGTCCACGCGCTCGGCAATGATCTGGTCCACGCCGCGGCCGACCGTCCCGTAGCCGAGGATGGCAATCTTCATGGGCGTCCAATCTTTCGAGTGTGTGTCCGTCGGGCCTTGGCACCCCGCGCTGCGGCTATGATACTGGCACACGCCGATACCGCCTCGACGCAAGGAGCACCATGTCGTTCTATCACAGCACGCGCTCGGGCGCGAATTCCGTAACAAGCAAGCAAGCTATCCTCACCGGAATCGCCCCCGACGGCGGCCTCTACGTCTCCGACGAGCTGGGCGAGAAGCGCCTGTCGCTGGAGGCCGTGTGCGGCCAGACCTACCACGAGACCGCGCGCCTCGTGCTGGGGACGCTGCTGGGCGACTACACGGGCGATGAGCTCGCCCGCTGCGTGGAGGCCGCCTATGGCGCGCAGTGGGACGCCCCCGGCATCTGCCCGGTGACCCCGCTCGGCACCGACTGGCTGCTCGAGCTCTACCACGGCCCCCCCTGCGCCTTCAAGGACGTGGCGCTGCAGATGCTGCCCCAGCTCATGGGTGTTGCGCGCGGCGCGGACGGCGAGAAGATCATGATCGTGACCGCCACCTCCGGCGACACCGGCAAGGCCGCCCTCGACGGCTTCGCGGGCGTGGACGGCATGGGCGTCACGGTGTTCTACCCCGCCGGCAAGGTCTCCGACATCCAGCGCCTCCAGATGGTGACGCAGCTCGGCGGCAACGTGGCCGTGTGCGCCGTCAACGGCACCTTTGACGACTGCCAGGGCCAGGTCAAGCGCGTCTTTGCCGACCGCGAGCTCGCCGCTCGTCTCGCCGGGGACGGCGTGGTGCTCTCGAGCGCCAACTCGATCAACGTCGGCCGTCTCGCGCCGCAGGTCACCTACTACTTTGACGCCTATGCGCAGCTCGTGCGCCGCGAGGCCATCCGCCTCGGCGACGAGGTCACCTTCTGCGTGCCCACCGGCAACTTCGGCGACGTCCTCGCCGGCTACTACGCCAAGCGCATGGGCCTGCCGGTCCGCCGCCTCATCGTGGCCTCCAACGCCAACGACGTGCTCACGGACTTCCTCACCACGGGCACCTACGACCGCAGGCGCGACTTCCACAAGACGATTTCGCCCTCGATGGACATCCTCGTGTCCTCCAACCTCGAGCGCCTGCTCTACTTTGCCTCCGACGGCGACTGCGAGCTCGTGGCCTCCCTCATGGCCGACCTCGCCGAGAAGGGCGTCTACACCGTGCCCGAGCGCGTCATGGACGAGATCCGCTCCGTGTTCTCCTGCGGGCGCGCCGATGACGAGGCCACGCGCGCGACCATCCGCGACGCTTGGCGCGAGCTCGACGTCCTTATCGACCCGCACACGGCCGTGGCCAAGCACGTGCTGGACGCGACGCCGTCCGACGGCAGCGAGCGCGTCTGCCTCTCCACGGCGAGCCCCTACAAGTTCTGCGCGGACGTCCTGGCGGCGCTGGGCGAGGTCACCGACGGCATGAACGGCTTTGCGTGCATGGACGCCCTTGAGCAGCTCACGGGCACCATGGCGCCGCCGCAGCTCTCCGGGCTGCGCGCCGGCGAGGTCCTGCACGACGACGTCTGCGACCCCGACCGCGTGGGCGCCTTCGTGGAGTCCGCCTGCGCGCGGGTGTTCCTGTGATCGGGGCCGACGGCCGCGAGCGCCCGGTCGCGATCGTGCGCGTGCCCGCGACGAGCGCGAACGTGGGCGTGGGCTTTGACTGCCTGGGCATCGCGCTCGACCTCACGGCGACCTTCCTCATGGCTCCGGCGGAGCGGCTGGAGATCGTGGGCTGCGAGGAGCGCTTCCGCGGCGAGGACAACCTCGTCTGGCAGAGCTACTGTGACGCCTGTGGGCGCCTCGGCGTGGAGCCGACGCCGCTCCACATCACGATCCTCTCCCCCATCCCGCTCTCGGGCGGTCTGGGCTCGAGCTCTGCCTGCGTGATCGCGGGCATCGCGGGCGCCATGGCGCTCTCGGGGGACGGCTTCGACCGGGAGCGCGCCCTCGAGCTCGCCTGCTCCGAGGAGGGCCACCCCGACAACGTGGCACCAGCCCTGCTCGGTGGCCTCGTGAGCTCGTTCGTGAGTGACGGCCAGACCACCTCCACGCGCATGGACGTGGCCGACAACCTGCGCTTTGTTGCCATTGCGCCGCCCTACGAGGTGCGCACGGCAGACGCGCGTCGCGTGCTGCCGGAGGAGGTCTCCCGCGAGACGGCCGTCTGGCAGATGGGACGGGCCGTGGCCACGGTGCGAGCGCTCGAGCTGGGAGACGCCGAGCTGCTCTCCAAGGCGTGCCACGACCGGCTGCACGAACCGTACCGCGCTAAGCTGATCCCGGACTACGAGGCGCTGCGAGCTGCGGCGCTCGAGGCCGGCGCCTGCGCGTTCATGATCTCCGGCTCCGGGTCCACCATGCTTGCGGTTGCCGACGGCGACGAGGTGGCCGAGCGCGTGGCGGACGCACTTGCCGAGACCTGCCCCGGCTACTGGCTGCGCGCGCTTCCGGCCAACACCCTCGGCACCACCGTCGAGGTCCACTAGCGCAGCGTCCTTCTCGCTCAAGGTCCTTCTCGCCCGCGCTCCCGGCCATCCCCCTCTGGTTTTGGGACGATATTTTATTTTCGTTGTCGAATTTTATCAAAATCTTATCCAAAACCCCCATAAGGGTGGCGAGAAGAACCTCTCGTGCAGCAATTTGCGGCTTTTGCGGACATTGGCATAAATCCTTTGCCCCAAAACCCCAACGTTCTTCTCAGAAACCGTATCCCGGGAAACAAACAGACGCCCTGGCGACAAAAGCATGGTTTTGCCCGTCAGGCTCAATCCAAGAAAGGCTCGCTCATCGCTCGTCCAGATATCGCAGCAGCTTGTTCCTCAGCCTGAGCTGTCGCGTCGCCCTGCTCGCCCCGGGCTGGCGCCAGCGGATTCCCAGCCCGGCCGAGATCGACTTGGCCACCTCGTCCATGAGCGACGCCCTCTCGAACATCCCCCGGTCGACCTCCACGATCGTCCAGCCATCCGCCCCGAGCACGTTCCCCTTGCGACTGTCGTAGGAGCGCCTGGTCCGCTGCTTGTGCTGCCCTCCCTGGAACTCCGCAACAAGGCCGTGACCGTCCCAGCTCATGTCGCAGACAAACTCCTCGATGCCAAACAGCTCGGCGGCGGCCGCGCTCAGTCGCACTGCGGCGTTGAGGCGCGCCGGGGGCAACCCGTACCCTCCCCGCGCACCGGGAAGCGTGAGCACCATCGACGTGACGGCCTCCTCAGGGGACGCCGCCCCGTCGCGCACGTAGCGAAGGGCCCTGAGCGCCCGTGCATAGCCCCAGGGCATGCCCTCCCCACAATTCCCCCTCAGCCGCGCGAGGCGATCGAGGTAATCCTTGATCTTCGAGGTCGAGGTGAGGGCGGGACAGCTGCAGAACCCGTGCTCGGCAGAGGTTCGCGCGAAGTACCCGCAGATCTCATAGCCGTACGCGACGAGGAGGTCGTCGTCCAGCACGCGCGCCATCTGGAGGAACGTGAGCTCCGGACCGGTGACCAGCACGCCCTCGTCCAGCTGGCAGAAGGACCCCTCCGGATAGGAGCCCGACATGAGGTGGCAGGTCGCGCCCTGAAACGACCTTCTTCCCCGCTGACGCGAGACGCAGAGGTCCATGCCGGAGGCAAGCGGCGGAAGATGCTCGATCGCGGTCTCGACGAGACCCGCGTCAACGGTGCCGGGCACCTTTGTGAGGCGCGTCCGGAAGGGCACGTCGGTCAGGTCGATGCCCGCCCCGCGCTCGAAGAGGATGCGGATGAGCAGGGGGCGCTGCGTCGACGAGGGCGCGTTTCGCTGCGCCACCCGCTCCCCCACGAACCGCCAGAGCTCCTGCGCCGACGCAAATCCCAGAAGCAGCCGATTGTCCATGTGATGCCCCCTTCCCGTTGGTTTTGCGAAGCATAGCGACGGGGCGGATCCCCTGCTGAGGGGGCCAGCCGAAAGATTGGTGCAAGATTGGTGCAAGTTAGCGTTTTCGCATGTCAGAGGCTTAAGCGCTGGGCCGGTAAGGCGATTGGGGGCTGCCTGCTGCCCAGCCGCCGGACGCGCTTCATAGTTTTTCCGTAATTGCCACGTTCTCCGTACTTTTGAGTAGGCTGTTTTTGCAAGGCCAAAATCTGTGATTAACCTTCTGGTTCTGGGACAGTAATTTATATACTAACTTACAAAACTGTCAAAAACTTGGCCAAGATGTTCTTCTCGCCATCTTTTTGCTTGTTTTGGGTAAGAGTCTGATGCAATCCAGGGTAGTTATATAAAACACTTACCCAGAACCGCAGGGGACGCCGGAGCCCAGAAGACGACCGCAGCAACGGAGCGGGCGGGCGAGAAGAACCTCGCAACAAAAAACGGCGACGGACCTGGGAGGAGGAGAGGTCCGTCGCCGCCTGACGCCTTATGTCGTCCCGACGCTAACCGCCGAGATAGGCCTTCCTCACGTCGTCGTCGACGAGGAGCTCGGCCCCGGTACCGGTCTTCTTGATCGTGCCGATCTCCAGCACGTAGGCGCGATCGGCGATGGAGAGCGCCATGTTAGCGTTCTGCTCCACGAGCAGGATCGTGGTCCCGGCCTCGTTGAGCTGCTTGACGATAGCAAAGATCTCCTCCACCAGGATCGGCGCGAGACCCATGGAGGGCTCGTCGAGCATCAGCAGGCGCGGACGGCTCATGAGGGCGCGCCCCATGGCCAGCATCTGCTGCTCGCCGCCGGAGAGCGTGCCCGCCACCTGGCCGCGACGCTCCTTGAGACGCGGGAAGTGAGCGTAGACCCTCTCGAGCGTCTCCTTGTTCTCGGCCTCGGAGCGCGTGTAGCCACCCATCTCGAGGTTCTCGGCGACGGTCATCTGCGTGAAGACGCGCCTGCCCTCGGGACAGAGCGCCATGCCACGAGCGACCACCTTGTGCGCCGGCACAGCCACCACGGACGCCCCGTCAAACTCGACGGATCCGGACTCGGGCTTGATGAGCCCCGCCACGGTGTTGAGGGTCGTGGACTTGCCGGCACCGTTGGCGCCGATCAGCGTCACGATCTCGCCCTCGTTGATGTCAAAGGAGATGCCGCGCACCGCCTTGATGGCACCGTAGGAGACGTGCAGGTCCTTGACAGAGAGAAGGGCCATCCTACTTCACCCCCTGCTTGCCGAGATACGCCTCGATGACGCGCGGGTCGTTCTGGATCTGCTCCGGCGTGCCCTTGGCGATGATCTTGCCGTAGTCCAGCACGCCCACGACCTCGCACACGCCCATGACGAGCGACATGTCGTGCTCGATGAGCAGGATGGCGATCTGGAACTCGTCGCGGATCTTCTGGATGTTCTCCATCAGCTCCTCGGTCTCCGCCGGGTTCATGCCGGCGGCGGGCTCGTCGAGCAGCAGCACCTTGGGACCGGTGGCCAGCGCACGCAGGATCTCAAGGCGGCGCTGGGCGCCGTACGGGAGGTTGCCCGCCTGCGTGTCGGCATACTTGCGCATGTCGAAGATGTCCAGCAGCTCGAGGGCGCGGTCGTGGAACTCCGCCTCCTGCCGCCAGTGGCCGGGCAGGCGCAGCATGTCGGTGATCAGGTGCGTCTTCATGGTGTTGCCAAAGCCCACGAGCACGTTCTGCTCGACCGTCATCTGCGAGAACAGGCGGATGTTCTGGAACGTGCGGGCGATGCCCATGCGGTTGACCTCGGCCACGGACTTGCCGGCCGTGTCGTAGCCGTCGATCAGCACGGTGCCGCGCGTCGGCTTGTAGACGCTGGTCAGCAGGTTGAAGATCGTGGTCTTGCCGGCGCCGTTGGGGCCGATCAGGCCGGAGATCTCCGTGCGGCCCATGGCGATGTTGAAGTCGTCCACGGCGGTGAGGCCGCCAAAGTCGATGCCCAGGTGCTCGGCCTGCAGCACCGGGATGGTGCCGAGGTCGCGCTCGGGAATGAGGTTGGGCGTCTCCATCTGAACGAGAACGGAGCGGTGCTTCTTCTTATCGCTCGGCATCGACGCTCACCTCCTCTCCGCTCTTCTCGTCCGCGGGCGAGGCCTCGCGCTTCCTCCAGGGAAAGTCGCGGTTCATGACGCGCTCGATGATGCGGGAGAGCGAGAAGTCATAGGAGCCGAGAAGACCCTGCGGGCGGAAGATCATGACGATGATCAGCACCACGGCGTAGGCGATCATGCGGTACTCGGAGAACGCGCGCAGCGCCTCGGGCAGGATCGTGAGGACCGTGGCGGAGATGGCGGAGCCGAGCATGGAGCCCATGCCGCCAAGGACCACCATGACCAGGATCTCGATCGACTTCATGAAGCCGAAGACCGCCGGTTGCAGGACGCCGACGCAGCCCGCGTACAGGCCGCCCGCCACACCCGCAAAGAAGGCGGACACGACGAAGGCGAGCGTCTTGTAGTAGGTGGTGTTGACGCCCGTGGCCTCGGCCGCGATCTCGTTGTCGCGGATGGCCAGGATCGCACGGCCATGGCGGGACTTCATCATCGTGTGGATGAGGAAGCACACCACCGCGACGCAGCCAAAGACCAGAAGGAAGCTCGAGAAGCCCGGGATACCGGTGAGGCCTGCCGCGCCGCCCGTGAGCTCGAAGCCAACGACGTCGTCGATGTTGAGCATCACGACGCGGATGATCTCCGCGAAGGCAAGTGTGATGATGGCCAGGTAGTCGCCCTTGAGGCGCAGGGCGGGGATGCCGATGATGATGCCGGCGATCGCCGCGCACAGACCACCGACGATCAGGCCGCCGATCACGAGGAGCAGCGTCATGGGCGTGCCGGTCACGAAGTCGCGCGCGCCCACGCCCAGGGCCTCGCTCGTGCGGATGATGAAGATCGAGCAGCCATAGGCGCCCATCGACATGAAGCCCGCGTGGCCGAGCGGCAGCTGGCCCAGGTAGCCGGTCGCGATGTTGAGCGACACGGCCAGGATGATGTAGATGCCCACCTGCTCGAGCACCGTGGACTGGTAGCGGTTGATGGCGCCGCCGTCGATCATGAGCTCGCCCAGGACGAGAAGGACGAGCACCACCACGGCGTTGATCGCGTAACGAGCGGGCATCGGCAGGCGCCGGTACACGCCGGTGTCGCCCTTGGAGGCGCTGGCGGAGATGACGGGCTTCTCCTCGGTCTTTTCGTGTCTCATGCTCTCACCCCCTAGACCTTCTCGCTCATCGTGCGGCCGAAGATGCCGGTCGGGCGCACCACGAGGACGATGATGAGCAGGAGGAACACCACGGCGTCCTTCCAGACGGAGAGGCCGAGGGCGGTCACGAATACCTCGGCAAAGCCGACGAGCAGGCCGCCCACGACGGCGCCCGGAATCGAGCCGATACCGCCGAGGACCGCGGCGACGAAGGCCTTGGTGCCGAGCATCATGCCCATCGTCGGGTTGGCCTGCGTGTAGGCCATGGCGTAGAGCACGGCACCGATGCCGGCGAGCGCCGAGCCCACCGCAAAGGTGAACGAGATCGTGGAGTTGACGTTGATGCCCATGAGACGGGCCGCGCCCATGTCCTCGGAGACCGCGCGCATGGCCTTGCCGAGCTTGGTCTTCTGGACGACGAGCGTGAGCGCCACCGTGGCGGCGATGGTCACGAGCACCGTCAGGACCGAGGGGAACGACAGCGAGAGACCGGCCACCTGCACCGTGGTGAGATCGGTGTAGGCAGGCACGACCTTGGCGTCGGCGCCAAAGACGAGCTGCGCGCCGTTCTCGAGGAAGTACGACACGCCGATGGCGGTGATGAGGATCGAGAGCCTCGGCGCGTTTCGCAAGGGGGCGTACGCCACCTTGTCGATGAGCACGCCAACGAGCGTGCACGCCGCGACCGAGAGCACGATCGCGAGCACGGGGGGAAGCCCCAGCTGGGCCATGACCAGCCACGACACGTACGCGCCGACCATGATGATGTCACCATGGGCAAAGTTGAGCAGCAAGATGATGCCGTACACCATCGTGTAGCCCAGGGCGACGAGCGCGTAGATGCTGCCGAGCTGCAGGCCGTTGAGCACCTGCGTGATGAACAAGGGAGAGCTCCTCTCAAATCTGCGCGGGAGAGACCGCGTCTAGCAAAAACGGGGCAAGGCGCGCGGCCTTGCCCCGAGTGGGGCGAGAAGGACGAGACTTACGCCTCGAGAACCTCGAAGGTCTCCTCGGCGCCGTCCTCCGCGAAGGTGATGATCAGCGAGGACTTGACGGGGTCGCCGGTGCCCTCGTAGGCGATGGAGCCCGTGACGCCCTCGACGGTGCCAGAGGCGATGCCGTCGATCACGGCCTGCTTGTAGTCGTCGGAACCCGGCTCGAGACCAGCCTCCTCAGCAGCGGCGAGGCCGTTCGCGAGGACCATGGCGGCGTCGTAGCCGAGCGCGCAGAAGTTGGTCGGCGTCTCGCCGTACTCGGCCTCGTAGTCCTCGACGAACTTCGTGGCGATCTCAGACTCGTTGGAGGAGCTGAAGGCGCAGCAGTAGTAGCAGTCGTGAAGGTCGGCCGCGTCAGCGTAGTTCTCGGAGCCGCCGTAGATGCCCGACCAGCCGTCGACGCCGAGGAAGACCTTGTCGTAGCCCTGGGCGCGCGCCTGGGTGACGATCATGCCGTCATCCTGGTAGTAGTTGGGGACGAGGATGGCGTCGGGGTTGGTGCCGATGATGTTGGTGAGCTGGGAGTTGAAGTCCACGTCACCCTCGGCGTAGGACTCCTGCGCGGTGATGGTGATGCCGGCGGCCTCGGCCTCCTCGCAGAAGGCGGCGTTGACGCCCTCGGAGTAGTCGGAGCCGTTGAGGTAGAGCGTGGCGACGCTCTTGTAGCCCTGCTCAACCGCGAAGTTGGCCATGACGCGACCCTGCTCCGGGTCGGTCACGCAGGCGCGGAAGTAGTTGTCTCCGTAGGTGACGACGTCGGCCGCCGTGGCGGACGGGGTCACGCAGGGCATGTTGTCGGTCACAGAGGCCTTTGCCACGGCGATCGTGGGGCCGGTGGTGACGTCGCCGACGATGCCGGTCACACCGTCCTCCTGGACGAGGCGGTTGTAGGCGTTGACGGCCTCGGTGGCGTCGCCCTTCTCGTCATAGACGACCGGCTCGACCTGCTTGCCGTTGACGCCGCCGTCGGCGTTGAGCTGCTTGAAGTAGAGCTGGGTACCGTTCAGGCACGCGAGGCCGTAGGACGAGTTGTCGCCAGTGTGCGGGCCCATGATGCCGACCTTGATGGCACCGGAGGCGTCACCGCCCTCGGAGGCGCCGCCGCCGTTGCCGCCGCATCCCACGAGGCCGAGGGCCAGGGCGGCCGCTGCGGAGCCGGTCACAAACTGACGCCTGGAAACGTTCTCAAACATAGTCTTCTCCTCCCGTCGCTCCCCCGTTCCGGGGAGATGTGAGCCTTAGGCTATCCCGCGAGCGACGGCGCGTCACGCATGTGGAGAAAATGTTAAGTAACTCGTAACCAGATGGTCAAACTCGACGCCGCGGCAGCGCGGAGACGGCCGCGGCGAGAAGCGCGCCAAAGCAGATGCCGGCAAGGTCGATCATGACGTCCGTCAGCTGGCCCGAGCGACCCGGCACAAAGAGCTGGAGGCACTCGTCGCAGACCGGGACTAGGGCGACCAGGTACGCAATGGGAAAGGGCGCCCTCCCCCGCTCCCGCAGACGCGCCGAGAGGAGGCCCCAGGAGAGGACGCCGAGCACGGCGTACTCGGAGAAGTGCGCGCCCTTGCGGACGATGAGCGTCACGAGGTCGACGTCGGTCACGCCCAGCGCCTCGAAGAGCGGGCGCACGAGCGCGACGACCATCCCGCTCTCGAGAGCAGACTGCGGCCCCTGGATGAGCGAGTGCCCCCAGATGAAGAGCACCCAGCAGCATAACGCGACGGCCCAGCGCCAGAGCGCGGACCGTCGCGCCGAGTCGTGCGAGGGTGCCGCCAACTACGCCTCCGCCGCGTGTGGGAGCGAGAAGTGCTTGCCCACGTAGAAGGAGCGTGAGGCGGAGGAGTCGGCGAGATGGCGCGAGGTGGGCTGCGTCCCGCCCTCGAGCAGGCGGAGGAACCGCCGCGAGCTCCGGCGTGCGACCGTGGACGAGTTCTTGGAGAACTCGTCCTCGATCAGGTAGTCAACATAGGTCTCGGTGTCCACGACCTCGGGATGTCCGCCCGGCGTCTTGAAGGGTATGAACGCGGTCTGCGGCTCCAGGTTGTCCGGCTCGTCGAGCGAGTCGGCGCCGCCGACGCTGTCGATGAAGTCGATCGGGTCCTGCGGGGGCGCAACCGACGCGATCTTCTCGTCCATGGAGCGCAGCGCGCGCTCCCACTCGTCGCTGACGTCGAGCTCGGCGGCGCTCCTGCGCTCGGGATACGCGCCCTCGTCCACAAAGGCGATGCGACGCGCGATGCTCGCGCCGTGGCGGGCGGCCGAGGCGACCAGGTTGTCGCGGTCCGAGGCGGAGAAGTCGGACGGGATGGCAGGGGCGGCGTCTGCGGCAAAGCCGCTGTCCTGGATAATCGTCCCCTCCCCGACGGCATCGCGCCACCAGGAGGTGCCCACGTCGCCAACCGAGCCGTCGGCGCGCGCGATGACCGGGACGCCCTCCATCATGTTTGCCCCCATGCGCTCGCGCAGCGTGGCGGCAACACCCTCGGCGCGACGGGCCATGCGCTCCCTGAACGTGGCACGCCCGACGTAGTTCTCGGCGATCTCCTCGTAGTTGGTCGCCGCGTGACTGGGACCGCGAGACGGCTGCCGCTCGGCCGGGGGCTCGGCCTCGACGCGCATGTGTCGCGGGGGGCGGGCGGGAATCGCGGCCGGCTCCTCCTGCTCGCGCGCGCGGAGCGCAACCGAGGCTGCGGCGATGGCCGCCCCCGAGACGGCGGCGCCACCAGCGACGCCCACGACGAGCGCGACCGTCGGCGAGACGAGCGCCTCGTCTATGATCTGCGAGATCGACGCCGCACGGGCCAGCTCGGGAGTGACGAAGGCAAGCGAGGCCGCGCCAACGAGACCCGCCGTGATGACGGAGCTTCTTCTCTCCCCCATGTTCTTCTCGCCCTCCTGAGAACGGAGAAACGAGCCTCTACCAAAAGACCGACCCTGTGGGTCACATGAGGCGTCAACGGCGTAGGCTGCGTTTCAGGTGTGTGTACCGTGACAGTAATCGACCGATTGCTCGGACAGTGACGAATATACCCGCTCACCCGGGCGTTTAGCAAGCGTCTTTCTGCAGAAGTTGAGAGGTGAGCCACGGGTGGCTCGGGCAGTGCGTCAGACGGCGCCCCCCCGTGCCGCAAAACCCCGCTTTTGCTGGCACGCGTCCTTCTCGCCCGCCACGCCGCACGCCGTCCCTCCGTTGAGTGTACGAGTTTTTCTGCGCACCGTCTCCGCCGTTAACCGTTTGTAATAACAGATACATCGCTCGACTTATCTTCCATCTGCCGCGGCGAGACAACTCGTACACTCGGCGTGTGAGGGGCGCGCGGGAGACGTGCGGAAAGCGCGGCGAGAAGGGCGGACGCGGCATGGGGGCGGTCATCTGCGGCGCATTGGGGGGCCGCGAGCCAGGCCCTCCCGCATGCACGGCCGGCAAAACAGCTGTTTTGTGGCAAGGTGCCTCGTGCGTTGCCGGGAAGGCTCGTCCTGCAACGAACCCGTCGGTTTTGAATAAACGGTTTATGCGCATCACCACTGACAAAGCGGTTTTGCACAGATTTGCCACTCTTAACGTACTTTTGGGAAAGAATTTGATGAGAAACCGGGTACGAGCATAAATAACGGTCCCAAAACCAGCGGGGCGGCCGGGAGGAGCAGGCAGCTGCGGCCAGGGGAGCAGAACGGGCGAGAAGAACGGCGCGGGCCGGCGCCCGAAGGTACCGACCCGCGCCGAGAAGCGCCTGCAGCGCGCCGTTAGGCGATGTACTCGGGCTGCTGGGCGGCCTTGCGGGCGCTCTTGATCAGGAACTCGCGGTTGTTGTCGGTCCCCTTGAGGCCACTGACCAGCGCGCGGGCCGCACGCTCGACGTTGTTCATGTTGGCGAGCACGCGACGGATGCCCCAGACGAGCGGCTGGTAGTCGGGCTCGATGAGCAGGTCCTCGTTGCGCGTGCCGGAGGCGACCGGGTCGATCGCCGGGAAGATGCGCTTGTCGGCGAGCTCGCGGTCGAGCTTGAGCTCCATGTTGCCGGTGCCCTTGAACTCCTCGAAGATGACCTCGTCCATCTTGGAGCCCGTGTCCACGAGCGCCGAGGCGATGATCGTCAGCGAGCCGCCGTTCTCGATGTTGCGCGCGGCGCCGAGGAACTTCTTGGGCGGGTAGAGCGCGGCCGAGTCCACGCCGCCCGAGAGGATGCGCCCGCTCGCGGGCTGGGCGAGGTTGTAGGCGCGTGCCAGACGCGTGATGGAGTCGAGCACCACCACGACGTCCTCGCCAAGCTCCACGAGGCGCTTGGCGCGCTCGATCACGAGCTCCGAGACGCGGGTGTGGTTGTCGGCCGGCATGTCAAAGGTCGAGGCCACGACCTCGCCGCGAATGGAGCGCTCCATGTCGGTGACCTCCTCGGGACGCTCGTCCACGAGCAGGCAGAAGAGGTGCACCTCGGGGTTGTTGGCGGCGATGGACTGGCAGATCTTCTTGAGGACCGTGGTCTTGCCCGCCTTGGGCGGCGAGACGATCAGACCGCGCTGCCCCTTGCCGATCGGGGAGACGAGGTCGATCGCGCGACCGGTGATGGACTCCTTGCCGCACTCCATGACGAGGCGCTCGTTGGGATAGACCGGGGTGAGGTCGCGGAAGCGCGGGCGGCTCTTGAGGTTCTCGGGAACCTGCCCGTTGACCGTGATCACGCTCTGCAGGGGCGGGTACTTGCCGTTGGCGCGCCCCGGTCCCACCGTGCCGGATACGAGGTCGCCGGCGCGCAGGCCGAGCGAGCGGATGAGCTGCTGGTGGACAAAGGCGTCCTCGTCGCCCTCCATGTAGTTGCCGGTGCGGATCCAGCCGTAGCCCTCGTTGCCGATCTCGAGGACGCCCTCGACGGGACGGAAGCCCTCGGCGCGGGCGGCCGCCTCAAAGACGGCGTCCACGAGCTCGCCCTTGCGCGCGCCGGCGTAGTCGAGCCCGAGCTCCGCCGCCTTGGCGCGCAGCTCGGCGACCTTCATGGCCGCAAGCTCGTCGCGCGTGAGCGAGGGCTCGGCGGCAACGTTTTGCTGGTGGCGGTTGCGGCGGCGACCCTGGCCGTTCTGGCGGCGGCCCTGGGACTTGGAGGGGGCGCCGGAGTTGTTGGGCGCAGCGGGACGCTCGCCCGAGCGACGGTGGCGGCGGGCGGGGCGCTCCTCGCCCTCAGCGGGGCCGTCGAGCGTCTGCGAGGGCGCGGGCGTAGGCTCTGAGCTCGCCACGGTTGCCTCGCTCGTTATCTTGGTCATCTCGTCGGTCGCCGCCGTCTGCTCGGACTTGCGCGGACGGCCGCGACGGCGCG
>DXBZ01000126.1 GCA_019116265.1 Candidatus Olsenella stercoravium | reverse complement strand
GTTGACTTTGCCCTGTCCAACCTCGTGAACTGCGGGATCCGCACGGTGGGCATGGTCATGCCGTATAACTACCGCTCGATCATCGACCACACCGGCTCCGGCAAGGACTGGGACCTCGACCGCAAGAACGGCGGCCTGTTCATCCTGCCCGGCTCCGCGTTTGGCACCTCGCGCACCGGCGCCCGCTTCCTGCTGCGCGACCTCATCCACAACAAGGCCTACTTCAAGCGCAGCAACGCCGACGCCGTGATCTGCTCGACGGCCAACTTCGTCTTCAACATCGACCTCGACGAGGTCTACGCCGCCCACAAGGAGTCCGGCGCCGACATCACGGTCCTCACCAAGACCGCGTCCGAGAAGGACGGCGACGTGACGGCCTTTGACGTCATCGACGGCCGCGTCCAGGGCGTGCGCCAGGGCGTCAACTTTGGCGACACGATGTTCCTCGACTGCTTTGTCATCAACCGTCAGCTCCTCCTCGACATGTTCGACTGGTACGCCCCGACGGACTACCTCGACCTCTTCGAGGCCATGTCGGGTGACTTCGGCCGCGTTGACGTGCGTACCTATGACTTCGGCGGCTACGTTGCCCCGATCTTCAACAAGCGCACCTACTTCCGCGCCAACATGGATCTTCTCGACCCGCGCATCACCGCCGAGCTCTTCCCGGCGGACCGCTCGATCAAGACCAAGACGCACGACACGCCTCCCGCCAAGTTTGAGGTGGGCTCCCGCGTGCTCAACTCCGCCGTGGCCTCGGGCGACCGCATCTACGGCAGCGTGAGCGACTCGATCCTCGGCCGCAACGTCATCGTCGAGGCCGGCGCCACCGTCCGCAACTCCATCGTGATGCAGGGCTGCATCGTCAAGAGCGGCGCCCGCGTCGAGAACGCCATCGTGGACCGCGGCAACGTGGTTCCGGCGGGCACCGAGCTGCGCGGCACGCCCGAGGAGGTCCTCATCACCGAGAAGGCCCACGAGTAGGCGAGGGAGAGTCGCTATGCCCACATCAGCCAAGCGCAGGAAGCTGAGGGTGCTCTTTGCGTCCTCCGAGGCCGTGCCGTTTGCCAAGACCGGCGGCCTCGGGGACGTGGCCGGCTCGCTTCCCCGCGCCCTCAAGCATGCCGGCGCGCGTGTAGCCGTGATCCTGCCCAAGTACGCGAGCATCCCGCAGGAGTACAAGGACCAGATGAAGCACGTGGCCGACTTCTACGTGCCGCTCGCCTGGCGCAACGAGTACTGCGGCATCGAGAAGCTCACGCTCCAGGGCCTCGACTTCTACTTCGTGGACAACGAGGCCTACTTCAAGCGCGACGGCCTCTACGGTTACTTTGACGACGGCGAGCGCTTTGCCTTCTTCTCCAAGGCCATCTGCGAGGCCATCGCCAGGGTGCCCGAGCTCGAGTGCGACGTCCTGCACTGCAACGACTGGCAGACGGCCCTGTGCTGCGTGTTCCTGCGCGAGTTCTACCAGCAGATTCCGCAGTGCGCGGGCGTCAAGACGGTCTTCACCGTCCACAACGTCAAGTTCCAGGGCCAGTACAGCGACAAGGTCCTCGAGGAGGTGCTGGGCCTCGCCCACATCCCCGCCGCGCGCGACCAGCTCTACTGCGACCGCGACTCCATCAACTACATGAAGGGCGCGCTCTGCTACGCCGACTTCCTCACCACGGTGAGCCCGAGCTACGCCTACGAGCTGCAGATGCCCTTCTACGGCGAGGGTCGCGACGACATCTTCCGCCGCCGCTCCAGCGTGCTGCGCGGCATCCTGAACGGCATCGACCAGACCATCTGGGACCCCGCCACCGACCCCATGATCCCGGCCAACTACTCGGCCAAGGACCTGGAGAACAAGGCGGAGTGCAAGCGCGCCCTCCAGGAGGAGCTGGGCCTGGCGCAGGACCCCACGCGCCCGCTCGTCGTCTCCATCGGCCGCCTCACGGACCAGAAGGGCCTGGGCCTGGTGCGCTACGCGATGGACCACCTCATGCAGCGCGGCGTCCAGGTTGCGATCCTGGGCACGGGCGACAAGGACCACGAGGACGCGTTCCGCTACTTTGACGCCAAGTACGGCGACCAGATGTGCGCGCGCATCGCGTTTGACAACGCCCTCTCGCACCGCATGTACGCGGGCGGCGACCTGCTCATCATGCCGTCGGAGTTTGAGCCGTGCGGCCTCTCGCAGATGATCGCCATGCGCTACGGCACCCTGCCCGTGGTGCGCGAGACCGGCGGCCTGCGCGACTCCGTCATGCCGTACAACAAGTACACCGGCGAGGGCACGGGCTTCTCGTTTGCCAACATGAACGCCGACGAGATGGCCGACACCCTGCTCGGCGCCTGCGAGATCTTCTGGACTGAGCCGGAGACTTGGCATAAGCTTCAGCTGCAGGCGATGGACGCCGACTTCAGCTGGCGCCGCGCCGCGAACGACTACATGGACATATACCATGACCTCCACCCGGAGATCATCCGGTATAACAAGAGGAGAGACTAGCGCTTGAGAGCACGCCACGTAACTTCAGAGCGTGAGTACAGATCCCCATTCGGTGCCGTCCAGCTGGGCGGCACCGTTTCGCTGAGCATAGACGTGTGGGAGGACGACGTCACCTTCTGCACCCTGCGCGTGTGGACCGACGCGCGCGGCGAGGAGCTCATCGAGATGCGCGGCGCCGAGCACGCCGGGGGACTGCGCTTCACCGCAACGTACAAGCCGGCCGAGACCGGCGTGGTCTGGTACAGCTTTGACATCGAGGCGAGCGACGGCGCCGTGTGGCGCTACGGCGCGCGCGAGGGCTGGGTCACCGGTGAGGGCGCCTTCGCCTACGGCGACCCGCCGTCGTTCCAGATCACGGTCTTCTCGCCCCGGGCCCGCCAGCCGCGCTGGTACCGCGAGGGCATCGTCTACCAGATCTTCCCCGACCGCTTTGCGCGCGGGGAGGACTGGCGCGAGCGCGCGGCGGACACGCTGGCCGTGCGCCGCAAGGGCGGCCCCGACCGCGAGGTGCTCGAGGACTGGGGCACCCCGCCGACCTACCGGCGCCGCGAGGACGGCGGCGTGGCCTGCTGGGACTTCTACGGAGGCACGCTCGAGGGCATCCGCGAGAGGCTCGGCTACCTGGAGGACCTGGGCGTCACGGCGATCTATCTCAACCCGATCTTTGAGGCGGCGAGCAACCACCGCTACGACACGGCGGACTACCTGCGCATCGATCCGCTGCTCGGCGACGAGGAGAGCTTCCGGGCCCTGTGCGTGGACGCCGAGGAGCACGGCATCTCGATCATCCTGGACGGCGTCTTCAACCACGTGGGCGCCGACTCCCGCTACTTCAACCGCTTTGGCACCTATTCCGAGCCGGGCGCGTGGCAGGGCGAGCGCTCGCCGTACCGCGACTGGTTCACCTTCAACGAGGACGGTACCTACGCCGGCTGGTGGGGCGACCAGAACCTCCCCGCCGTGCGCTCCGACTGCGAGGACTTTCACGAGCTCGTCTGCGGGCGCGCCGGCGTGATCCGCCACTGGCTGCGCCAGGGAGCGCGCGGCTGGCGCCTCGACGTGGCCGACGAGCTCACCGACGAGTTCATCGCCCAGATCAAGCGCGCGCTTCTTGCCGAGAAGCCCGACGGCGTGCTGATCGGCGAGGTCTGGGAGGACGCCTCCCACAAGATGGCCTACGGCAAGCTCCGCCAGTACTTCCAGGGCGCCGAGCTCGACGCCACGATGAACTACCCCGTGCGGACCGCTCTGCTCGCCTACATCCGGGGCGACATCGGTGCGAGCGAGCTGGCCGCGCGCCTGGAGGAGCTGCGCGAGAACTACCCGCGCGACAACTTCTACTCGGCGCTCAACCTGCTGGGCAGCCATGACCGCGAGCGCCTGTTCACGGTGCTCGGCGGTGCTCCCGACCCGGACACGATCCCCGAGGGGGAGCGCACCGACTGGCACCTGTCCGACGACCAGGTGGGCCTTGCCAAGGCGCGCCTGTGGGTCATGGCGCTGCTGCAGATGACGCTGCCCGGCGTGCCGTGCGTCTACTACGGCGACGAGCGCGGCGTGGAGGGCTTCCGCGATCCGCACAACCGCGCGAGCTTCCCCTGGGACGGCGGCAAGCGTGACTGCACCGACATCTACCGCAACGCGATCGCCGTGCGCAAGACGCTCTCCGACCTGCTGGTCGACGGCGAGTTTGAGCCCTTCTCGTCCGGCGAGGACGTCTTTGGCTTCTGGCGCACCAGCGAGCGTGAGCGCGTGTGCGTGCTCGTCAACGCGAGCCTCTCCGAGGCGCACACCGTCAAGGTCCCCGTGGGCGACAGGCAGGTCTCCGACGTGGTCTCCGGCAAGGTGCCGCGCGTGAGCCACGGTCAGGCCGAGGTCTTCCTCTGGCCGCTCGGCACCTCCGTGCTTCACTTCCACGACGAGCAGCGCCTCCAGGCGCCGCTCGAGCGCGGCATGGGCGTGCTCTGCCACATCACCTCCGTTCCCAACGGCGGCTGGCCCGGGACGCTTGGTGCCCCGGCGCGCCGCTTCGTGGACTGGCTCGCCGCCGCCGGGCAGAAGTACTGGCAGGTCCTGCCCGTCAACCCCACGGACCGCTTTGGCTCGCCATATGCGGGCCTCGGCGCCTTTGCGGGCAACCTGGGCCTGCTCGAGCTGCCGGCGCCGGCTGCGCTCGCCTCGCTCGAGCGCATTGGAAACGACCCCGACTACCTGCGCTTCCGCGACGAGAACGACTACTGGCTGACGCCGTATGCCACCTTCCGCGCCTGCAAGGAGCTACTGGGCGAGAAGCCCTGGCAGGAGTGGCCCGAGCCCTATCACACCTACTCGCCGCGCCTGGCAAAAGATCCCAAGCTGCGCCACGCGATCGAGGCGCACTGCCGCCTGCAGTACAAGTTCCAGTGCGAGTGGGACGACCTGCTCGAGTACGCGCACGCGCGCGGAATCAAGATCATCGGCGACATGCCGATGTTCGTCTCGGCCGACTCCGCCGACGTGTGGAGCGAGCCCGACATCTTTGACCTCGACGAGCGCGGCTATGCCCGCCGCGAGGCCGGCGCGCCCGGGGACGCCTTTGCCCCCGACGGCCAGAACTGGGGCAACCCCACGTTTCGCTGGGACATCCTGCGCGAGCAGAACTTTGGCTGGTGGCTGCGGCGCTTCAGCCGCATGCTGGCGCTCTACGACGTGGTGCGGCTGGACCACTTCATCGGGTTCTCGTCGTACTTTGGCATCCCCGCGGGCAAGACCGCGCGCGACGGCGCGTATGCGTTTGGCCCGGGCGTCGAGCTCTTCGAGGCGGCCCGCAAGCAGTTTGGCCCGCTGCCGTTCATCGCCGAGGACCTGGGTGCGATCACGCCCGCCGTGCGCGCGCTCGTGGCCGCGACCGGCTTTCTTGGCATGGACGTGGCGCAGTTCTCCGACGACGACGTTCGCGAGGGCTATGTGCCGCGTCCCGAGACCGTGGCCTATACGGGCACGCACGACAACCAGACGCTCGTGGGGTTCTGCGAGGGCCGCTACGGGCTCGAGCGCGAGGAGGCGGTCGAGGTAGCGGACGGCATCATGCGCCGCGTGCTCGCGAGCGACGCCGACGTGGCGATCGTACCGCTGCAGGACGTGCTCGGCCTGGGCGACGAGGCGCGCATGAACGTGCCCGGCGTCGCCGACGGCAACTGGAGCTGGCGCGCGCCCGACGTCGACGTCGCGGCCGCGGCCGGACGCCTGGCCGAGCTCGCCGAGGAGAGCGGGAGGATCCTGGGCTAGCGCCGCGAGCGCACGGTTCTTCTCGCGTTCAAAATCTGGGCACGTCTCAGCCCAGGGCGGCGGATTCGTTCAGAATGGAGGCTCGTCTCAGCCTTTCCAGGCGTTCCGGCTGAGACGAGCCTCATTTTTGAAGGCGAGAAGAACGACCGGCTGAGACATGTCCCGATTCTGAAGCCCCTCAGTCAAGGCCGTAGGCCTCCGTCGGGACGACGTCCCACGCGCCCGTCCCCGCCCTCGCGCGCTCCCGCTCACGCCCGCCCCAGGTGACGCCGTCGATGCGCTCCAGTTCCAGGTACAGCTCCCAGCGCGCCCGCCGCAGGCGCCTGCGCCGCTCGGGTCCGGCTGCGGGCCGCGCGATCCCGAGCCTCTCCCTGATTCGCTCAACGAGCCCGTCCATGTACGCGAGGTCGCGGTACTGCTCGCGCCTCACGATAAACTCCGGCACGTCGATGGCCACGAGCTCGTTGGTCCTGTTGGCGTCCTCCGCGATCCGCTCCGGGGCGTCGTGGTCGACCCCGTTGTACTCCACGGCCGCGACCTTCCGCTCCTGCCCCGGGCGCTCCGGCCCGGCAACGAGGATGTCGGGCCTGCGCACGCCCCGCTGCATGCGATCGTGAATGCGCCGCACCTCAAGGGGCTCGTTCATCGAGAGGACGTGCAGGCCGTACCCGCCGAGCGAGGGCTTGAGCGACAGGCGCAGCGCGAGCTTGGTCTCGCGCGGGGATCCCGAGCGCACGCACGCCATCGCAAGCGCGCGCCTCACCAGGCGTGTCCCCCTCCTCGTCCCCAGCGCGTCGAGGTGGGAGAGAAGGCTCTCGGGCGTCATGAGCGGGCGCTCGCGCTGGTGCATGCCCTTCCTGCATGACAGGCAGATGGCATAGAGCCCCATGAGCTCGCTAAGAAGGACCACGAGCTCAAGAAGGGTGAGCGAGAGGGACATCTCGACGGCAAGCTCCTCGGGCGCGATGCAGCACAGGCCGGGCGCGAGGCGGATGACGGAGCCGCCGGGGAGGGGGCCGCTCTGCAGGTGCTCGTGAACCAGGGCGGTCCGACGGCTGCCCCTGGTGCGCGTCGCGAGGAGGTGGAGCGGGCGCGAGAGGGACGCCAGCAGGTCGTTGTCCCCAATACGTGCGAGGAGCTCGGCCTGGAGGGGGACCTTCTCGGGCACCTCCGGGGCGGGCGCGGCCCCGGTGCCAATCGGGCCCTGCGCGCCCCAGGTGCGCAGGGCTTCGAGCGCAGTGGTATGTGAGAGCAGGATGTCCATGGGTCTAGCTTAGGAAAGAGAGTTTGCACCAAACTGTCGGCTGGCTGCACAAACGCGTTGTCAGGGTGGCAGAATCCGCTGGCAGGCGGTCGTGACGACACATAGAGAATTGAATCGAGAAAAGCCGTTCGGCGCATGGAGGGGGCCGTTCGGGGGCTCGGCGACCTGATTTGGGGGACGGGCCTGCACGGGGGTGGTGCGGCGTGGTTCGAGCTGGCTCGTTTTCCGCGCGCGTGGTCTGCGCGTTCAAAATCCGGGCACGTCTCAGCCCAGGGCGGTGGATTCGTTCAGAATGGGGCTACGTCTCAGCTGCACCGTGCGGAAAAGCTGAGACGTGACCGGATTTTGAAGCGAGTCCGGCTCCGACCCTGAGACGTGCCGCGATTTTGAAGGCGCGTGCGGCGCCCGCTACAATGGGCGAGAAGAACCACCCGTCGCGACCGACCCCGGATGCCGGGGCCGGCGCTCCCTGCTGTAGAGGTAGCCCATGCTGATTGACCGCGTCTCTCGCCAACTGACCGCCGCCCCGGAGCTCGCGCCGCTCGTGCGCGCGCTCGACGCCGGTGACGACGCCAGCCTGTCGGTCGCCCAGTCCGCGCGCCCGCTCGTGCTGGCCGCGCTCTGGGCGAGAAACCCGCGCCCCTGCCTGCTCGTCGTTTCCGGCGAGGAGGCCGCCGACCGCACGGCACGCGCGCTCGCGGCGTGGCTCGGCCAGGACGTCGTGGGCCGCTACCCCGAGCGGCGCGACCGTCCCTGGGCGGACACCGCCCCCGACGACGCCGTGATCGGCACGCGCTGCCGCTCCGTGGCGCGTCTCGCCGCAGGCGAGCGCTGCGTGATCGTGGCCTCCGCCCACGCCCTCCTGCGCCGCGTGCCGCCGCCGGGCTCGGGCTACTTTGCCTCGAGCACCTTTGCGGTGGGCGAGGAGGTCCCCTTTGAGGACGTGCCCGCGCTGCTCGTGGGCATGGGCTACAACGACGCCGGCGACGTGGACGCCCCCGGCACCTTCCACGTGCACGGCGACGCTGTGGACGTCTTTCCCGCGCAGGCCACGAGCCCGGTGCGCATCGAGTTCTTTGGCGACGAGATCGACCGCGTGCGCCGCATGGTCCCCTCCACGGGCCAGACGATCGGCGAGCTGGGCGAGGTGACGGTGGCGCCCTGCCGCGAGCTCGCGCTCACGGACGAGACCGTGGCCCGCGCCGAGCGCGCCCTCTTCAAGGCCGCGCAGGAGAGCACCAAGACGGCCGCCGACCTGGAGCTCATTCGCCAGCGAGCCGCCGCGCCCGCGCTCGAGCGCTACCTCCCGCAGCTCTACGGCGCCACGGCGAGCCCGCTCGAGCACATCTGCGCCGAGACCCTCGTCGTGCTCGCCGAGCCGCGCGCCCTCTTCGACGACTGCATGCGGGCCACCGACGAGCTCGCCGCCGCCGCGAGCGCCGCGCGCGTCCCCCTCGACGGCCTCTACACCTCCCCGCGCGAGATGGACTTTGGCCGTCAGCAGCGCCTGTCCTTCTCGTCGATGCTGCGTGCCGGCGCCGGGACCTCCACCGCTGACCTCGAGGTGCGCCAGCCCGGCATCGCGGGCTCGGATGCCAAGCTCATGGGCCGCGTGCGCCAGCTCGTGAACGACAACTGCTCCGTCATCTTTGCCGTGCCGGACCGCGGCGCGCGCGAGTCGCTGGAGCTGCGCCTCTCAGATGAGAACGTCCCCTTTGTGGAGTCGCTGGGGACGGCGGCCGAGAATAACGAGCCGCAGGTACGCCCCCTGGATCGTGGCCGCGTCACCTTCACCGACGCGCCCGTGCCGGCCGGCATCGTGATCCCGGGTGCGCACCTGGCCGTGCTCTCGGTCTCCGACCTCGCGTCCCGTACGGCCAAGTCGCGCCGCCGCGCCCGCCGCGTGGACCCCACGAGCGTGACCTTCCCGTTCAAGCCCGGCGACTACGTCGTCCACGCCACGCACGGCATCGCGCTCTTTGCCGACATCGTGCGCCAGGAGGTGGCCGGGCGAGAGCGCGACTACTTCCTGCTGGAGTACGCCGGCGAGGACAAGCTCTTTGTGCCGCTCGAGCAGGTGGACCGCATCACGCGCTACGTCGGTCCCGACGGCTCCGCCCCGCGCCTGACGCGCCTCAACACCGCCGACTGGTCCCGCGCCACGGGGCGTGCGCGCCGCTCCGCCAAGAAGCTCGCCTTTGACCTGGTGGACCTCTACACGCGCCGCAGCTCCGTGCCCGGCTACGCCTTCTCGCAGGACACGCCCGTCCAGGAGGAGATGGAGGCGAGCTTTTCCTACGAGCTCACGGCAGACCAGCGCGCCTCGATCGCCGACATCAAGGCCGACATGGAGGCGCGCCGGCCCATGGACCGCCTGCTCTGCGGCGACGTGGGCTTTGGCAAGACGGAGGTCGCCCTGCGCGCGGCGTTCAAGTGCTGTCAGGACGCCAAGCAGGTCATGGTGCTCTGCCCCACCACGATTCTGGCGCAGCAGCACTTTGAGACGTTCTTCTCGCGCTTCTCGCCCTTTGACCTCAAGGTGGCCGTGCTCTCCCGCTTTGTGACGCCGGCCCGCCAGCGCAAGGCGCTCGAGGGCTTTGCGGACGGCAGCGTGGACGTGCTCATCGGCACGCACCGGCTGCTCTCGGCCGACGTCAACCCCTACGACCTGGGGCTCGTTATCATCGACGAGGAGCAGCGCTTTGGCGTGCAGCACAAGGAGCAGCTCAAGAACATGCGCGAGCAGGTGGACGTGCTCACGCTCTCCGCAACGCCCATCCCGCGCACGATGCAGATGGCCATGAGCGGCGTGCGCGACATGAGCCTCATCATGACGCCGCCGCCGGGGCGCCTGCCGGTCAAGGTCACCGTGGGCGAGTGGGACCCCGACGTAGTCTCCGCCGCCATCCGCGACGAGCTGGCCCGCAGGGGCC